>NZ_CM001773.1:484620-799620 GCF_000314895.2 Providencia sneebia DSM 19967 | reverse complement strand
AATCCACCATGGATCCGTGGGGGATATACCCAAACTACCTCTGGAGGGTGTTTTTGCAATGTCCGAATGACCTGGTTTAATGGCAAGGAGAAAGCCAAAGGTTGATCGCTCGGCAAGGTCGTTCCGGAGATGATATTAGCGTCAACGCAGTACTTCGGGCTGAGGAGTACTTTACAGCCATAAGGCCTTCTTCATACACGCGGCATGGCTGCATCAGGCTTGCGCCCATTGTGCAATATTCCCCACTGCTGCCTCCCGTAGGAGTCTGGGCCGTGTCTCAGTCCCAGTGTGGCTGATCATCCTCTCAGACCAGCTAGGGATCGTCGCCTAGGTGAGCCATTACCTCACCTACTAGCTAATCCCATATGGGTTCATCCGATAGCGCAAGGACCGAAGTTCCCCTGCTTTGCTCCTTAGAGATTATGCGGTATTAGCCACCGTTTCCAGTGGTTATCCCCCTCTATCGGGCAGATCCCCATACATTACTCACCCGTCCGCCGCTCGTCAGCGAGAAGCAAGCTTCTCCTGTTACCGCTCGACTTGCATGTGTTAGGCCTGCCGCCAGCGTTCAATCTGAGCCATGATCAAACTCTTCAATTAAAAGTGTTTGATGCTCAAAGAATCTTTACTGTCGCCTGATTTCCGAAGAAACCAGATTACCTATTAGTTCATATGTATATGAATTAACGTGTTAGTCACTCTTCAAGACTTTTTCAATCAAATATTTTTTGATAGTGTCTTGTGAGTGCCCACACAGATTGTCTGATAAATTGTTAAAGAGCGTTGCGACTATCTTTCGATTTTCAACCGTTTAGGTCGTTGTCGCGAGGTGGCGTATATTACGCTTACCTTTTCGAGATGTCAAGCTTTTTTCGCTTTTTCTTTTCAGAACATCTCGCTGCCGTTTTCGTTACCGCTAACTTAACATTAACTCGTTTAACTTCAAGTTGTTAACTGCGGCTCCGTCACTCATCGTTGCTTTGCATCGCCTTGTTCCCGGTCAGTGGATGCGCATTATAGGGAGCTGGAGAATTCTCGCAAGTGTTTTTTGCAAAAAAAAATTCAACTGCTGCAATCCCCAGCAAAACCCCTACTTATACCAGCTTACTCACAAACTTATCCACAAAGACAAAAATAGTTAAAATTTATCGCGCATTACGCAAACGTTTGCGTTACAATTAGCTTGAAAATACATCATTGTTTTCCTTTTTTAGTTCTAAAATTGTTAATGCTTATAGATATCTCGTGTGATGATTTGGTCACAATGAAGAAATAGGTATATATAAGAAGAGTTATTTGCTCTTATGCTTACGCTTAACCGTGTTATTGTTTTCTTATCCAAGGGATCTATCTCATGCAACTGCTTCGTCCTATTCGTCGTGCCCTACTTAGTGTGTCTGATAAAACAGGTGTTGTTGAATTTGCTAAAGCGCTTTCTCAAAGAGGTGTTGAATTACTTTCCACCGGAGGAACTGCAAAACTTCTCGCAGATTCAGGACTAAATGTGACTGAAGTTTCAGATTACACAGGGTTCCCTGAAATGATGGACGGTCGAGTTAAGACTCTGCATCCGAAAGTTCATGGTGGGATTTTAGGCCGCCGAGGCACAGATGACGCCATCATGGAACAACATGACATCTCGCCTATTGATATGGTTGTCGTCAATCTGTATCCATTTGCTCAAACTGTCGCAAAACCAAACTGCACTTTAGAAGATGCAATTGAGAATATTGATATTGGTGGCCCGACAATGGTTCGTTCAGCCGCTAAAAACCATAAAGATGTCGCCATTGTCGTTAACAGTAATGATTATGAAAGAATTATAGAAGAGCTGGATAATCACGAAAATGCATTAAATGAGTCGACCCGTTTTGACCTTGCGATCAAAGCCTTTGAGCATACTGCCGCTTACGACAGCATGATTGCAAACTATTTTGGTGAATTAGTTGCCCCTTATTATGGTGACACAACCCAGCCATCCGGCCGTTTCCCACGTACTTTAAATTTGAACTTCATCAAAAAACAAGATATGCGCTATGGTGAAAACAGCCATCAAGATGCCGCTTTCTATATAGAAGAAAATCCTAAAGAAGCATCAATTGCGACAGCAACCCAAATTCAAGGTAAAGCACTCTCTTATAATAATATAGCTGACACAGATGCCGCTCTTGAATGTGTAAAATCTTTTGATGAACCAGCATGTGTTATTGTTAAACATGCCAATCCTTGTGGTGTCGCAACGGGTGATTCTATTCATACGGCTTATGATCGCGCGTTTAAAACAGACCCAACATCAGCGTTTGGTGGCATTATTGCTTTTAACCGCCAGTTAGATAAAACCACTGCTGAAGATATTATTAAACGCCAATTTGTTGAAGTCATCATTGCCCCTTCTGTCGCAGATGATGCCTTGCCAATATTAGCAACAAAACTCAATGTTCGTGTTCTAACATGTGGTGAATGGGATAAACCTGTTGCTGGTTTAGATTTTAAACGCGTTAACGGTGGCTTATTAGTCCAAGACCGTGATTTAGGTATGGTTGGGCAAGATGAACTACGCGTAGTGAGTAAGCGCCAGCCTACAGAACGTGAATTAAAAGATGCTCTATTCTGCTGGAAAGTTGCTAAATTCGTTAAATCGAATGCAATAGTTTACGCTAAAAATAATATGACAGTAGGTATTGGTGCAGGCCAAATGAGCCGCGTTTATTCTGCAAAAATTGCAGGGATCAAAGCCGCTGATGAAGGTTTAGAAGTTGCGGGTTGTGCAATGGCATCCGATGCATTTTTCCCATTCCGTGATGGCATTGATGCTGCCGCTGAAGTCGGCGTGACTTGTGTAATCCAACCGGGTGGTTCTATTCGTGATAGCGAAGTTATTGATGCTGCCAATGAACATGGTATCGCCATGATATTTACGAATATGCGCCATTTCCGCCACTAATTATTAGGAGAATGAGATGAATATTTTAATTATTGGCGGCGGTGGGCGTGAACATGCTTTAGCTTGGAAAGCCGCACAATCTCCACTTGCTGACCAAGTCTATGTTGCGCCCGGAAATGCAGGCACAGCGTTAGAACCTGCTCTTGAAAATGTGAATATTTCAGCGACTGATATTGAAGCGCTAATTCAATTTGCTAAAGAGAAACAGATTGGCTTAACTATTGTGGGGCCAGAAGCCCCATTAGTGATTGGAATTGTTGATGCTTTTCAAAAAGCAGGATTAACTATTTTTGGCCCTCGCCAAGGTGCTGCACAACTTGAAGGCTCTAAAGCCTTTACTAAAGATTTTCTTGCACGCCATCAAATACCAACAGCAGCTTACCAAAACTTCACAGAAGTCGCGCCTGCGCTAGCTTATTTAGATGAAGTTGGTGCCCCTATTGTTATAAAAGCTGATGGCTTAGCAGCTGGCAAAGGTGTGATTGTTGCAATGACACTTGATGAAGCAAAAGATGCCGTCAAAGATATGCTGGCTGGTAATGCCTTTGGTGATGCTGGACATCGCATTGTTATTGAAGAATTTCTTGATGGTGAAGAAGCGAGCTTTATTGTCATGGTTGATGGTGAAAATGTCATTCCAATGGCAACCAGTCAAGATCATAAACGTGTAGGTGATGGTGATACAGGCCTCAATACTGGTGGGATGGGCGCTTATTCTCCAGCTCCAGTCGTAACAGATGAGATTCATCAACGCGTAATGGATCAAGTTATCTATCCTACCGTTAATGGCATGAATGCAGAAGGAAATCGCTACCAAGGTTTTCTATATGCAGGGTTAATGATTGATAAAGCAGGTAATCCAAAAGTTATCGAATTTAATTGCCGATTTGGTGACCCTGAAACTCAACCTATCATGATGCGTTTACAATCCGATTTAGTTGAATTATGCCTTGCAGGTGCTAAGGGTGAACTTGCTGGAAAAGATTCTCTTTGGGATGAGCGCCCTGCACTTGGCGTGGTTATTGCTGCGGGAGGTTATCCTGGAGATTATCACACGGGTGATGTCATTTATGGCCTACCAGCAGAAGAAGCAGCGGATAGTAAAGTGTTCCATGCTGGGACAAAATTGCAAGATGGTGAAGTGACAACAACGGGTGGTCGTGTGCTTTGTGTAACTGCATTAGGTCAAGATATTGCGCAAGCACAGAAAAAAGCTTATCAAGCCGCAGCGAATATCAATTGGGATGGTAGTTTCTATCGCAATGATATTGGTTATCGCGCAATTGCCCGCCTGAAATAATCACCAACCAGAAATTAAATACACTAAGCTGATAAAAAGGTTTCAACAAAACCGCTTTATCAGCTTTTTTCTTACCGCATAATATGACAATTATTTTTTTTCAGTTAAGAGTTGAACTGATTGAGAATAATGAGAGCATTTATCAAAAATGAATGGTGAGATTACAACGTATTTTTAGAAGGTTGCCAGCGGCAAAAATCATTGTCAGCAACCATTAATAACTGATTCCCTTCTGGTGATTCTAACCAAGCAAGATTAAGTTGTTTATGCCATACCCTCGCACGGCTTTCTATCCAATTTTGTGCATAAGGTTCAAACTTGATATTTCTTACTTCACCTTCGCAAGTCATAATTTTTCCTTGCGACCAGCGCCCTTGATATAACTTAACGCCACCCACAATAAGTGCGGTATTAATATCCAGTATCCGTTTAGCTTCGAAACGCCAACGGGTTATGTCATCTTGGGAAAGTGCGATTCTTTGATCTTTTTCTACGCGTTGCATAAAGATCACTTCATCTGCTTTGTTAAAGCGCAATTGCTCTAATATTTCTTGGTCACCTGCATTTAATATTTGGCTACGTATCTGCCAAAGCTGTCCTTCACGATATTCAAAGAAACTGACGGAAGTATCAGTGCCTTTATAAGGGCTGTAAACCACCATAAGAATTTGCGGAAGGCTATTATCACCATTAAGACGCCACATGCGGATCACACCATCATCCGCAATAAAGCCGCTGGCACTAAACTCGGGTAGTTTAGGCTTGGAGGAACAGGCGCTGAGCATTGAGATAATTCCCAATGCCAGCAACCCTTTTCGAATGAAAAAAAGGGGTCTTTGCTCACCCCCTCTAATAATTCTTGTTTGCAACTTTATTATTTTACTGCTTCTTTCAGTGCTTTACCGGCAGAGAAAGCAGGAACATTCGTTGCTGGGATAGTAATTTCTTCGCGAGTTTGCGGGTTACGACCAGTACGCTCTGCACGATGGCTGACTTTAAAAGTCCCGAAACCGACCAGTTGTACTTGTTCGCCTTTTTTCAGCGTTTCTGAAATAGCATTTAAAGTTGCTTCTAATGCTGCTTTTGCTTGCACTTTAGTCAAGTCTGCTGATTCTGCGATAGCATCAACTAATTCAGTCTTGTTCATAAATTATCCTTACACATTGTGTTTATCGTTTGCAAAGCATCGAGTGCGTCGGATATGCCAAATTGACACCCCTGATACACGCCCCCGATAGCCACTTCTCTTCTTGCCCCTAAATGTAGACCAAATTAGGGACAAATGTGAAGCTCTCATCCTCAGCATTACGGCTCTAAATCACGTTTTCACTTAGGAAATCGTGAAAATCAGTCAACCGTGATGCCAATATTACTGACACTCGCTTCACGGAGGTCAGATTTCAATCCTTTAATTAACTCTAAGTCTCTCTCTTCACAGGCAGCCAGTAAACGGAAAATTTCCCACTGGATATCCCATTCCTCTTCAATAGAGGATAATTCTTTCAATTCTTGTTCTGACATCTCTCTACCGGCTTGTGTCATTTCTAACATAGCAACGGTACGGATAGAGACTTCACTCACCGCTATAGCATGGCTCAGTGTTTCGCCACTCAATTTAGAATGGATAAGTTCACCTAAAGCAATACATGCATCAATGGCAGGATAAACACCATAAACGTCAGAATCATCAGACGACGGTATAATTTCTTCTAATTTTTCCAATTGAGTATCGAAATTAACTTTACTGTCTTTAATAATCAAGGATTCCCAGATTAAATCCAGTATTGCGCGATATATTTTCGCGCTTGCCAGTTCACTCTGCTGACAAAACATCTGAAAGTTGGGATACATTCTTTCGCATAAACATGCCATAAATGTAATATGTTGCCAGCTTTCTAGTTTTTCCAACCTTAAATGGATGGGGTTTCTTAACATAATTTCTAACTCATCAATCGTAATACTTCGCAGTTTACCTGAAAATCAACTAATGCCACATATTTTGCTGATATTTAGCTGTTCTTCTCTTCCATTCGCTTAAAAAATGTTCTATTTGATGCAATTCCGTCAGCAAAACGGGTTGGTTCTGGCAATCTATAGCCACGCAAACATCTTTCAACCCACTCCAATGAAGATGTATAGCTCATTTTATGCCCAGGTGAAATAAATAATGGGTTACACCGTTTTTTACTTCTGAGTACCCAGCCTAATTGTTCAGCTTCATGAACTAATTGCTGACAGCTGCCCGGTTCTTCACCAAGTGCTAAATAATCACCGTAGAGTTTACTTTTAGCGACACCAATTGTTGGCACATTTGCTTGTAAACCAAAATGGCAAGCAACGCCAAAACGGCGTGGATGAGCAATACCTTGACCATCCACTAACACCAAATCAGGCCGTTGATTTAATTGTGACCATGCCGCCATTAAACCCGGAACTTCACGAAATGACAATAAACCGGGAATATAAGGCAATTCGGTGGGTACACGGGCTATCTGATATTCAACAAGTTGCAAATCCGGCCATGATAAGACCACAATAACAGCACGTGTTACTGAGCCTTGTTGCTCAAATCCGACATCAGCACCACCAATAAAATGAGGCTGCTGTTCGTCATCTTGCAACACGACTAATTTCGCTTTATCAAGCTGTTCTTGCCGCAAATGTTGAGTTGAAATCGCCATAATACTCCACCATAAATGACCTAACGACTAATAATCGAACAAAATAATGGCTTTCGTCTATTCAATAAACCATTCTATTATTGATGGTATTGACGAGAATAACGGTGAACTGCATCAACAAATGCACCGGCATGTTCTGGTGGTACATCTTGATGAATACCATGACCTAAATTAAAGACATGCCCATTGCCATGACCAAAGCCTGCCAATATGTGCTGAACTTCTTCTTCAATACGTGGAATTGGGGCATATAACATAGAAGGGTCCATATTTCCTTGTAATGCCACTTTATCGCCAACGCGACGACGCGCATCAGCAATTTCAGTCGTCCAATCTAAACCTAATGCATCACATCCAGTTGCAGCCATTGCTTCTAACCACTGACCGCCACCTTTAGTAAACAGTGTCACAGGCACACGACGCCCTTCATTTTCGCGGATCAAACCATCAATAATTTTCTGCATATAATTCAGTGAAAAATCAAGGTAATCGCGTTGAGTTAGCACACCGCCCCAAGTGTCAAAAATCATAATAGATTGTGCGCCAGCACGGATTTGCGCATTGAGGTATAAAATCACACTATCCGCTAATTTATCAAGTAACAGATGTAAAGCATTCGGGTCTTCATACATCATTTTTTAATTTTTGTGAAGGCTTTACTGCTTCCACCTTCAACCATGTAGGTTGCGAGCGTCCACGGGCTACCTGAAAAACCAATTAAAGGCACGTCGCCATTAAGCGCTTTACGAATGGCTCTTACTGCATCCATCACATAACCTAATTCCATTTCTGGGTCAGGAATGGGGATATTTTTGACATCCGCGAAACTGCTTACTGTTTTTTTAAAACGCGGCCCTTCGCCCGTTTCAAAATAAAGGCCAAGGCCCATTGCATCAGGGATCGTTAAGATGTCAGAAAATAAAATGGCGGCATCTAATGGAAAACGGCGTAATGGTTGAAGTGTCACTTCACAGGCAAGCTCAGTATTTTTACACAGAGAAAGAAAATCACCAGCTTGTGCACGTGTTGCTTTATATTCTGGTAGATAACGCCCCGCTTGACGCATCATCCATACCGGGGTGGTATCTACAGGCTGACGTAACAAAGCACGTAGATAGCGGTCATTTTTCAACTCAGTCATTATTTACTCCATTATAATCAGTGGCCACCACACGTGGTTGAAGGCGTCATTGTAGCATGTAAAGGTCGCAATATCAGAAGCTGCACTATTTGAATATCACGTCATCCTGCCGACATAGCGCAACAGTATCTTCAATTAGGCGTCTCGCAATTGTGTCACTTGGCGGAATTTTGGGTAAATCATCATAGTGATACCATGCGGCACTCACTAATTCATTTGGGTCAATTTCAATTTCACCACTTTCATAATCAGCTAAAAAGCCCATCATTAATGAATGTGGGAATGGCCACGGCTGAGAAGAAACGTAGCGAATATTGCGTATTTTGATGCTGCTCTCTTCCATGACTTCGCGTCGCACAGCCTCTTCTAATGTTTCACCCACTTCCACAAACCCTGCAAGTACCGTAAAACGTGGGTTTTTAATATGACGGCGATGTTGCGCGAGTAGAATGTGGTCACCCCGACGAATACCCACAATAATACAAGGTGCTATTTGCGGATAATAACGTTCATGGCAGTGATCACAAAGGCAAGCCCATTCAGTTGCACTGTGTCTCATTGCAGTGCCACAGTATCCGCAATAGCGATGAGAGCGATAGAATTCAGCTAACTGAACACCTCGACCTGCGAGACGAAATAATCCTTCATCTTCAGCAGCCACCAAACGTGGTGATGCCATGTCTGCTGGCATTTTTTCTGCAATCAACCAAACGACTTCACCTTGCCATTCACCAATTGGTGTTGCTATTTTTCCGATTAATGACCATTCTGCTGCTGTTCCTTTGGGGATCTCACCTTGCGGTAACCATAAACGCCCCACAAAGCAGATAAACCACCAGCCGTTTTCTGCCCCAGTTAATGTTACTTTTGTCATTTTTCACATCTTTTATTTAAATAAATAATTGCCCATTACTCATGGAATAGACGTTTTCAACAATGTAATTCAATCATTCCATTTAGTCATTTTTCAAACCCTTTTTTGACACTTTTTAGACTGTTCTTATCAAAAAGGCTTTATATTTATAAATTAGCATGACAAATAAGTCATAAAATAATCTGAGTATAAAAAGGATGTAACGAGTAAAACCAGCATAGTCAACCTACCGTAGCGCGAAATATGACAGATATAAAAAATGTCATAAATCTTTCAACTCTCTGTCACGTTAAAAAACTAGCATGCACTAAACGCATTCCTTCTACCCTGTGAGAGATAAAATGAAAGCTATCGTACCTGCAATCTTGATTTCACTAACCGCCTCAAGTTTTGCTGCAACAGCAGAAACTGATCTAACAACCCTAATTAATGCTGCAAAGAAAGAAGGGCAAGTATACAGCGTTGGTATGCCTGATTCATGGGCTAACTGGCAAGGAACTTGGCAAGATCTTGAAAAAGAATATGGTTTAAAACATCAAGATACTGATATGAGCTCAGCACAAGAAATTGCTAAATTTGCCGCAGAGAAAAATAATGCTACTGCTGATATTGGTGATGTTGGTGCCGCATTTGGCCCTGTTGCCGTATTAAAAGGCGTTACTCAACCTTATAAACCAACAACATGGTCACAGATCCCAGATTGGGCAAAAGATAAAGATGGGCATTGGGCTTTGGCTTATACGGGCACAATTGCTTTTATGATTAATAAAGATTTAGTCAAAGACGCACCAAAAAGTTGGGAAGATTTACTCAAAGGTGATTATAAAGTCACAGTTGGAGATGTCGGGATTGCGGCACAGGCCAACAATGCTGTTCTAGCGGCGGCTTTTGCGCGTGGTAGTGATGAAAATAATCTACAACCTGCCATCGAATTTTTTGGTGAACTCGCGAAACAGAAACGTTTATCAGTAAATAACCCAACCGTCGCCAATATTGAAAAAGGTGAAGTCGAAGTTGGCATTTTATGGGATTTCAATGCTCTAAATTACCGTGATCAGATCAACCGAGATCGCTTTGAAGTTGTTATCCCTTCTGATGGATCCGTTATTTCCGGTTATACCACCATTATCAATAAATTCGCAAAAAACCCGAACGCAGCCAAACTTGCCCGCGAATTTATCTTTAGTGATAAAGGACAGCTTAACCTTGCAGAAGGCTATGCTCGCCCTATCCGCGCAACACACTTAACACTGCCAGAAAATGTCAAAGCAAAATTGCTACCAGATGAGCAATATAAAAATGTTCATCCGATTAAAAATGCAGATGGTTGGGAAAAATCATCACGTAATTTACCAAAAATGTGGCAGCAACAAGTGTTAATTCACCAACAGTAATTAGGAATTAAAAGCCTCATGTCTAATAAAGTCATACTTATTGTGCTAGACGGCTTGAGCTATCCAGTAGCCCATCATTGTATGGGCTATCTTAATGGTCTTATTGAAGCGGATAGTGCAACTCTTTATAAGCTGGAATGTGAATTACCATCAATGTCGCGTCCTTTATATGAATGCATATTAACGGGTATTTCGCCAATTAAAAGTGGCATCGTCAATAACGAAGTGGTGCGACTTTCTTACTTTGATAGTATTTTTTCACTAGCCCAAAAAGCCGGAAAAACAACGGCTGCAGCTGCTTATTATTGGGTAAGTGAACTGTATAACCGTGCGCCCTTTGTCGTAATACGTGACCGTTTTACGCATGATATTCAGCTACCTATTCAGCATGGCTGTTTTTATCAAGCTGATCACTATCCTGATGATCACCTTTTTATGGATGCAGAATATCTGCGGTCAACTTATTCCCCAGATTTTTTACTGATCCACCCAATGAATATTGATGATACTGGCCACAAATTTGGTTTCGATTCGCCACAATACCGCAATGCCGCGCGGAAAATTGATACAGTTTTATCAAGCTACCTTCCATCGTGGATTGAACAAGGCTATCAAATCATGGTGACCAGTGACCATGGCATGAATAATGACCACAGCCACGGCGGCATATTGGCAGAAGAACGCACAGTGCCTTTATTTGTGATTGGTAACCAATTTTCACACCAAGCGCAATGTGCTGTAGAACAAACCGAGATTTGTGGAACAGTCTGCGCTTTGCTCGGCATTGATTTTACAGATAAAAAAATCTGCCATGAGCTGCTCGCGGGAGATCAATCATGAGTAACGTCAGCATTTCATGTGAGCAAGCCTGCCCGCAACGGGAGAAAAAAGTTATGCTTAAAAAATCTTTTAGGCAATTTCACTGGCGCGCAATGCTACTTACCTTGCCTTTTTTTATTCTATTTTTCTTATTTCAAATCGCCCCCATGATTTGGGTATTAGTGAATAGTTTTATTGCAGAAGAAACTTGGTCATTAGCCCATTATATTGAGATTTTAACCAGTGACTTCTATTTGCAATCTTTCCAAAATACACTTTGGCTATCCATTATTTGTAGTGTTGTTGGCTTATTGATCTCCGCAATCACTGCATTTTCGATTTATAAAATGCAGGGCAAAATTCGCCGCTTAATGATTTCATTAACAACAATGGCAAGCAACTTTAGCGGTGTACCATTGGCTTTCGCTTTCATCATCATTCTTGGCTTTAATGGCGCGATTACCTTACAGCTCAAAGCATGGGGGCTGATTGAAGATTTCAATATTTATAGCGCAAGTGGCTTGATGGTGTTGTATATCTACTTTCAAATCCCACTAGGCATTTTATTACTCTATCCTGCTTTTGATGCTTTAAAGCCAGAATGGGAAGATGCCGCAAAAACGATGGGCGCGAGTAAGCTAACATACTGGAGGACAGTTGCTATTCCCGTAATATCTCCAGCATTACTCGGAACATTTATCATCTTAGTGGCGAATGCAGTCGGTGCCTATGCCAGCACTTATGCTTTAACAAGTGGTAATTACAACCTTGTAACCATTCGCATCGGCAGCCTAGTTTCTGGCGACCTCTATTTAGAACCCAATTTAGCTGCCGCATTGTCGGTATTGCTGATTGCTATTTTAGCTTTTATTACCGCGATTCATCATTGGTTATTAAAACGGAGCTATCATGCAAAATCATAGCCTCACGATAAAAACGAGACAGAACTCAGGATTATGGTTACATAAACTCATTTTAATCAGTGTTGCTGCACTGCTCGTGTTACCTATCATTGCAACATTTATCTATTCTATGGCAACACAATGGGGAGCCACTGTATTACCGGATGCCCTAACCATAAAATGGTACTTACAGCTTTGGCAAGATCCGCGTTTTTTAATGGCTTTTGGTCGCTCATTAATTATCTGTTTCGGCACATTATTGATTAGCACCGTCGTCATTTTACCCGTGACCTTTGTTGTTTTTTACCGCTTCCCAAAAATGAAAGGTTTGATGGATCTATTCATTATTTTACCTTTTGCCATCCCGCCTGTTGTTTCATCCGTTGGGTTACTGCAAATTTTTGCAGATGAGCCTTTAATGCTAGTTGGAACACCTTGGATTTTAATCGGCACCTATTTCACCATCACATTGCCGTTTATGTACCGAGCGCTAGCCAATAGTTTCCAAGGCATTAACTTGCATGACCTAATGGATGCTGCACATCTATTAGGCGCTAGCACATTTAAAGCGTTTTTCTTGATTATATTGCCGAATATTCGCAAAGGCTTTCTGGTTTCACTGCTGATCTCATTTTCATTTTTGATGGGTGAGTTTGTTTTTGCCAATATTTTGGTGGGAACACGTTATGAAACCTTACAAATTTACTTATTTAATATGCGTCAAACGAGTGGTCATTTCACCTCTGCGTTAGTGATGTCTTATTTTCTATTCACATTGCTGCTCACTTGGCTTGCAATGCGTATGAGCCGGTCTGGAGATAAATAATGAGTTACGTTATTGCTGAAAACCTAAGTAAATCATTTGGTCAAAATAATGTTTTTACTGATATCCAGTTCACCATTGAAAAAGGTGAGTTTATCACCCTACTCGGTCCAAGTGGCTGCGGAAAGTCCACCTTATTACGCTGCATTGCGGGTCTAGAGCAACCTGATAATGGTGAGCTTTATATTAATCGCAAAAACATTACCCAACAGGCAGCTCAGCAACGCGGTGTCGGCATGGTTTTTCAAAGCTATGCACTGTTCCCCAATATGACAGTTGAAGAAAATATTGCCTTTGGTTTAAAAATGCAAAAAGTAGAAAGTAACGAGAGAAAAACAGCCGTTGCCAAAGTCATTGAACTTGTTGAACTCGAAGGTAAAGAGCAGCAATATCCTCATCAATTATCAGGTGGACAGCGCCAACGCGTTGCTCTCGCTCGCGCATTGGTTGTCAAACCACAAGTATTGCTGTTAGATGAGCCCTTATCTGCATTGGATGCCCGTATTAGAAAACATCTTCGCCAACAAATTCGTCATATACAACGTGAACTGAATCTCACCACCATTTTTGTCACGCATGACCAAGATGAAGCGATGATTATGTCTGACCGTATCTTTTTAATGAATAAAGGTTCTATTATTCAAAGTGATACAGCCGAAAATATTTATACTCAGCCAGCTAATGAATTTGTTGCTCGCTTTATGGGGCACTACAACCTTGTTGAAGCCGAAAAAGCCAATGAATTATTAGGTCTGAGTTTACAAGGTATTCTTGCTATTAGGCCTGAATCCATTTATGTAAAAGAAGCTGGCAGGCATTATGGTGAGCACATTTCCCATCCTGTGGATGCCGTTATTCTTGACCACCAGCTACTCGGCAATATCATTCGTTACTCAGTCAATACACTTGCTGGTAATATGACGGTTGATTTACTTAATCGCTCATCTGAACGTTTATTAGAGCCAGGAACACACCTTGAACTCATGTTTAATAAAAATGAAATTCGTGCTCTGAGTTAATAACAGTTTCTCGCATAATAAACACAACAAGGAGAATACGATGCAAACCAAATTGGCTATTTTTGATCTTGATGACACGCTTATTCAGGGAGATAGCAGTGTTCTTTGGACTCAATATTTATGGGATAACAACATCATTACTGATCCCAGCTTTGTTGAAGCTGATAAAGAAATGATGGCGCAATATAATGCTGGCACGCTCAATATGGCAGCTTATTTGCAGTTTAACCTGCAAACATTAGCTGGCGTTCCCATTCAACAAGTCGATAGCTGGCTAGATGATTTTGTGGCAACACGAATTTTACCGCGTATTTATCCCGATGCCGTCAAAACGATCGCACAATACCGATCACAAGCGATCCCCGTGATTATCATTTCTGCAACCGTATCATTTATTGTCAAAAAAATTGCACAACATCTCAATGCAGATATTGCTATGGGGATTGACCTAAAAGAGAACCAAGGCTGCTACACGACTGAAATTGAGGGTATTCCAACCTTTAAAGAAGGCAAAGTTAAGCGGCTGATGCAATGGATTCAACATCAGAAAATCACGGATGCTTATCTCTATTTTTATACCGATTCTGCAAATGATCTCCCAATGTGTGAGTTTGCTGATGAGGTGTTTATTGTCAATGGCGATCAAAAATTACAGCAAGCTGCCAAGGCAAAGTACTGGCAACAGTATCATTGGGTGCTTTAGCTTTTAACATATTCTTATTTTTGAGTGAGAATTTCGTACCATTAAAATAATCTTTTTCCTCTAATACATTCATGTAAAAGAGAAAGCAGCAATCAAAACGATATCTGCTTATCATGCGTGACAGAAAAAAGAGAAAAGAAGATGGTGGTTTAAGTCGCTGAATGCAGCCAGCACACTTATTGCTTGAACAATAACGAAGAAACTTTATACTGAACTTTCTTGTCGGAGTGCCTAGTACATAAATATGTGCAGGCTGAGACCGTTAATTCGGGATCCGCGGAACCTGATCGGGTTAATACCTGCGAAGGGAACAAGAGTAATTATTTAGCGTCATCATTTTGGTTATTTCATTTTTTCCATCGATAGATTGATGAAAAAAGCAACATATCGAAAATGACAACACCCTAAAATGCGCTGCCGCATCTTACCATTACTCCATCCGAACTCTAGACAAGCAACTTTCTACGATAAACCCGCTATGCGTTTAAACGTAATAGCCTGTGACAATGTCAGGAATTTGCTATGTCCCAAAACTCAATTATACCAACAACTGATCTATCACCAAAAGCAGCACCGGCACGAACGCGTAAAGCACAACGTGATGCAGCTGAAGATTTTATCAACACTATTTCCGGTGTTTCATTTCCTAATTCCCAACGTATTTACTTAACGGGATCACGGGAAGATATTCAAGTTCCCATGAGAGAAATCCAACTCTCACAAACATTAATTGGCGGCGATAAAGATAATCCGCAATTTGAAGATAATGAGCCAGTGCCTGTTTATGATACATCAGGCCCTTATGGCGACCCGGCTTCGGAACTAAATGTACATAAAGGGCTGAAAAAAATCCGAGCAACTTGGATTGCCGAACGTCATGATAACCGCAGCGCAGCGCAAGTTGCTGAATCACTCATTCGCGCTGGGCTACAACCTGTTTGGAAAGATTGGGATCAATACTTAGGCCGCTAATCTTACAAAGATAATATCAAGGAAGATATTATCTTTGTTTTCTTAGAATAGATTAAAGATATTGATATATATTATGTCATTTAACAAAATTAGTGGAGATAAGATTATATTTAAATCAAATATTTTATGTTTATTTTAAGATAACTTTATTAATTTATAAAAAATAATCTATACTTGTATTCATGATATTAATATCTAATTTATCACAAATTAGATAAAGTTAAAAAATATATGTTAATTATCAACATATCTTAGAGAAAACAATAAAAAACCAATATACAACATAGAGTTGCATGACATTTGAAAATTCTCATTTAATGATAAAATTAAAAGGCCAGTATAATAATTCATTATTTTAATAATATCTTCTTCTAATTATCAATTTTATATCCTCCGTAACATTTTAAAGAAATTTTATCGATTCAATATTTATCTTTTTATTATTCATGATACAAAAAATACTCATAATAATAATGCTGGAGAATGAAAGTAATGAATATTGTCGATAGATTTATTTCTTATACACAAATTAACACCACCACCGATAGGGAAAAAGGCGCCGCTGGCATTATGCCATCTTCAGAAGGGCAGCGTGTTTTAGCAAAACAATTAGTGAAAGAGCTAGAAGCACTCGGCGTTGAAGATATCAAATTACGTGATACCGCCATTGTCACTGCAACATTACCGTCAAACCTCGATTATGATGTTCCAACTGTTGCTTTCTTTGGACATTTAGATACCAGTGCAGAACAAACCAATGATACTAAAGCACAAATTTTGCCATATAACGGCGAAGATCTGTGTTTAAACAAAGAATTAAATATTTACCTGCGTAAAAGCGAATTTCCTGAACTGACCAACTACCTCGGTGATGACATTATTGTCACCGATGGTACTAGCCTGCTAGGCGCTGATGATAAAGCAGCCATCGCTTCCATTATGGACATGCTCCAATATTTTAAACAAAACCCACAAATTAAACACGGTACAATCAAAATCGGTTTTGTTCCTGATGAAGAACAAGGTTTACGAGGCGCAAAAGTATTTGATGTGCAAGAGTTTGGTGCAGACTTCGCCTATACCCTTGATTGCTGCGGTATTGGCGAATTAGTTTATGAAAACTGGAATGCAGGTGATGCTGAAATTATCTTTACAGGTAAATCGGCTCATCCAATGTCAGCAAAAGGAAAATTAATCAATTCACTTTTAATGGCACAAAAATTTATCGCTATGCTACCCGGTGGTGAAGCGCCAGAATATACCGAGGGGCGTGAAGGTTATTATTGGGTAAAGCAGATGTCAGGTAACAGCGCGCGTACTGTGCTAAAAATGGATATTCGTGATTTTACCGAAGAAGGCTATCAATCAAGAATGGCGTTCTTGAAAAAACTATCTGAATGTTGCGAACAGCTGTGGGGAGAAGGCAGCATCAAATGCTCATTAGCCGATCGCTACTCCAACGTTTATAACAGTTTACAAGGTGAAAACCGTTATCCAATTGATGTTGCTGTCGAAGCCTACCAAGCTTGTGGTATTACCCCAAAAGTAATCCCAATGCGCGGTGGTTATGATGGTGCGGCGTTATCTCAAAATGGATTACCTTGCCCAAATATCTTCACAGGTGCACATAATTTCCATTCCATCTATGAATATTTGCCCGTTAAATCGCTATATGCAGCAAGTGATGTGCTAAAGCAAGTCGTGCAGATCACAGCTGAGCGTTTCAAGCCAGGAGCTAAAGCATGATCCCAATTTTAACGGTTCTTATTATCGTTATTTTGGTCGCGCGGTTTATACTCAAAGGCTACAAGGCAGAACCTATCTTATTTATTGCTGGTTTGGTTCTCATGATATGTACCCAAGCTCTCGGTTGGGGATCTATCTTACCTAAAAATGTAGCTTCTACAGGATTAACTTGGCTAGACTCCTTTGAAGTCATGCGCGACCTCTTTAGTAGCCGTGCCGCCGATCTCGGCTTAATGATCATGGCATTGATGGGATTCGCCCATTATATGGATCATATTGGTGCGAATGAAGCCGTTGTCAGCGTCGCTACTAAACCTTTGAAAAATATGCGTTCGCCTTATGTCCTGCTATTTTTCTCATTTTTATTGGCGAGTATATTGCAACTTGCGATCCCATCAGCAACAGGCTTAGCTGTTCTACTCATGGGTACCATGTTTCCAATCATGATTGGGCTTGGATTATCTCCAGCTTCCGCTGCCGGTGTTATCGCCACTTCTCTTGGGGTTGCCTACACGCCAACTGCGATTGATGCCATTCGTGGTGCTAAAGCAGTGGATATGTCAGTTGTTGAATATGTGTTGTACTATCAAGGTCCTGCGGCACTAGCGACTGTTCTTGCTGTTGGTATCACACATATTTTCTGGCAACGTCATTGTGACCGAAAAATTGGCTTTATTCCTGCTATTGGTAAAGCCGTCCAATCACATGAAGGAGAAGAAAAGAAAAAGAACATCCCTAGCTATTATGCTATTTTACCCATGCTGCCAATTATCATGGCAGTGGGATCGTCGAATTTATTCTTTGAAGGAATTCATCTTGATGTCGTCACAATCGTCTTAATTTCAATGGCGATTTGTATGCTCATCGAAACACTGCGCACTCACAATTTCAAAGTAGTGTGTAATGGCTTCCAACATTTTTTAAATGGCATGGGTCATGCTTTTAGTAATGTAGTTGGATTACTCGTTGCCGCAGGCGTATTTGCTCATGGTATTAAAGTCAGTGGTGCAATTGACCAACTTATTCTGCTCGCGGAATCTGTCGGTTTACCACCATTTGCGATGGCACTTGTCTTTGCGTTAGTGACATTGGCAGCAGCCATTATCATGGGCTCAGGAAATGCACCATTCTTAGCTTTTGTCGAATTGATTCCACAAATTGCTCATAGCATGGGCGTTAATCCTATCGCGATGATCTTACCAATGCAGCAAGCATCGCACATGGGACGAGGGATGTCTCCAGTTTCAGGCGTTATCATTGCCGTTTCCAGTGGCGCAAAACTCCAGCCATTTGATGTTGTTAAACGAACAGCCGTGCCTTTACTTGTCGGCTTTGTCATCCATTGCGCTATTATCGGCATTTTTTATTAATCAGCATTGATATTAATGAGTTAATAAATTACTTAGGCGGGCAATACAATATTGCTCGCCTTTTATTATGCTAAATATTAATGTTTACAACGACAAAGTTTCTTATCTTTCTTACTATCATCATGATCATCTTTACAGCATGCATCAATGGCTTTATTCAAGATCTCAGCTAACCGACCAATTGTTGCTAAAATAGTTGGTAACTGCTCACACACACTTTCGCAATTAGCTTTACCATTAACATTTGGTTTAGCCGGTGGATTCAAACTATCACAAAGAATTTCTTGTAAAACTAATGAAAAATTAGCGATCCCCGTAGTATAAATATAAGAGCGCCCACCCGTTTGTTCTGCCAGCCGTTCATACTCTTTGGTGATTTTATCTCTATCTGCAAGTGACGGAAAACTATCGAGATTAGAAGGATCGTCATTGGGTGTGCCTTGATATGTGTAGACCTTGACTTGTTCCTGCTGTGCAACAGATATAGCCTCATCATTTTTATCAATGGCTGCTTGAGTTAAAATACCCCCGCCCCCTTCCATACCTTCATCACCCAACACAAAAATTGCCCGACGAGCATTCTCTCGCCAATCAAAATATTTACTGGCATCAATGACTGCACGACAGAGATCTTCGCGATTTCCCCTATGATCTAATCCATCAGCTTCTTTAAAAGGTGCTCTTGCTTGTAAATTTGCCTCTTTAACACCACGTCCAATCAGGTAATCACTGACAGATTGATCAAATTTCGTATTATCCCAAGTGCCTTGAATACCTAAGAAAGTTGCTCTAAGTCGCGAAGGGCATTTTTCTGATGCATTCTGAATCGCAGCATCAATCTGATCACTAAGATCTTGAGATTCATCAGACATAGAACCACTGGTATCAATAATGATCACTAAATCTAATGCAACGGGTCCAGTCCCCGTAATCACTTGGGATACCGTGCTAACATCTGCGGTAGGTGCAGTAGGTGCAGCTGCTGAAAGAACATCTGAAACAAGGGAATTCATATTTTCTTTTTTATTCATAATGCTATTCCTGATAAATTTAATAATATTGACTTTAATAAATTTAATCATCATTGTTTTCTTTTATCACAATGATAATTTAACGCCTATATTGTTTATTAATTTTCATTCATAACACATTACAAATAAAAACAGGTTGTTATTATTTTTAATGCCTATATATTTAAGTTATCATAAAAAATATAATAAAATTATTTTAATTCAATAAATTAAAGGAATTTCCTTGAGTGTGATTTTTTATTTTATGATTGATAAAGTCTTTATTTAAAAATATTAATTTTAAAATCCAAATAAATTAATAACTATTATTAATATTTATCTCTATTTAGAATGATTTATTTTTAATATTAATTGTTTTGAAAATTAATATTAAGTGGAACTGTATTTTCATCAAAAATTTATTTAAAGGATAAAAAAACCGGTGCATTTAAGTGCACCGGTTCGATTATCATGTTGCAAATAGACTAATTAGTCTTATTTGTTATCGCTGCTAAAACCTGCATTTAACAGTTCAGCCAAGTTAGCAGTTGCTTCATCAGCACTAACTTGTGGAGCCTCAACCACATCATTCAGATGACGGCGACGTGTACGGTCTTGATGATAAGCAAAACCAGTACCCGCTGGGATCAAGCGGCCAACAATAACGTTTTCTTTCAGACCGCGAAGTTCATCGCGTTTACCTGCAACTGCAGCTTCTGTCAGTACGCGTGTTGTTTCTTGGAACGATGCCGCAGAAATGAAGGATTCTGTTGCCAAAGATGCTTTAGTGATACCCAATAGGTCACGAGCATAATTTGCAGGAATTTTACCTTCCATTTCAAGTTTACGGTTAGCAACTTTAACGCGTGAGTATTCAATTTGCTCACCTTCGAGGAATTCAGAGCTTCCTGCGTCAGCAATTGTAACCTTACGTAGCATCTGACGAACGATAACTTCAATGTGTTTATCGTTAATCTTAACGCCTTGTAAACGGTAAACTTCCTGAACCTCGTTAGTGATATAACGCGTTACTGCATGGACGCCACGCAAACGCAGAATATCATGTGGAGATTCTGGACCATCAGAAACAACGTCACCACGTTCAACGATTTCACCCTCAAACACGTTCAATTGACGCCATTTAGGGATCATCTCTTCGTACGGATCGCTACCATCTAATGGCGTGATAACCAGACGGCGTTTACCTTTCGTTTCTTTACCAAACGAAATAATACCGCTGATTTCTGCCAAGATTGCAGGCTCTTTCGGACGACGAGCTTCGAACAAGTCAGCTACGCGTGGCAGACCACCCGTGATATCTTTAGTACCCACAGATTCTTGTGGAATACGCGCTAAAGTATCACCGGCATTGATAGCAATACCATCATCCAACTGAACAATTGCTTTACCCGGTAAGAAATACTGAGTAGGCATATCTGTGTTCGGGATCAGAACATCGTTACCATTTGCATCAACAACACGCAGTGCAGGACGTAAATCTTTACCACCTGCGGTACGCTCAGCTGTATCCAGAACAACAATTGAAGACAGACCTGTTAATTCATCAGTTTGACGAGTGACAGATTGGCCATCAATCATATCAGAGAAGCGGATAATACCGGATACTTCACTGACAACTGGCATTGTATGTGGATCCCAGTTTGCAACTGTTTCACCACCATTCACTGACGCGCCATCACCTTTGGTTAAGTGTGCACCATAAGGAACTTTATAGCTCTCTTTAGTACGACCGAACTCATCAATCAGACGCAATTCAGTATTACGTGAAGTAATAACTAATTTGCCTTCTGAGTTGGTAACGTATTTCGCATTGAACAGTTTCAGTGTACCCGTGTTACGCACTTGGATACTTGATTCTGCTGCCGCACGAGATGCCGCACCACCGATGTGGAACGTACGCATCGTCAACTGTGTACCTGGTTCACCGATTGACTGTGCTGCAATAACCCCGATAGCTTCACCTTTGTTAATGATATGACCACGAGCAAGGTCACGACCATAACAGTGAGCACACACACCGAAGTCAGTTTCACAGCTTACGACTGAACGGACTTTAACGCTGTCAACAGAGTTTTCTTCTAACAGGTCACACCATTTTTCGTGTAGCAAAGTGTTACGTGGAACAAGAATATCAGCTGTTCCTGGGATCAGGATATCTTCAGCTGTCACACGACCAAGTACACGCTCACGCAGTGGCTCTTTAACATCGCCACCCTCGATAACCGGAGTCATCAAGATACCTTCGTGAGTACCACAGTCATCTTCAGTCACAACCAAGTCTTGTGCTACGTCAACAAGACGACGAGTCAAGTAACCTGAGTTTGCTGTTTTCAATGCTGTATCCGCAAGACCTTTACGAGCACCATGCGTAGAGATAAAGTACTGAAGAACGTTTAGACCTTCACGGAAGTTTGCTGTAATTGGGGTTTCGATGATTGAACCATCTGGTTTAGCCATCAGACCACGCATACCAGCTAGCTGACGGATCTGCGCAGCAGAACCACGAGCACCGGAGTCGGCCATCATAAAGATACTGTTGAAAGAGACCTGTTGTTCTTCTTCACCATCACGGTTAATGACAGTTTCAGTAGACAGGTTTTCCATCATCGCTTTAGCAACACGTTCGTTTGCCGCAGCCCAGATATCGATAACTTTGTTGTAACGTTCGCCTGCTGTTACAAGACCAGATTGGAACTGTTCTTGAATTTCAGCAACTTCAGCTTCTGCTTCTGCGATGATACCGGCTTTTTTCTCAGGAATAACCATGTCATCGATACCAACTGATGCACCAGAACGAGCAGCGTAAGCGAACCCGGTGTACATAATTTGGTCAGCAAAAATAACAGTTGGTTTCAATCCTAAAACGCGGTAACAAGTATTCAGCATTTTAGAGATAGCTTTCTTACCTAACGCTTGGTTAACCAAAGAGTAAGGTAGACCTTTTGGTACGATCATCCATAAAATCGCACGGCCAACGGTGGTATCAACCAAGCCAGTATTGACTGTGATGTTACCTTCGCCATCTTTCACTTCTTCAGTGATACGAACTTTTACGCGGGCATGCAGTGAAGCATGACCTGAACGGTAAACACGCTCGGCTTCTTTAGGTCCATTTAAGACCATGCCTTCGCCTTTCGCGTTTACACAGTCACGAGTCATGTAGTAAAGACCCAATACAACGTCCTGAGAAGGAACGATGATAGGCTCACCACTTGCAGGTGATAGAATGTTGTTTGTTGACATCATCAACGCACGCGCTTCTAACTGTGCTTCTAAAGTTAGAGGAACGTGTACCGCCATTTGGTCACCATCGAAGTCGGCGTTATATGCCGCACAAACCAGAGGGTGCAATTGGATAGCTTTACCTTCGATCAAGATTGGTTCGAAAGCTTGGATACCCAGACGGTGAAGTGTTGGCGCACGGTTCAGCATAACTGGGTGTTCGCGGATAACTTCATCCAAGATATCCCAAACAACTGATTCTTCACGCTCAACCATTTTCTTCGCAGCTTTAATGGTTGTTGCCAAACCACGTAATTCTAATTTGCCATAGATAAATGGTTTGAATAGCTCAAGAGCCATTTTCTTAGGCAGACCGCACTGATGCAGACGCAGGTATGGACCTACGGTGATAACAGAACGACCAGAGTAGTCAACACGCTTACCAAGCAAGTTCTGACGGAAACGACCTTGTTTACCTTTGATCATATCAGCCAAAGATTTCAGAGGACGTTTGTTTGAACCTGTAATTGCACGACCACGACGACCGTTATCTAACAGTGCATCAACCGCTTCTTGCAACATACGTTTTTCGTTACGTACGATGATATCAGGCGCAGCCAGATCCAGAAGACGTTTTAGACGGTTATTACGGTTAATTACGCGACGATACAGATCGTTAAGATCAGATGTTGCGAAACGACCACCATCCAATGGTACTAATGGACGTAGATCTGGTGGCAATACTGGCAGAACATTTAAGATCATCCATTCTGGTTTATTACCAGATTGAATAAATGCTTCTAACAGCTTAATACGCTTAGTCAGCTTCTTACGTTTCGTTTCAGAATTTGTTTCATTCAATTCTTCACGTAACGTTTCGCACTCATTTTCGAGGTCGAGATTTTTCAACAAACCTTGGATTGCTTCTGCACCCATTTTTGCATCAAATTCATCACCGAACTCTTCTAGTGCGTCAAGATATTGTTCTTCAGTCAGAATCTGGCGACGTTCAAGGCTAGTCATCCCGCCTTCAACAACAACATATGATTCAAAATAAAGAACACGCTCAATATCACGTAAAGGCATATCAAGCAGCAAACCGATACGAGATGGCAGTGATTTTAAGAACCAAATGTGCGCAGTCGGAGAAGCTAGTTCAATATGACCCATGCGCTCACGACGGACTTTAGTTTGTGTAACTTCAACGCCACACTTCTCACAAATCACACCACGGTGTTTTAAACGTTTGTACTTACCGCACAAGCATTCGTAGTCTTTTACTGGCCCGAAAATACGCGCACAGAAAAGGCCGTCACGCTCAGGTTTGAACGTACGGTAGTTAATAGTTTCTGGCTTTTTCACTTCACCGAATGACCACGAACGGATCATATCAGGAGATGCCAGAGCAATTTTGATCGCATCAAACTCTTCGGTCTTGGTTTGCGCTTTCAGAAACTTAATTAAGTCTTTCACAAAATGGCTCCTGTCGGAGTTAGACCTGTCAGGTGAGAGACCCGAGCCTCTCTCCCCTAATCCCAGTATTTATACTGGCCGGAAGGCCATATCAGCCTTCCGGTACAAACGAATTACTCGTCTTCCAGTTCGATGTTGATACCCAGAGAACGGATTTCTTTCAACAATACGTTGAAAGATTCCGGCATACCAGGTTCCATCTGATGGCTACCATCAACGATGTTTTTATACATCTTAGTACGGCCGTTAACGTCATCAGACTTAACTGTAAGCATTTCTTGAAGAGTATAAGCTGCACCGTATGCTTCCAGTGCCCACACTTCCATCTCCCCGAAACGCTGACCACCGAACTGAGCTTTACCACCCAGTGGTTGCTGAGTAACCAAGCTGTAAGAACCAGTAGAACGGGCATGCATTTTATCGTCAACCAAGTGGTTCAGTTTCAGCATGTACATGTAACCTACAGTTACCTGACGCTCAAATCTTTCACCAGTACGGCCATCGAATAATGTAATCTGACCTGATGTAGGCAGACCACCCAGTTTCAGTAGCTCTTTAATTTCGATCTCTTTTGCACCATCAAACACAGGTGTTGCGATTGGCATACCTTTTTTCAGGTTTTCAGCCAGACGCATAACTTCTTCATCAGAGAATGTATTCAAATCCACTTTCTGACGAGTGTCATCACCTAGATCATAGGCTTTTTGGATGAACTCACGCAGTTTGGCAACTTCTTGCTGCTGTTTAAGCATAGCATTAATTTTGTCACCAATACCTTTCGCAGCCATACCCAAATGGGTTTCCAAAATCTGACCGATGTTCATACGTGATGGTACGCCCAGTGGGTTCAGAACGATGTCTACTGGGTTACCATTTTCATCGTAAGGCATGTCTTCAATTGGGTTGATTTTCGAGATAACACCTTTGTTACCATGGCGACCCGCCATTTTATCACCCGGTTGAATTTGACGTTTAACCGCCAGGTAAACCTTAACAATTTTCAGTACGCCAGGAGCAAGATCATCACCTTGGGTAATTTTACGACGCTTAGCATCCAGTTTTTTCTCAAACTCAGATTTCAGTTCGTCATACTGCTCAGCTAATTGTTCTAACTGGTTTTGTTTCTCTTCATCAGCAAGAGATAGCTCTAACCAACGATCACGAGGCAATTTATCCAGTTTTTCAGCTTCGATTCCACCGTTAACTAATACAGAACGGATTCGAGAGAACAGAGCTGCTTCAAAAATACGTAACTCTTCGGTTAAGTCTTTCTTAGCATCACGCAGTTGTGTTTCTTCGATTTCTAAAGCACGTTTATCTTTTTCTACGCCATCACGGGTAAATACCTGCACATCAATAACTGTACCGGATACGCCATTTGGAACGCGTAAAGAAGAGTCTTTAACGTCAGATGCTTTTTCACCGAAAATAGCACGCAGTAGTTTCTCTTCTGGAGTCAGTTGAGTTTCACCTTTAGGTGTAACTTTACCAACTAAGATGTCGCCGCCTTTAACTTCAGCACCGATATAAACGATACCGGATTCATCAAGTTTAGACAGAGCCGCTTCACCGACATTTGGAATATCAGCAGTGATCTCTTCAGGCCCTAATTTGGTATCACGAGATACGCAAGCAAGTTCTTGAATGTGGATCGTAGTAAAACGGTCTTCTTGAACAACACGCTCAGAAACAAGGATGGAGTCTTCGAAGTTATAACCATTCCATGGCATGAATGCCACGCGCATGTTTTGACCTAATGCTAATTCACCAAGGTCTGTTGAAGGACCATCAGCTAATACATCACCACGTTCAACTGGCTCACCTAAAGAGACGCATGGCATCTGATTAATACAGGTGTTTTGGTTAGAACGAGTATATTTAGTCAGGTTATAAATATCGATTCCAGCTTCGCCTGGATACATTTCATCTTCGTTGACTTTAATCACGATACGTGATGCATCAACATACTGAATTGTACCACCGCGTCTTGCGACTGCTGTAACACCGGAGTCAACAGCAACTGCACGTTCCATACCAGTACCGACTAATGGTTTGTCAGCACGTAAAGTTGGAACCGCTTGACGTTGCATGTTCGCACCCATCAATGCACGGTTAGCATCATCGTGTTCAAGGAACGGGATTAGTGACGCACCAACAGAAACAACCTGTTGAGTCGAAACGTCCATATATTCAACTTGGTCACGACTAAATAAGCTTGATTCACCACGGTTACGACAAGTGATCAGTTCTTCAACGAAGCTACCATCATCTGCTAAAACGGTGTTTGCCTGAGCAATGATGAAATTACCTTCTTCAATTGCAGACAAGTAGTGAATTTCGTCAGTAACAAGGCCGTCACGAACTAAACGATATGGTGTTTCAAGGAAACCGTACTCGTTAGTCTGTGCATAAACAGATAGCGAGTTGATAAGACCGATGTTCGGACCTTCAGGGGTTTCGATTGGACACACACGACCATAGTGAGTTGGGTGAACGTCACGTACTTCAAAGCCAGCACGTTCACGCGTCAAACCACCAGGGCCTAATGCAGAAATACGACGTTTGTGCGTAATTTCAGACAGTGGGTTGTTCTGGTCCATAAATTGGGACAACTGGCTAGAACCAAAGAACTCTTTTACTGCTGCTGAAATTGGTTTCGCATTGATCATATCTTGAGGCATTAATGCATCAAGATCGCCAAGGGAAAGACGCTCTTTCACCGCACGCTCAACACGTACAAGACCAACACGGAATTGGTTTTCAGCCATTTCACCAACAGAACGAATACGACGGTTACCTAAGTGGTCAATATCATCGACTTCGCCTTTACCGTTACGAATATCAATGAGTTTTTTCATTACCTCAATGATATCTTCTTTGCTCAGGATACCTGAACCTTCGATTTCTTCACGGCCGAGTGAACGGTTGAACTTCATACGACCAACCGCTGATAAATCATAACGATCTTCAGAGAAGAACAGATTTTCGAACAGATTTTCTGCTGCTTCACGGGTTGGTGGCTCACCTGGGCGCATCATACGGTAGATTTCTACCAGCGCGCTCAAGCGATCATTTGTTGGATCGACACGGATAGTTTCAGAGATATAAGCACCGTGGTCTAAGTCATTAGTAAACAATGTTTCAATTGTTTTATGGCCAGCTTGGCTTAGACGCGCAAGAGTATCTAATGAAAGTTCCATGTTAGCTGCACAAATCAGCTCACCAGTGCTTTCATCAATGTAATCTTTTGCAGATACTTTACCCGCGATGTATTCAACAGGTACTTCAATGCTGTTGACATCTTCTTTTTCAAGTAAACGGATGTGACGTGCAGTGATACGACGGCCTTTTTCAACATAAACTTTGCCGTTTGCTTCAATATCAAAAGAAGCAGTTTCACCACGTAGACGCTCAGGAACCAGCGTCATCATCAGTTTATTATCGCGGATTTGGAATACGGTTTTATCGAAGAATAAGTTTAAAATTTCTTCGGTAGTGTAGTTCATTGCACGCAGAATAATTGTCGCAGGCAATTTACGACGACGGTCAATACGTACAAATAGGTTATCTTTTGGATCGAATTCAAAGTCTAACCAAGAACCACGGTAAGGAATAATACGTGCGTTATACAGTACTTTTCCTGATGAATGCGTTTTACCTTTATCACTGTCAAAGAATACGCCCGGGCTACGGTGTAACTGAGATACGATAACACGCTCAGTACCGTTAATAACAAAAGTCCCGTTTTCAGTCATCAGTGGGATTTCACCCATGTAGACTTCTTGTTCTTTAATATCTTTTACAGTACCTTCAGGCGCTTCACGCTCATAAACAATGAGACGTAATTTAACGCGTAGTGGTGCTGAGTATGTAATACCACGGATTTGACATTCTTTAACGTCAAAAACAGGCTCACCCAAGCGATAGCTGACATATTGTAGTTCAGCATTACCACTATAGCTCTGAATTGGAAATACAGAACGGAAAGCTGCTTCCAGACCATTCTGACCGTCAGGATCTTGCTCGATAAACTTCTGGAACGAGTCAAGTTGGATAGAAAGGAGATAAGGTATATCCAACACTTGTGGACGTTTACCAAAATCCTTACGAATACGTTTTTTCTCGGTATAGGAGTAAACCATTAGGGTTCCTCAGCTCGCTGATCAGTGACCCACTCTGTCCGCCCAAACTAGGACAGCTTCGCTAACGCTATTTTTTGAATATGGAAAATGAACATTTTCCGTAATACTCATTGCTATTACTCTTAAATCATTTCATTGCGAAGCTCTACTACCGAGCTACCCGAGAGGGTCGTAGCCGAGAACACAGTATATTAAGTCGTCAATAGAAAAAAGTATTGGAGGGTTGTTAACATCAAAATTGCGTGAAAAAGCTGTTAACACCCATCACGCTATACAGCGCAAAAAGGCTGGTGATTAAAAAATCACCAGCCATCAGCCTATAAGTTAGGCTGCGAACTCAAAGCTGAACTTATTTAAGTTCAACAGAAGCGCCTGCTTCTTCAAGAGCTTTCTTCAGAGTTTCAGCTTCGTCTTTGCTTGCGCCTTCTTTGATAGTCGCTGGAGCTGATTCTACCATGTCTTTAGCTTCTTTTAAGCCAAGACCAGTTGCGCCACGAACTGCTTTGATAACTGCAACTTTGTTACCGCCGATACCGGTCAGAACAACGTCAAATTCAGTTTTTTCTTCAGCAGCTTCAGCTGGACCCGCAGCAACAGCAACAGCAGCAGCAGCAGAAACGCCGAATTTTTCTTCCATCATAGTAATCAGTTCAACAACGTCCATTACAGACATTTCTGCAACTGCATCAAGGATTTGGTCTTTAGTGATAGACATAACAAGTGTTCCTAAAATTCAGAAATAGTTTATACGTTAAAAAGCAACGAAGGAAAGGGCTTATGCAGCTTCTTTCTGATCGCGCAGAGCAGCCAGTGTGCGAACCAATTTGCCTGCAGAGGCTTCTTTCATGGTTGCCATCAGGCGTGCGATTGCTTCTTCGTAAGTTGGTAGAGTTGCCAGACGATCGATATCTTTCGCTAGGATTAACTCACCTTCAAAGGCTGCGGCTTTAATCTCAAATGCTGGATTCGCTTTAGCGAACTCTTTGAACAGACGAGCAGCTGCGCCCGGATGTTCGTTAGAGAAAGCAATTAAGGTTGGACCAACAAACGCGTCTTTCAGAACTTCGTAAGAAGTTCCTTCAACTGCACGACGGATCAACGTGTTACGAACAACACGGATATAAACGCCTGCATCGCGACCTGCTTTACGCAGTTCAGTCATTTTAGCAACAGTTACGCCGCGTGAATCGGCAACAACTGCAGAAAGCGCACCTTTGGCTACTTCGCTGACTTCAGCAACAATCGCTTGTTTGTCTTGAAGATTTAGTGCCATTAGCTTCTTGCTCCTGGATTAACCGGGAAAACCCGGGACTCACATCACTCATACACGACATTGTGTAGAGCGCTAAAACACGGTGAGCAGAAGCCAAAATAAAATTCTTGGTATCTCTGTCACCGTCTACGCAGGTAAATTAAGTATTGCTACACCTGCGGTCTTGGACGGGGTCTGGAAAGGCCAGACTCCATACCTAAATTTGTGGTTTGTCAGAGCTAAATTAGCCCTGACAAACTCAAGGCGTCAAATTCTATACAAATTTGACGAAAAGGTAAAGTCTAATTACTAAAAGTCAATGACTCTAGAATTAAACTGCTGCTGAAAGACCAGCTTGGTCAATAGCAACACCAGCACCCATCGTGGTAGAAAGGCTGATTTTCTTAATGAAAACACCTTTAGCAGAAGCTGGTTTCGCTTTTTTCAGAGCAACAATCAGAGCTTCCAAGTTTTCTTTTAGCTTATCAGCATCAAAGTTAACTTTACCGATAGTAGTGTGGATAATACCATTTTTGTCGTTACGGTAACGAACCTGGCCAGCTTTAGCATTGTTAACAGCTTCAGCAACGTTAGGTGTTACAGTACCCACTTTCGGGTTTGGCATCAAACCACGTGGACCTAGAACTTGACCTAATTGACCAACAACGCGCATTGCATCTGGAGATGCGATTACAACGTCAAAGTCCATTTCGCCAGCTTTGATTTTATCAGCCAGATCTTCCATACCAACAAGTTCAGCACCAGCAGCTTTCGCAGCTTCAGCATTTGCGCCCTGAGTAAATACAGCAACGCGAACTGAACGACCAGTACCGTGTGGCAGTACAGTTGCACCGCGAACGTTTTGATCAGATTTACGAGCGTCGATACCTAGGTTAACGGCAACGTCAACGCTTTCTACAAATTTAGCTGTCGCCAATTCTTTCAGCAGAGCAACGGCTTCATTGATGTCATACTGTTTAGTTGCATCAACTTTTTCACGGATATTGCGCATGCGCTTATTCAGTTTAGCCATTGATTAATCCTCCACAACCAGGCCCATGGAACGAGCAGTACCAGCGATTGAACGCATCATAGCGTCAACGTCAGCACCAGTCATGTCCGCAGCTTTAGTTTCAGCGATTTCGCGAATTTGAGCAGAGGTCACTTTACCGACTTTATCTTTGTTTGGCTTACCAGAACCAGACTTAATGCCAGCTGCTTTTTTCAGCAGAACTGCTGCAGGTGGAGTCTTAGTAATGAAAGTGAAAGAACGGTCTGCATAGACTGTGATAACAACAGGAATTGGCAAACCTTTTTCCAGGCTGTCTGTTTTTGCGTTAAACGCTTTACAGAATTCCATGATGTTCACACCTTGTTGACCCAATGCTGGACCAACCGGTGGGCTTGGGTTAGCCATACCAGCTGCTACTTGCAGCTTGACATAGGCTTGTACTTTCTTAGCCATGAATATTTCCTCTAATGGGTAATAGCGCCTAAATTTTTATAGGCTCCCCGTGACATTAACACGTCCCGCAATATAAATTTGCAAGACGCAAAAAACAAAAGGCGCGAAATTATAATCAAATTTCACGCCTTTTACAAGCCAGATTTTTAGTTAAGATTACGCTTTTTCGACCTGACTAAAATCTAATTCGACTGGTGTTGCACGACCAAAAATTGATACAGAAACCTTTAAGCGGCTCTTTTCATAATCAATTTCTTCGACCACACCATTAAAGTCAGCAAATGGACCTTCACTAACACGTACCATTTCACCTGGTTCAAACAGCGTTTTAGGACGTGGTTTATCGCCAACTTGCTGTAGACGATTCATAATAGCATAAACTTCTTTATCACTAATTGGTGCTGGACGATCTGAAGTTCCACCGATAAAGCCCATAACTCTAGGTACGCTACGTACTAAGTGCCAAGACTCATCATTCATAATCATTTGAACTAATACATAGCCGGGRAAGAATTTGCGCTCACTTTTACGACGCTGACCACTTCTGATTTCAACGACTTCTTCCGTTGGAACCATAACGTCACCGAAGTAGTCTTCCATACTATGTAATTTGATATATTCACGCAAAGATTGCGCGACACGACCTTCAAAACCAGAGAAAGCCTGAATGACATACCAGCGCTTTTTAGGTAAATCTGACATTAGAATAACCTCAGGCTTGTAATAAACGAAACGACCCGTACTAAGATACCATCTAATCCCCATAGTATTAAGGACATAACGGCTGTTACTGCTGCTACAATCAACGTCGTTTGCAATGCTTCTTGGCGTGTTGGCCAAATCACTTTTCGCATTTCAGTACGAGCTTCTCGTGCGAATGCCAGTGTTTGTTTACCTTTTGTTGTCCACAACGCAACAGCGCCTGCAATAGCTACAACAACCACAACAGCAAAAGCACGCAGCGCGAGATTGTATTGGCGGAAGTAATAGTTGCCAACTATAGCAATTATCAGCAGGACAGCAACAACTATCCACTTAAAGACGTCTACACTACGTCCACTTCCTTGAGCTTCGCTATTCGCACTCATAATTCAACCTGTTACCATGAAGTATGTATAAAGCCTATCAACCAAATAATTAAGGCAAAATAGGCCAAACCAATAGAATATGTCAACATATCCCTTATGTACTACGAGCCAAGCTTGCTAAGTCAGAAAGGGGTATCGTTGACAACGTCTGCGAAGTTTAACAATGTCTATCTAATTAGAGATTAGTGCTATCTGTTTCGCAGAAAATTTCCGGCATGCTCGACAAAATTATTTATTACCGCGCTACAAAAGCGATTTTTGGCACCCTCATATTACGGCAGCGGTAAAATATACCATATCTTCAGAGCAAAACCTTAATAAATCTCATATAACTGTATAAAGCTGATAATTTAATGCTCATTTGTTGCATCAGAGCCTATCCCACCAATAATTACAACAACTATTGATGAGCTAGGTTCTTAATTTTGCAACGTATAAAAAGGGCATCTATAAGATGCCCTTTTTACTAGCATGGTCGGTTATTATGCAATGATTTTTGCAACAACACCCGCACCTACTGTACGACCACCTTCACGGATTGCGAAACGAAGTCCGTCATCCATTGCGATTGGGTGGATCAGGGTAACGATCATGTTGATGTTATCACCTGGCATTACCATCTCTACGCCTTCTGGCAGTTCGATAGTACCGGTTACGTCAGTTGTACGGAAGTAGAACTGAGGACGGTAACCTTTGAAGAATGGAGTATGACGACCACCTTCATCTTTGCTCAGGATATAAACTTCTGATTCGAATGTTGTGTGTGGCTTGATTGAACCTGGTTTAGCCAGTACTTGTCCACGTTGAATTTCTTCACGTTTAGTACCACGCAGCAGAACACCAACGTTCTCACCCGCACGACCTTCGTCTAGCAGTTTACGGAACATTTCAACGCCAGTACAAGTTGTTTTTGCAGTTGGTTGGATACCAACGATTTCAACTTCTTCACCAACTTTGATGATACCACGCTCAACACGGCCTGTTACKACTGTACCACGACCTGAGATTGAGAATACGTCTTCGATTGGCAGCAGGAATGGCTTGTCAATTGCACGCTCTGGCTCTGGGATATACGTATCCAGTGCTTCTGCTAGTTCAACAATTTTCGCTTCCCACTCTGGATTGCCTTCCAACGCTTTCAGCGCTGAACCACGGATAACTGGTGTGTCATCACCTGGGAAATCGTATTGAGACAGAAGTTCACGAACTTCCATTTCAACCAGTTCCAACAGCTCTTCGTCGTCAACCATGTCACATTTGTTCAGGAAAACGATGATGTAAGGAACACCAACCTGACGGCCTAACAGGATGTGCTCACGAGTTTGTGGCATTGGACCATCAGTCGCAGCAACAACCAGAATTGCACCGTCCATTTGCGCAGCACCCGTGATCATGTTTTTAACATAGTCGGCGTGTCCTGGGCAGTCTACGTGTGCGTAGTGGCGAGTCGGAGTATCATATTCTACGTGAGAAGTAGAGATGGTGATACCACGTGCTTTTTCTTCTGGTGCGTTATCGATTTGATCGAACGCACGAGCGCTACCGCCGTAAGTTTTTGCTAGAACAGTAGTGATTGCTGCTGTCAGGGTAGTTTTACCATGGTCAACGTGGCCAATTGTACCAACGTTAACGTGCGGTTTTGAACGTTCAAATTTTTCTTTAGACACGACTCTATTCCTTATGGAGTTCCCATTTCACTATAAAATGGGAACTTAATTAAAGTAGTTAAATCGATTAAAACCGATTATTTAGCGTTACGAGCTTCGATAACAGCTTGTGCAACGTTGTTTGGTGCTTCATTGTACTTCAAGAACTCCATTGAGTATGAAGCACGACCCTGAGTTTGTGAACGCAGGTCTGTAGCGTAACCGAACATCTCTGACAATGGTACTTGTGCACGGACAATTTTACCAGTTGCCATGTCATCCATACCTTCGATCAAACCACGACGACGGTTCAAGTCACCAATAACGTCACCCATGTAGTCTTCTGGTGTTTCCACTTCGACTTTCATGATTGGCTCAAGTAGAACTGGTTTAGCTTTTTTGAAGCCATCTTTAAACGCGATTGATGCCGCTAGTTTAAATGCCAATTCAGATGAGTCAACATCATGGTAAGAACCGAAATGCAGGCGAATACCCATATTTACCACAGGATAACCTGCTAATGGACCTGATTTCAGCTGCTCTTGGATACCTTTATCAACGGCTGGGATGTATTCACCAGGAATAACACCACCTTTGATTTCGTTGATAAATTCGTAATCCATGTTGACGCCGTCTTTGTCTTTCTTGTCAAGTGGGAACATATCGATAACGACATGACCGTACTGACCACGACCACCAGACTGTTTAGCGTGTTTACCTTCAACATCAGTTACTTTCATCGTGATAGCTTCACGGTAAGCAACTTGTGGTTTACCAACATTCGCCTCAACTTTAAATTCGCGGCGCATACGATCAACCAGAACGTCCAAGTGCAATTCACCCATACCAGCGATGATGGTTTGACCCGTTTCTTCATCACTTGATACGCGGAATGATGGATCTTCTTGAGCCAAACGGCCTAGAGCGATACCCATTTTTTCTTGGTCAGCTTTAGTTTTTGGTTCAATCGCAACAGAAATTACTGGCTCTGGGAATTCCATACGCTCAAGGATGATTGGTGCTTCAACCGCACACAAAGTATCACCTGTAGTTACGTCTTTCAGACCGATAGCTGCCGCGATGTCACCAGCGCGAACTTCTTTAATTTCTTCACGTTTGTTAGCATGCATCTGTACGATACGGCCAAAACGTTCTTTCTTAGACTTAACTGGGTTAAGAACGGTGTCACCTGAGTTAACAAAACCAGAGTAAACACGGAAGAACGTCAAGTTACCAACAAATGGGTCTGTTGCAATTTTAAATGCTAAAGATGAGAACGGCTCATCATCACTTGCGTGACGTTCTGCCGGAGTATCTTTACCATCATCCAGAATACCATTAATTGCAGGTACATCTGTAGGTGCTGGTAAGAACTCAATAACTGCATCTAGCATCGCCTGAACACCTTTGTTCTTAAATGCAGAACCACAGGTAACCAGGATGATTTCGCTTGCAAGTACGCGTTGACGAAGAGCTAATTTAATTTCTTCTTCAGTTAGGTCTTCACCGCCCAGATATTTTTCCATCAGTTCTTCTGATGCTTCTGCCGCAGATTCAACTAAGAAGTTATGCCATTCTTCAGCTTGTTCTTGCATATCAGCAGGGATATCTTCGTATTCGAAGGTAACGCCCTGATCTTCGTCGCTCCACTTGATCGCTTTCATTTTGATCAAGTCAACAACACCAGTGAAGCCTTCTTCAGCACCTACTGGTAATTGTAGAGGAACTGGGTTTGCTGCCAAACGTGATTTTAATTGCTCAACAACACGCAGGAAGTTTGCACCCATACGGTCCATTTTGTTAACGAACGCGATACGTGGAACTTTATATTTGTTAGCCTGACGCCATACAGTTTCAGACTGTGGCTGAACACCACCAACCGCACAGTAAACCATTACTGCACCATCAAGAACACGCATAGAACGTTCTACTTCGATTGTGAAGTCAACGTGTCCTGGGGTGTCGATGATGTTGATACGGTGTGGTTCAAATTGTTTTGCCATGCCTGACCAGAATGCAGTAGTCGCAGCAGACGTGATAGTAATACCACGCTCTTGCTCCTGCTCCATCCAGTCCATAGTTGCAGAACCTTCGTGTGTTTCACCAATTTTATGGTTTACACCGGTATAGAACAAAATACGTTCAGAAGTCGTTGTTTTACCAGCGTCAATGTGTGCACTGATACCGATGTTACGATAGCGTGATATGGGCGTTTGACGGGCCATTTTTTCCTCTCTCGTGGGGCGTTCAATTCATCATATAAAGGGTAGCAAAGGCTACCCTGAGAAACATCACTAACGTGGTGCTTATTACCAACGGTAGTGAGCGAACGCCTTGTTAGCTTCTGCCATACGGTGAACGTCTTCACGTTTCTTAACAGAGGAACCTTTGTTCTCAGCTGCATCCGATAATTCGTTTGCTAGACGCAAAGCCATTGATTTATCACCGCGTTTACGAGCAGCATCAACGATCCAACGCATTGCCAAAGCATTACGACGAACCGGACGAACTTCTACAGGAACTTGGTAAGTTGAACCACCAACACGGCGAGATTTAACTTCCACAGTCGGACGCACGTTGTCTAGTGCGAGTTCGAATGCATCAAGTTCTGTCTTACCAGAACGCTGAGCCAGGGTCTCAAGCGCGCTATATACGATTGCTTCAGCAGTAGATTTTTTCCCGTCTACCATCAGGATATTTACAAATTTGGCCAGCAATTCTGATCCGAACTTAGGATCTGGAAGAATTTTACGTTGACCAATTACACGACGACGTGGCATGGATATTACTCCGTTGTTAATTCAGGTTTGTCCAAAACTCTACAAGAGTATTTTGACATTAGTATTAAAAATGTTTGGCCTTACTTAACGGAGAACCATTAAGCCTTAGGTTTTTTAGCGCCGTATTTAGAACGTGCTTGTTTGCGGTCTTTAACACCAGAACAGTCCAGCGCGCCGCGAACGGTGTGATAACGCACACCTGGCAAGTCTTTAACACGACCGCCACGGATTAGGATTACGGAGTGCTCCTGCAAGTTGTGGCCTTCACCACCAATGTAAGAAGAAACTTCATAACCGTTAGTTAAACGAACACGGCACACTTTACGTAGTGCTGAGTTTGGTTTTTTAGGAGTGGTAGTATATACACGAGTACATACGCCACGTTTTTGCGGGCAAGCTTCCAGTGCTGGAACGTTGCTTTTCACAACTTTCGAGCTACGAGATTTGCGTACCAGCTGATTAATAGTTGCCATTATTAAAAAAGCTCCTGGTTTTTTTGCTTCGTAAACACGGATTTCGTCCCCGTTAGTCAGAATGACAATACACGAGGACGCGAAATTTTATTGCCGACTGGCTCAGGTGTCAAGAAATATACAACTTTAAACACATTTATAGGGCAAAATGTTGTTTATGTCGTACTGTTAGTCGAACAAATTCTGGATATGAGGTTAATATTACCTCATCTGAGATCATATTCTGCAACCCTCGGGCATTGATATCTTCATTTAAGGCATAAATTTGTACGCCTTTTTTTGTAGCTGATGAAGATGGGGCGATTGGTCAATCGCTGCAATAACACCATCTTGGATTAACAGAACAGCATCTTCACGTTTAATTAGCCTGAGTATTGCAGTAAAGTCACACTGAAAAGGTGACTTAGCTATAGTATAAAGCATAGAGGAGATCCTACTACAGATCAAAAATTAAGCACAACATCACACGCGGATATTTTGTCGCTTATTTGTGCTGCACTGAGAATATTTGCATCTATAACCCATTCACTTTCTTCACTAATTCCTCTTTCTTTAAGTGAATCGGCACAAATGTAAAGATTTTCAATGTCGTAAAGAGGCAGAACTTTAAAGGTTGAAATATAGTCCCTAACTAAAATTTCATCCGTTTTTTGATTCGCAAGAAGTTGGCACACGCCATCTGAAAGAAAGAAAACATGAATATCATCAGTAAGCGCAGACGTCGCGAGTAAAGCATCTAACCCTTCTCGACCACTAGTATTGCCATGTGGGGCTGAGGTAAAAACGAAAGCAATTTTTTTCATTTGCATCCTCAAAATCGAATCGTTCTGTCTGTCGTTATCATGGCTTGTGCTAAACTTCCCAAACCACTCATTATAAAACCATCTGCTAAATTATCTGCTGGCAATAATAATAGGTTGGCTTGCTCTTTATCTACCACACCACGGCGTAAGGCCGCAGAAACACAGATATGCATTTCACAACCTGATTGTTTAGCTAATGCTTGCCATGCTTTTACGAGATTGATTTCATCATTTGCTGGTGCAATTAATTGGTTTGCATTCATTACACCTTCTGAGTAGAAGAACACGGTTTTTAAATCATGTCCTTCATCCAACAATGCTTTAGCAAATTGATAAGCGCTTGTCGCTTGCTGTGTTCCATAGGCAGGGCCGGTTACTAACAAACAGTAGGTCAGGTGTTGATTACTCATTCTTCACTCTTAAACTGGCGAATGTAGAGATAAACAGTATGTTTAGAAATATTAAGGCGATCAGCGACTTGGTTGATTGCATCCTTAATATCGAAAATGCCTTTTTCATACAAGTTAAGGACAACTTGTTTGTTTTTCGCATTATTAGAAACATTGCGATCCGCACTAACTTCTTCAATTGTGAACTCTAGTGTTTGAGCAACCAAATCATCTACTGAAGATGCGAAGTTAACATCTGAGGTGACTTCTTGTTTTTCTTCAGGAATAAAGCTTTTTATAATCTCTGAGAATGGCACATCAAGATTCATATTGATACAAAGAAGCCCAATAACACGTTGATAACGATTGCGAATTGCTATCGTCACTGATTTCATCAAATCACCACTTTTGGCTTTCGTGAAATAAGCTTTGGAAACATTTGATTCTTCATCTGCCATATCATGCAACATACGCAAAGCAAGATCAGTAATTGGCGAGCCAATTTGTCGGCCTGTATGTTGCCCGTTGGCTATTCTGATGGCTGAACATTTCAGATCTTCCAGTGAATGGAGGACAATTTCACAATGTGCACCGATCAGCATAGCTAAGCCATCCACTGCCGCTTCATAGGATTTTAAAATTTCATGATCCGTCGCAGTGAAAGGCTCATTATTTAATAAATTAATATCGTTATGATCGTTTGATAATACTGGATTAGACATTTTGAACACCATCCTTCAAATAAGCAAAAGGCCACCATTGCCAACAAATAATGAAGTGTTAATTATTACGTGCTTTTTAACTTCATCTCTTTATTGTTTGTCGACAATTTAGGCAATAAATAACACTTTTTACCTTCGTTGTACTTCAAGTTTTATCCGCTCATCACGCCATAATAAACTATTGTTTTTTTTATGGGGCACCATGATGCATTCATCAAATGATTGGCTTGTCGAACACTATCTACTCAACTTGAATTATTCAAAGTACAAAGAACTTAAAACCACAGGGAACTTCCGTCAAGTAGTTACATACAAGACAGTTTGTTTTATCACAAGTTTTAAACAAAATACGTATTATCCATAGCAAATCATCAATAAACTTATCTAAAATCAAATTAGATGATTATTGATATGATAATGATTAGATTAATATTATGCTTGGTTTTTATCAAAAAAAGATATTTTATCTTAACAAAATAAAAAACCCAGACATCAAAAGATATCTGGGTTTCAAGGCAATCTTGTGACTGAAACTTAGCTAAAAATTATTTTCCAGCTGGTTTATCAGCAGGTTTGATATCTAACAATTCAACATCAAATACTAGCGTTGAGTTTGCTGGAATACCCGGTACACCATTTTGACCATAAGCAAGGTCAGCAGGGATAACTAGCTGGATTTTACCGCCTTTTTTCACGTTTGCTAGACCTTCAGTCCAACCTTTAATCACTGAATTTAAAGGAATAGTCAGTGGTTCATTACGTGCATAAGAACTGTCGAACTCAGTGCCATCAGTCAACATACCTTTGTAGTGTACAACAACGGTATCTTCAGGATTTGGTTTTGCACCTGTTCCTTCTTTCTCAACTTTGTACAATAAACCAGATTTAGTTTTTACTACGCCTTTTTCTTTAGCATATTTTTCGCGGTATTCAGCACCCGCTTTTTCATTTGCTGCTGCTTCATCTTTCATTTTTTTCTCAGCAGCTTCTTTGACTTGGCCTTCAAACTGGCGCAGAGTTTCTTCTACTTCTGCATCAGTCATTTTGCTTTTATTGTTAAATGCATCTTGTACGCCAGCCAGTAGCTGAGCTTTATCTAAATCGATACCAATAGATTTTTGCTCTTCCAGTGAGTTTTGCATGTAACGACCTAAAGATGCACCTAATGCATAAGCATTGCGTTCTTCAGCTGACTTAAATGCACTATTAGTTGCCGCAGGTGCCGCTTCTGTTTTCGTTTCCGCAGCCATAACTTGTGGAGCACCAAACGCCAATGCAAGAGTTGTTGCCAAAAGACTTGCCTTAAACAGTGATTTCATCCTAATCTCCGATTCATATTATAAATTGTTAGTTAATTCTTTATTATGAGTAAAACCTTTTCAAGCAGTGCTCACTATACTTCATTTTTAACTGTTAATTTATAGCTAGATGTAAACGATTTATTTAATTAAGCGCTTATACTTAGAGGTTCGTTAATAAACCATATTGTTAGATCAAGCTATACTTTGCCTCTACATATAACCCAAATTAATTTGATTATATATAGTGAATAACACAATAAATAGTTAGACAACATTAACAAAAAGAGGTTTCATCGCCTATCTCTTTAGCTAAAACTTATCTATTGATTTGTAATGTTTAGTTATTATGATGGCTTTTTTATGATTAAAAGCCATAAAAGGAGTATTAAATGGATTCATCTGATAACTTTGAGCAGCGCTTAGAGCTTCTTGAAAGCAAGGTGGCTTTTCAAGAACTCACTATTGAAGAACTCAATCAAGTCATCACAGATCAGCAAATGCAGCTGACGAAGATGCAAGAACATCTTAAAATTGTAGCGGAGAGATTGAAATCATCACAACAATCTCACCTTGCAAGGCCAGAAGAAGAAACCCCACCGCCACATTATTAATATTTGTGACTCACAAAAAAGGAAAGCGTGATGCTTTCCTTTTTTAACATTGCTCAATTGATTACAGTCTTAGTGGCAACCACAGCCGCCTTGTTTGTGACCGTGACCATGGCCTTCGCCACCACCACAGCAACCACCTTCATCACCATGACCGTGATCATGTCCACCACCGCCACAACAGCCACCTTCGTGATCATGATCATGGCCGTTAGCACCATGCACGTGACCATGAGCTAACTCTTCTTCTGTTGCTTCACGGATAGCAATAATTTCAACATTGAACTTCAGATTTTGACCAGCCAGCATGTGGTTACCATCAACGATAACTTCATCACCTTCAATACCCGTGATTTCCACAGGAACAGGTCCCATATCTGTATCAGCTAAGAAACGCATACCAACTTGCAGCTCTTCAACGCCCATAAAGACATCTTTTGGTACACGTTGAACAAGATTTTCATCATATTGACCATAAGCATCGTCAGAGGCAACTTCAACATCAAAGTGATCACCAACCGCACGGCCTTCGAGTGCTTTTTCCAAACCTGAGATTAAAGAACCACGGCCATGTAAATAGTCGAGTGGCGCATTTGCCGGGGACTCATCAACTAAAACACCGTCTTCTGTTCTTACTTGATAAGCCAAGCTGATTACCAAGTCGTTTGCTACTTTCATGACATCTCCTACTACCCATGGGGAAAATTTTTGCTAATTGTACCGAAAAACGAGACAACTGTATTGAGAATTGACAAAATTCTCTCATTCAGGGGTAAAAATACCAATCACTTTCTCTTGTTTTCGCACATGTGGTGTTGCATCGCTATCTTCTTGGCGCTGCTGATCACCACAATTAACACACTCAACGATATCAATTTTATCTTCACGCCACATCATCAAAGTATCTTGTGATTTGCATTTAGGGCAGATTGCGCCAGCAATAAATCGTTTTCGAGTGGCAGACATTTTATGATCCTTTATTCATCATGATTCCAACTTTGTGGCTGTCGATGTTCCCTTAACATCTCTTTTTCAAATAACTCATTTAGCTCACGACGTGCTTCTTTTACTCGAGATACTTGCCCACTATCCCCTTCATTATCAGGAATAATCTCTCTTAGTACTTGCATATCTAACCGGCGAAAATGCTGTTTAGCGCGATACGCTTTATGAGGATGCATTCCCGTGCTAATCAATGCCTTGCTACCTAGCTCTAATGCGCTGGAAAAGGTTTCTCGACTAAAATCTTTTACACCTGTTTGCAATAACTCATGCGCTTCAACACGACCTCTAGCTCTGGCTATAATATGTAAATTTGGAAAATGTTCTTGGCATAAATGGACTATTTCCATGACTTCTTCAGGGACATCACTGGTAATGACAATCGCTTTTGCTTTCTCCGCCCCAGCGGCACGTAGTAACTGGAGTTCACGCGCATCACCATAATACACAGTATAGCCATATCGGCGCATAGTACTGATTGCAGAAACGTCTTGTTCAAGAACGGTAATTCTGACTTTATTCGCCATCAATAAACGCCCGATAACTTGCCCCATACGCCCAAATCCAACCAAAATCACTTGTGGGTCATTATCTTCAACAAAAGGCTTTTCATTGGTGGTGGCTTGCCGATTATAGCGATAGTTCAAATAAGCATCTATTAACTGCATCACAAGTGGCGTGGTCATCATGGAAAGCGTGACAACCACTAATAAGAGATCCATTTGCCTCTCATCAATAACACTCGCTCCCGAAGCTGTTGCAAAGATGACAAAGGCAAATTCCCCACCTTGGCTTAAAACACCCGAAAACTGGGCGCGAGCACCATTACGTAACCTTGCAATCCAACTTAAGCAATAGAGAACAAATGCTTTTACTGCCACTAAAATGACGACACCGAGCAAAACTTGAGGAAGGTATGTCCATAATATTTGTAGATTTAAAGACATGCCGACTGAAATAAAAAATAAGCCCAGTAACAAACCTTTAAAGGGTTCAATATTCACTTCTAATTCATGGCGAAACTCCGTTTCAGCAAGCATCACCCCAGCCATAAACGTACCTAGCGCCATAGAAAAACCTAAGCTTTCCATTATGAGTGCTGAACCTAATACTACCAGCAGTGCTGCGGCTGTAAAAATTTCATGCACACCTGATTTTGCTGCAAGGCGAAACAGTGGGCGTAATAAATAGCGCCCAACAAACCATAATCCCGCAAAAGCAACGACTTTTAACCCAATGCGATACCAATCACTACTTGCTGAATCTCCAGCCAAAAGTGGGATTAATGCCATTATGGGAATGACCGCCATATCTTGGAATAGCAATACAGAAAAGCCTAACTGCCCACTCTCCTTGTTAGACATGCCTTTTTCATTCATCAATTGTAATGCCATCGCTGTTGATGACATTGCCATGCCTAAACCGCCGACAATAGCCGCTTGCCAAGAAAATTGAGCAAGAAAGAGTAAGCTCGCCATAATGGCTGCGGTGATAATGACTTGCGCCGTTCCAACACCAAAAATAGAGCGCCGTAATTCCCAAAGTTTCGAAGGCTTCAGCTCAAGGCCTATCAAAAACATTAAAAAAACGACACCCATCTCTGAAAAATGCAGAATATCATCAACATTATTAATAAAACCAAAAACAAATGGCCCAATAACAATACCGGCAAGCAAATAGCCCAGCACAGCGCCTAGGCGAATTTTTTGTGCGAGTGGCACCATGATGACGCCAGCACAAAGGAAAATAATCACTGATTCAAATAGACTGAGTTCACCCATCAAGATGCCCTTCTTCTTGTATTAAAGGCTGAAGAAACCACTGCCGATATGCCAAGATAGTTTGCTGCATGTCCTGTTTATTTTGTCTTCGGGCAGCGTAAATAATACGCGGTTCTAACCATTGCATATCACACATTGCAGCCGTTAATTCAAATGGGCGTAATATTTCAGTCAATGGAAAGCGATTATAGCCACCATGTTGATAAGCCTCTTGTGGCTCGCCTGTCGTGATAATAGAGTGCCAATATTTCCCTTTAAGTTTTTGGTAACCAAGGTCAGTTGCAAAGCGGCGTGTTAATACACGATCAAACCACTCTTTTAACAAGGCAGGACAACTATAAGTATAGAAAGGATGTTGAAAAACAATGATGTCATATTGGCATAACAGCTTTTGTTCAGCATTAACATCAATAAAATAATCAGGGTATGTTGCATATAAATCATGCACAGTGACATGTTCTAAATCTTCTATGGCCGCTAATAATGCTTTGTTCGCGATAGATTCTTCAGGGTCAGGATGTGCATACAGTATTAAGACTTTAGGCATAATTGACATCTTTCCCCTCTCAAATGCGTGTCAGATAGATAATTTTCCGTTACCATGACATTCGGGTTATTCGACTTTTAAGCTGTTTTTACAGTAAAAAGCATCAGCCCTTAATGGATCTCTTTTTGTTTTATGCCCAGTATTTTTGTATGGCAGCAACTTCTGCATGCCAGTTGAAAATCTAAGGGTATATTTTAATTTAACATATTTTCAATTGACGGCAGCTATGATTGTTTTCTCTTCATTACAAATTCGCCGTGGTGTTCGTGTGCTACTTGATAACGCCACCGCAACGATTAATCCTGGTCAAAAAGTTGGACTTGTCGGTAAAAACGGCTGTGGCAAATCAACACTGCTTGCCTTGTTGAAAGGTGAGCTACAAGCAGAAGCAGGTTCTGCAACTTTTCCAAGTAATTGGGCGTTAGCTTGGGTCAATCAGGAAACCCCAGCATTAGATATTCCCGCATTAGAATATGTCATTGATGGCGATCGCGAGTTTCGCGCACTTGAGCAACAATTGCAGGTAGCAAATGATAAAAATGATGGCCACGCAATAGCCGCTTTACATGGTCAACTTGATGCAATCAATGCTTGGAGTATTCATTCTCGTGCATCTAGCTTGTTACACGGCTTAGGCTTTAATCAAAACCAGCTCCAACAACCCGTAAAATCATTTTCGGGTGGATGGCGTATGCGCCTCAACCTCGCACAAGCTTTGCTGTGCCGTTCAGACCTATTATTACTTGATGAGCCAACTAACCACTTGGATTTAGATGCAGTTATTTGGTTAGAGAAATGGCTAAAGAGCTATCCGGGAACATTGATATTAATTTCCCATGATCGCGATTTTCTTGATCCCATCATTGATAAAGTCCTGCATATTGAACAAGAAAGCATGTTCGAGTACACCGGTAACTATTCATCCTTTGAACGCCAACGTGCAACAAAACTTGCACAGCAACAATCACTGTATGAGAGCCAACAAGCAAAAGCGGCGCATTTACAAAGTTATATTGACCGCTTTAGAGCACAAGCAACAAAAGCTAAACAAGCCCAAAGCCGGATTAAAATGCTGGAACGCATGGAAATGGTTGCACCTGCTCATGTCGATAACCCTTTCCATTTTTCTTTCCGCAAACCCGAAAGCCTACCGAATCCATTATTAAAAATGGAAAAAGTCAGTGCTGGGTATGGCGAAAAAGTTATTTTAAAATCTATCAAACTGAATTTAGTGCCCGGTTCACGGATTGGCCTGCTAGGCCGAAATGGTGCGGGTAAATCAACGCTAATTAAATTATTGGCGGGTGATTTAGAACCGCTACACGGTACAGTTGCCTTAGCAAAAGGCATTAAATTAGGTTACTTTGCCCAGCATCAACTTGAATTTTTACATGCGGATGAATCACCATTACAACATCTTGCAAGAATAGCCCCACAACAAACTGAACAGCAATTACGTGACTATTTAGGTGGTTTTGGTTTCCAAGGCGACCAAGTTACTGATCCTAGTGGCCGTTTTTCTGGTGGTGAAAAAGCGCGTTTGGTTCTTGCATTGATTGTATGGCAAAAACCTAATTTATTATTACTCGATGAGCCAACTAACCACCTTGATTTAGATATGCGCCAAGCATTAACTGAAGCATTAATCGACTTTGAAGGTGCTTTGGTGGTCGTTTCGCATGATAGGCATTTGTTGCGCTCAACCACAGATGATTTATATCTCGTGCATGATGGATTAGTTGAACCATTTGATGGTGATTTAGAAGATTATCAACAATGGTTAGCAGAACAAAATAAAATGGAATTACAGCAGGCAAAAGAGCTACTCGACAAAACTCGCCCTGCAAATACCACAACTGTCACTGCTCAAGATAAAAAAGATCAGAAACGCCGTGAAGCTGAATTTCGCCAACAAACTCAACCGATTCGCAAGAAGTTAACTGAACTTGAGAAAAAAATGGAAAAGCATTCAGCTACACTTGCTGAGCTGGAAACAACGCTTTCTGATCCCGCCATTTATGATCAAGATAAAAAGACAGAACTTGCTCAATGCTTAAAACAACAGACTGAGCACAAATCGGCATTAGAAGAAGTCGAAATGGCGTGGATGGAATTACAAGAGCAGTTAGAAGAAATGACAACTGATTTTGAATCAAACGCGTAAACCACTCTGTTAATATTTTATCTCTCCAGAGCCAGTCACATACTGGCTCTATTTCTTTTTAAAGCTCGACCTTATCAGCAAAACTATTCATCCAATTTATTTATCATCACTCTTGCATTCATGACTAGCATTTTTGCTCGCTCTTCACGTTTTTGGAGTAATGCCATAAACAGCAAATCCGTTAAGGTATTTTGCGCTGTTCTTGATGAAATCGATGAGCTACGCCATTCATTTTCTTCTGCAATGCTTTCAAGAACATAATCTGCTAATAATGCCAACGGAGAGTGTCGGCTACGTGTAATAGCAATAACATTGGCGCCTTGTTTTCGTGCAATATTGGCTGCTGTTAGCATGTCCTTACGCTTTCCTGTAAATGAAATAACAATTTGAGTATCGACAGGCGTTAACGTTAAAGCCGCGGCAATTTGAACATGATGGTCGGATTCAACTAAGGTTGTGATACCGATTTTTTGCAGCTTATAACTCAAATCTTTTGCCGTTAGCCCCGACCCCCCTATGCCTACAATCTGTACCCGTTGGGATTTATCAATACAATCCACAATTTTTTCAAAGAGTTTGAAATCAATTTGCTTTGTTGTTTCTGTGATTGAATAATTTTTTTCTAGTGCCAGTTTCTGTGCAACTACCATCAAATTATCACTTTGGGTAATTCGATTATGTAAAGCAATATGTGGGTTTGTCTCTTCCAGCTGCTGACGACCTATGATTTCACTTAATGCCAGCTTTAAAGCAGGGTATCCCTTTACACCTATTTTTTGACTAAATTTAACAATTGCGGATTGGCTAACATTTAATGTTTCTGCAAATTGTTGTGAAGAAAGCGCCAAAACCTGCTCTGGCTTTTCAAGAATAAATTGCGCAATTTTTCGCTGATTTTCAGCAAGCCTTGGCAATAAGCATGTAATGGTATCCAATAAAGTCATTCACATTCACCAATCTTTTTCATTATTAAAAAGATAAATTATTCCTCTCGGAATACATAAATTACTTCTATTTATTTCTTATAATTCAATGAAAAGCCGATTTTCATAAGTTATATAGTTTGAAAATATTCTTTTATCTTGGCAAGTTAGAATAGATGACGCCGTGATCATTATCACATCACTGGAATAAATAATTCCCTAATATCTCCGCATTCTTTGATGTAGGAGCAATTTATTATGACCATTGACTTAAGCAAAATGGTAACCGAAAGCCGTAATTCCGCGAGTACAAATATCGATCAGCTATCAACCATTGATATGCTTCAAGTTATTAATAATGAAGATAAGCAAGTTCCTTTGGCCGTTGAAAAGGTACTCCCGCAAATTGCGCAGCTTGTCGATAAAGTTGCCGAAGCTTTCCTTAAGGGTGGCAGACTTATTTATTCCGGTGCAGGAACCTCTGGCCGATTAGGCATACTTGATGCAAGTGAATGCCCGCCAACATACGGAACGCCACATGAACAAGTCATTGGTCTCATTGCTGGTGGTCACCAAGCGATTTTTCGCGCTGTCGAAAATGCGGAAGATAAACCTGAGTTAGGTGAGCAGGATCTCGTCAATATTCAATTCAATGATAAAGATGTATTAGTTGGTATTGCTGCAAGTGGTCGTACACCGTATGTGCTAGGTGCTCTTGCCTATGCTCGTAAAATTGGTGCAGTTACCGCATCAATTAGCTGTAACCCAAATAGCCCTATTGCCAATGCAGCGGATATTGCCATTACCCCCATTGTTGGCGCAGAAGTTGTCACCGGATCATCTCGTATGAAAGCGGGAACAGCACAAAAACTTGTACTGAATATGATTACAACAGGTTCTATGATCCGAATTGGTAAGGTTTTCGGCAATTTGATGGTCGATGTTGAAGCAACAAATGCCAAATTAATTGAAAGGCAAGTTCGGATTGTCATGGAAGCGACTGACTGTGACAGACAAACAGCTGAAGAAGCATTACAGCAGTGCAAGCGTCACTGTAAAACGGCAATTTTGATGATTTTATCTGGGTTAAATGCGCAAGAAGCTCATCAATTGCTATCCGATAATAATGGTTTTATTCGTACTGCGCTTAATGTCGCGAAACCCGCTTAATCAACGGGAATTGATGGGGTATATTCCATGGCTAAAATAACAAAAGAGATGATGCAGCAAATTCTGCAACAGATCGGTGGAAGTGCAAATATTAAGCATTGCGGCAACTGTATGACCCGCTTACGCTTAACATTAAATAATGATCAACTTGTCGATAAAGCTGAACTTAAAAAAATTCCAGGAGTACTGGGCGTTATTGAAAGTGATGAACAATTACAAATTGTTCTTGGTCCCGGCAAAGCACAAGCAGCTTCTGATTTAATGAATCAAATGTTGGAAAGTGGTGAGGCTGAATCCGTTGCTCCCGCGACATCCACACAAGATCTCAATGAAATTGCATCGGCTAATAAGCAACAACTAAAAAAGAAACAAACAAGCGCTGTTCATCGCTTTTTATCAAAATTTGCCACAATATTTACCCCATTAATACCCGGCTTTATTGGCGCAGGTTTATTAATGGGATTAGCATCACTGCTATCATTATTAGTGGCTAATGAAGAGTTATTTCCAGTCGGTTCACAACAAGCACACTGGCTTGCGAGTTTAATTGCTTATATGGCAGTATTTGGGAAAGCCCTATTTACTTTTATGGGACTTCTCATTGGTTACAATGCGCAAAAAGCATTTGGTGGTAGCGGCGTTAATGGTGCCATTATCGCGGGGTTATTTATTTTAGGTTATGATCCTGAAGCAACCAAAGGTTTCTATTCTGGCATGACTGACTTCTTTGGTTGGTATATCGACCCAAGAGGGAACATTATCGGGATCTTAATTGCCTGTATTTTTGGTGCTTGGGTAGAAAAACAAGTTCGTAAATTTATCCCAGCAAGTTTAGATATTATCCTCACGTCAACAATTACCCTGCTGATTGTTGGTGCCGCTACCTTTATCTTTATCATGCCAGTAGGTGTTTGGCTGTTTGAAGGCATGTCTTGGTTATTTATGCATTTGAATGGTAATCCAATTGGTACAGCTGTACTTGCGGGTCTCTTCTTAATTGCAGTTATGTTTGGTGTGCATCAAGGTTTTATTCCTGTTTATGTCGCACTTGTTGAAACACAAGGGTTTAACTCTTTATTCCCTATTCTTGCGATGGCGGGCGCAGGGCAAGTTGGTGCAGCACTTGCATTATATGTCAAAGCGAAAAAAGGTTCGGTCACGCGTGGACAAATTGGTGGAGCATTATTCCCAGGGTTCTTAGGTATAGGTGAACCATTAATTTATGGTGTGACACTCCCTCGCGTTAAACCTTTTATCACCGCATGTTTTGGTGGTGCAGCAGGTGGTTTCTTTATTGGCGCAATCTCTTGGATGGGCCTACCTGTTGGACTAAACACAGTATTCGGACCTTCAGGGCTTATTGCTATCCCACTGATGACATCTGCGCAAGGTGTTCTTTCAGGAATGGCTGTTTATATTGGTGGATTAGCCGTAGCGTATATTTGCGGATTTATATTTACCTATTTCTTCGGCAGCAAAGATGTAGATTTAGATTAATATTTAATTTTCTATCAAACCGCTGGCAAGTACATTTTGTTTGGCAGCAATCGTGATGGATTTAAAAAATTGGGGGAGCTATGCTTCCCCAATTTATTTTTACTCTAACCAAATTAATGGTACGCATGCGGCCGTTAATAAACCCATCACTAAATTAAAAATAAACCACGCATTACGGCTACGAAGAAAATAGCTAATTAATGTTCCTCCAGCCATCCAAATAAATCCAGCAACCAAATTAACAATCAAGATGGCAATGCTCATCACAATAATTGATTGAGTAAACAACTCATTTGGTAAACTGTAGCTGCCAACAGCCCCTAAGCCCATCATCCAAGCTTTTGGATTTAAAAACTGTAATAATCCGCCTTGATACCATTTGACATTCTTAACCGCGGTGCTCTGTGTGTTTAAGGGTGAATAACTTGCGGTTGCTGTTTTCCATGCTAGCCATAATAAATATAGGCTACCAGCCACTTTCATTACGGTATGTAAAGCAGGATATAATAATAAAAGTGCAGCTACACCAAAGGCAGAAAAATAGAGTATGGATTGCATGCCCAGCATAATTCCAAGCAATAACGGAATACTACGCCGAAAACCATAATTTGCAGTACTGGATGTTAATAACATATTATTAGGACCCGGCGTTACTGCTGCGATAAACAAAAACGTAAAAAGAGAAAAAATTAACTCTGAGCTCATTTATAATTAAATCCGATGATAGGTTCCTTGCATCATAGAAAAATAACAGTATGTTATGTGACCCACAAGAGCATCACTAAATAAATTATGGCTATATCAGACAACTTCCATCCAATTAACTGGGCTAAAAATCCACACTTACAAACATTACTGCCAAGAATTTTTCGGCGTATACCGAAAATTAAACCTTTTTGGCAGCGGCTTGAGTTACCGGATGGTGATTTCATTGATCTTGCTTGGAGTGAAGACCCAGAGTTGGCATCGGCTAAACCGCGCTTAGTAATTTTTCATGGTTTAGAGGGTAACTTTAAAAGTCCTTATGCTCATGGAATGCTTGAAAGTGCCAAAAAACATGGTTGGCTTGGTGTCATTATGCATTTTAGAGGCTGTAGCGGAGAACCTAACCGCCAAAAACGTATTTACCATTCAGGCGAAACGAGCGATGCACGCTACTTTTTACATTGGCTAAAACAAACTTGGGGTGATGTACCTACTGCGGCCGTTGGCTACTCACTCGGCGGCAATATGCTTGCCTGTTATTTAGCCGAAAATGGCGATAAAGCAGATATTGATGCTGGTGTGGTTGTTTCCGCACCATTAATGTTAGAACCTTGCTCAATTCGTATGGAAAAAGGCGTTTCACAGTTCTATCAGCGCTATTTGCTCAATGGATTAAAACGCAACGCAACGCGAAAACTCGTACATTACCCCGGCTCTTTGCCACTAAACTTATTACAACTCAAAAAATTAAAACGCATTCGCGAATTTGATGATGTCATTACATCTAGGATCCATGGCTTTGAAAATGCGACAGATTACTACCAAAAATGTAGCGCATTACCCAAATTACCCCAAATTACTAAGCCAACATTGATTATCCATGCAAAAGATGATCCTTTTATGGCACCTGAAGTTGTGCCTGATTTAACGCAACTACCGCCTAATGTTGAATATCAAATGACAGAGCATGGCGGACATGTGGGGTTTGTGGCTGGAACATTTAAAAATCCAGTGATGTGGTTAGAACAGCGTATTCCACAATGGTTAACACCTTATTTGGATGAAAAAAAATCATGATTATTCCTTGGCAAGAATTAACACCTGAAACATTGGAAAATTTGATAGAAGCCTATGTGTTACGTGAAGGAACAGATTACGGTGAGAATGAAAAAACCTTGCAACAGAAGGTTGAAGATGTGAAACAGCAGTTAGTTTCTGGAAAAATTGTGCTAGTCTGGTCTGAGTTGCATGAATCTATTAACTTTATGCCTGAGAATCAATTTCGCCCATAAAAAGTGAACATAAGCGCAGCATAGGGAGCCGTTGATGTCTAAAAAACACCCGATCATCGCCATTACAGGTTCTAGTGGTGCAGGAACAACCTCAACTAGCCAAGCATTTCGCAAAGTCTTTCATCAATTAAATATTCAAGCTGCAACCTTAGAAGGCGATAGCTTTCACCGTTATACTCGCCCTGAAATGGATATGGCTATCCGTAAAGCAAAAGAGCAAGGACGACATATTAGCTATTTTGGCCCTGAAGCCAATGACTTTGCGCTATTAGAACAAACTTTATTGGATTATAGCCAGCATGGTCATGGAAAATCCCGTAAATATCTTCATACCTATGATGAAGCAGTTCCTTATGGCCTACAGCCCGGAACATTTACACCATGGGAACCATTGCCTGAAAATAGTGATGTTCTGTTCTATGAAGGATTACATGGCGGTGTGGTCACACCTGAAAATAATGTTGCACAACATGTTGATTTACTTGTCGGTGTGGTGCCGATTGTTAACTTAGAATGGATCCAAAAGCTTATTCGGGATACCACAGAACGCGGGCATTCTCGTGAAGCTGTTATGGACTCCGTTGTGCGCTCAATGGGCGATTATATCAACTACATTACGCCACAGTTTTCTCGTACTCATATTAATTTCCAAAGAGTACCTACTGTTGATACCTCAAACCCTTTTTCCGCCAAAGCCATTCCAACACAAGATGAAAGTTTTATTGTTATTCGTTTCCGAGGGCTTGAACAAATAGACTTTCCTTATTTACTTTCTATGTTAAGTGGTTCATTTATTTCAGCAATAAATACCATTGTTGTTCCGGGTGGAAAATTAGGGCTCGCCATGGAACTTATCATGACGCCTTTAGTTGAAAAGTTAATAAGACAAAAACATGATTAAAGATGAGTGATGCTTATTTTATTTAAAATAATAAGCATCACCAATAAAAATATATTTTTAATCTGATAATTACGGTGTTTTAATTTCAAAGCTATGACTTATTTTTACGGCTTTTTCTAACATTAAAGATACAGAACAATATTTTTCAGCTGAAAGTTGTACAGCACGTTCGACGACTTTTTCTGTTAAATCATTCCCAGTAACAATAAAATGCAGATTAATGTGGGTAAAATAACGAGGTGCTTCTTCACGGCGCTGAGATGTTAATTTAACTTCACAACCACAAATATCATTACGGCCTTTTTGTAAAATAGAAACGACATCAACAGCACTGCATCCACCGGCGGCCATTAATACCATTTCCATTGGGCTAGGTGCTTTATCACCAGAGTTACCATCCATCATCAGTTGATGACCAGACGCTGATTCACCGAGAAAAGAAAGTCCCTCAACCCATTTCACTCTTGCTTCCATATTTTATCCCCTATAGAAAAATTTTATTTATACCTTAAATAACTAAAGTTGTATGTAAGCGTTAAATAAACATCTATCAATAATATGATCCCAGATAAATTGCCAATCCTAACTTTCTATTTATGATACAAATTAATAAATAGCTCAACAGCGAAAACGTGTTATAACATAGAAACGAGATACACTTTATATTCACATTAATTATGCTGAATCGATAAAATAGAGACAATCTAGATTGAATATGTTAAAAACAGGCATTCACCTGATAGGGTTAAGATCAAAACTCATCGTTTCAATTGATTATATGATAGTGTCACTATTAACTTACTCCTATATAGCATCTTATATGCTAAGATAGTGACTTTAAAACAAGCCTTTCTGGTTATCGCAAGCCGGATGGCTGTATTAACATACAGAGGATAACGCTAATGATTCTCGGCAAGCCACAAACAGACCCTACTCTTGAATGGTTTTTGTCACACTGCCATATTCATAAGTATCCATCCAAGAGCACTCTGATCCATCAGGGTGAGAAAGCAGAAACCCTTTATTACATTGTGAAAGGTTCGGTGGCTGTTTTAATCAAAGATGAAGAAGGTAAGGAAATGATTCTCTCTTATTTGAATCAGGGAGATTTCATTGGTGAACTCGGATTATTTGAAGAAGGGCAAGAACGTTCAGCATGGGTTCGAGCAAAAAGTGCCTGTGAAGTTGCTGAAATTTCATATAAAAAATTCCGCCAGTTGATTCAAGTAAACCCAGATATTCTTATGCGCCTTTCTGCGCAAATGGCAAGTCGCCTACAAACTACATCAGAGAAAGTAGGTAACCTTGCCTTCCTTGATGTAACAGGCCGTATTGCACAAACATTGCTTAATTTGGCAAAACAACCTGATGCAATGACACATCCAGACGGAATGCAAATCAAAATTACTCGCCAAGAAATTGGGCAAATCGTTGGTTGCTCACGCGAAACGGTGGGCCGCATTCTGAAAATGTTAGAAGATCAAAATTTGATTTCGGCACATGGTAAAACTATCGTGGTATACGGTACGCGTTAATCACGCCAATTAGCCTAGAATTTATTTTAAATTAACCCGTTATCATTGATATCGGGTTAATTTTTGTGCCTATTTTTTTGAATAGCATGGAATAAGCATACAACTCCCTCAATAAAATTGTTATTGAGGGAGAAGCCAACCAAATTAAGCTAAAACTTTTTCTAGCGCTTTATCCAGTTTAGCCATGCCACTTTTCATCTCTTCTTCAGAAATAATCAATGATGGCGTAAAACGTAATACATTTGGCCCAGCATTAAGCATCATCAAACCTTCGTCAGCACATGCTTGCAGAATATCTTTTGAATGGCCTTGTAATTTTCCTGTTAGCTCTGCGCCAATTAATAGCCCTAAACCTCTAATTTCAGAAAAAACATGATATTTATCATTCAATTGATTAAGTGCTTCGACGAAATATTCTCGACGCTTTTCAACACCATCAAGCACTTCTGGCGTATTGATGATATCAAAAGCGGCATTGCCCACTGCACAAGCTAGCGGATTACCACCATAAGTCGTGCCGTGCGTTCCCAATCCCATCACTTTAGCAATTTTATCCGTCGTTAACATTGCACTGATAGGGAAACCACCTCCTAATGCTTTAGCTGTGGTCAAAATATCAGGCGCGACACCATAGTGCATATAAGTAAATAGCTTACCTGTACGACCCATACCGCTTTGTACTTCATCAAAGACCAGCAAAGCATTGTTATCATCACATAACTGACGAACACCTTGCATAAATTCCTGAGTCGCCGCAGTAACGCCGCCTTCCCCTTGTACCGGTTCTAACACAACGGCACATGTATTTTCATCAATAACCGCTTTGACGGCATCAAGATCATTGAAAGGAACGTGAATAATATCCGCAGGTTTTGGACCAAACCCATCAGCATATTTTGCCTGCCCACCGACAGACACAGTAAAGAAAGTACGCCCGTGAAAACCCTGTTTAAACGCAATTATTTTGGTTTTATAAGGACTATATTGGGTAATGGCATAATGACGAGCAAGTTTAAAAGCAGCTTCGTTCGCTTCTGCTCCTGAGTTGGCAAAAAATACACGTTCAGCAAATGTTGCTGCAATGAGTTTTTGCGCCAATCGCAAAGTTGGCTCGTTAGTAAAAATATTACTGACATGCCACAATTTTTCGCTTTGTTCGCGAACTGCTGATACTAAAGCAGGATGACAATGACCTAATGCTAAAACGGCTATTCCACCAGCAAAATCAATGTATTCTTTACCTTGCTGATCCCAAACTCGACTGCCTTCTCCACGCACAGGAATAAATTCAGCTGGAGAATAAATAGGTAAAATCACCTGATCATAAGTTTGCCGATCTACTGCTTGTTGCTCTTTCATACCCCTCACCTGCTTTTTATCTGCTGCTTAAGTGAAAATATAATCATTAAATATGAATAAAAAATCACAAAAGAGCAAGTGCAAAGCAAGTGATAGGATGAATTTTATTTTTTAGAGGCGCAATAATTAATACTTTAAAAAGTTATTTAATAATTCATGACCTTGTTCACTCAGAATACTTTCTGGGTGGAACTGAACACCTTCAATTGGCAAGGTTTTATGACGAATACCCATAATTTCGTCAACATCACCATTATTCAGTGACCATGCGGATACATCAAAAGATGCGGGTAATGTTTCCGCAGCAATAACAAGCGAATGGTAGCGTGTTACCGTTAATGGCCGATTAAGCCCTTTAAACACGCCTTGATGGTTATGATGGATTGCAGATGTTTTGCCGTGCATCACTTCTCGCGCTTTCACAACTGATGCCCCGAAGGCTTGACCAATTGCTTGATGACCAAGACAAATCCCTAAAATCGGGATCTTTCCGGCAAAATACTTGATAGCTTCAAGTGAAATTCCCGCTTCATCTGGCGTGCAAGGCCCAGGTGAGATCACAAGGTGTGTAGGCGAAAGCGATTCTATCTCTTCGATAGAAATTTCATCATTACGCTTAACCAGTACCTCTATATCCAATTCACAGAAATATTGATACAGGTTATAGGTAAATGAATCGTAATTATCAATAAGTAAAAGCATAGTAGCCTATCCGACTGATTTTTATCATTATATGTTATCTACGCTGATATAATTTATTGTTTTTAACGGCAATATTGCCGATTAAAAAAACAGTAGATGATAGCAGCGGGCGGCTATCATATCACAGCCGAAGCAGGAAAATAGCCTATTTAAGTCAAGTAATCTTATTTAACTAAACTCATTTCTATATAAGAATCATACAATTATATTTACATCCTTATAACAAATGATAATGAATATCATAAACTATAAGTGAGAAATCGTTAGAATTATATTTAAGAAACTATGTTTGAGAGGTAATTTGAGAAAGGAGTCATATTAAAAATGGGTAACTCTCGGATGTTACCCATTCTTTGTGCACCCAATTAAGGCTTTTTAATAATTTCAGCAGAAATAATTGAAATTGGGTCAACAGGAACATTTTGGTAAGGCCCTACATTCTCTGTTTTTACTTTAGAAATTTTATCAACTACATCCATTCCTTTGACAACTTTTCCAAAAACGGCATAACCAAAATCACGTTGGCCGTGATCTAAAAAAGCATTGTCCGCGACGTTGATAAAAAATTGGCTCGTCGCACTGTCTTTATTTGCAGTACGCGCCATAGAAATCGTGCCACGCAAATTACGTAACCCGTTATCAGCTTCATTCTTAATTGGAGCACGAGTTTGTTTTTGCTGTAGATCTTTGTTAAAACCGCCACCTTGGATCATGAAACCTGGGATCACACGGTGGAATGTTGTTCCATTGTAATAACCTTCATTCACATACTGTAAAAAGTTCTCAGTCGTGACAGGTGCTTTTTTATCATTAAGCTCTAATTCAATATTCCCCATAGAGGTAACCAATTTCACATAGGTTTCGCCCGCTGCAAAAACGAGTGAGGAAGTACTGATAGCACAGACTGCCAGCAAAGGCACAAAAATTCGTTTTAACATTCAAGATCCCTTTCTTTATAGCTTAATAACTTTTAACTTGCCAATTCTAGAGCGTAGATAAAAAGATTGCTAAAGATTTACCTTTATTTACGCCAAGAATGCCATAAGATATCAATATATATTTATATCTTATAGAAAATAAGATCCACAATTATTTAACATTATCTATTTGAAAATAAAATACATATTCTAGGTGTATCACTTTTTATGAATCTTATCTTAAATAATTTTTACCTAGATAAAAGATATCGATATATCCAACAATCTTATCACTCCCAGCATGACTGGTGGCTTTGTTAGCTGGCAGTCGCTATAATCCTCCAGCCTTAAAAGGCAAGCTCAGGGAGAACGACCAATGACAATCAAAACCCATAATTACCACATGACAAAATTTGTCATCAGTGCACCCGATATTCGCCATTTACCTAAAGATAGCGGAATTGAAGTTGCCTTTGCAGGCCGCTCAAATGCGGGAAAATCGAGTGCGCTCAATGCACTAACACAGCAAAAAGGCTTAGCTCGTACGAGTAAAACACCAGGCCGTACTCAATTAATCAACCTTTTTGAAGTTGAAGACGGTATTCGTCTTGTTGACCTTCCAGGCTATGGCTACGCTGAAGTGCCTGAAGATATGAAACGGAAATGGCAACAAGCGCTTGGAGAATACCTACAAAAACGCGAGTGCATTAAAGGGCTTGTCATATTAATGGATATCCGTCATCCACTAAAAGACCTTGATATGCAAATGATTGAATGGTCTGTTGCGATGGAAGTCCCTGTTTTAGTCTTACTGACAAAAGCAGATAAATTAGCTTCCGGTGCAAGAAAGAAACAACTCATGGAAGTACGACAAACTCTTGAGCCGTTAGGTGGAGATATTGAAGTCGAATACTTTTCTGCATTGAAAAAGATTGGCATAGATAAACTACGCATTAAGCTCGATCACTGGTATAGCAACCCAGTTTAAGCCCTCCTCTTTTTTCTTGTACGTCAGTTTACTGGCGTACAATAGAATTTCAGCTACTTACTGAATTTTAAGCAAAAAAATGCTCCAGTCAAAAACTTTGACTGGAGCAGCTAATATTCAGCTAAATCCGATTACGTGAAGTAAAAGGTCTGAAAGATAGAACATCTTACCTCTGTACCCTACGTGAGCTATTTTACTTGATTCTGTACATTAAAAAAAGACTTTCTGTAATTTTTTTTCAAAGCTAACTACGATTCAGCAAAATCATTTCTGCTAAAATCGCCAGAAAACGTATTTTTATTACATATTTATGAGAGATAAGTCGCATAAAAAACTAATATTAAATTATCTTTGTATCTCAAAAATATATTGGCTTAATCGCCAACCAAGAATTAAAAAAGCGGGAAAAATAGACTTTATCCCGCTTCTTTATCAACAACTAAAAAGTTGCCATTTTATTGTAAATTCATGGGTTATAAATTAATGAGCTTCATCCCAATTATTACCAACACCAACATCGACTTTTAATGGCACATCTAACTTCATGCTAGCTTCCATTAACTCACTAATTTTGCTGGTAACCTGCTCTAAATCAGATTCTTTTACTTCGAACACTAATTCATCATGTACCTGCATTAACATATCAGCAGCAGGTTTTTCAGTCTGTAACCAGCTATCAACTGCAATCATTGCCTTTTTAATAATGTCCGCCGCTGTACCTTGCATTGGCGCATTGATAGCTTCACGCTCAGCAGCTTTACGGCGAATCGCATTTTTCGATTTAATATCAGGCAGGTACAACCGGCGCCCATCAAGTGTTTCAACATAACCTTGTTCAGCAGCTTGATGACGTGTGTTTTCCATATAGCGAAGAACACCCGGATAACGTTCAAAGTACAAATCCATATAACGTTGAGCTTCACCCCGAGGAATGCCTAATTGGCGAGCCAGTCCAAATGCGCTCATGCCATAAATAAGCCCAAAGTTAATTGCTTTTGCACTGCGGCGTTGGTCACTAGTCACTTCATCAAGAGGCACACCAAAGACCTCAGAAGCGGTCGCTCGGTGAATATCTTTACCTTCAGCGAAAGCGTTAAGTAGCCCTTTATCTTGTGACAGATGCGCCATGATGCGCAATTCAATTTGCGAATAGTCAGCCGCAACCACTTTGTAACCTTTACGGGCAATAAAAGCTTGGCGAATACGACGCCCTTCTTCTGTCCTCACTGGAATATTTTGCAAATTCGGGTCACGCGACGACAACCGCCCTGTCGCAGTAACAGCTTGATGGTAAGAAGTATGCACACGCTGCGTTTTTGGATCTATCATCTGCGGAAGTTTATCGGTGTAAGTTGATTTTAACTTCGCAAGACTACGATGCTCCAATAATAATTTAGGTAGAGGATGAATAGGAGCCAACTCTTCCAAGACTTCTTCATTTGTTGATGCCGCACCACTTGGTGTCTTTTTCACCACCGGAAGTTGTAGCTTTTCAAATAAAATAACCTGTAGCTGTTTTGGTGATGCGAGGTTAAATTCTTCGCCTGCTAATGCAAAAGTTTCTTTTTCAATATCAGCCAAACGCGCTGTTATCTCCTGAGATTGTGCGGCTAAAACATTCGCATCAATCAAAACACCTTTACGTTCCATTCTTACTAATACAGGAACTAATGGCATCTCTATCTCATTAAATACTTTTGCAAGTGTTGGCTCAGCCTCTAGTTGCGGATATAAGGCTTGATGAAGCAATAACGTGACATCTGCATCTTCAGCAGCATAATTTGCGGCTTCTTCAAGTGCAATTTGGTTAAAGGTTAACTGCTTTTTCCCTTTACCCGCAATCTCTTCAAATGAAACTGTTTTATGATTAAGATGGCGTTCAGACAAGCTATCCATATCATGTCGACCAATCACACTGTTTAATACATAAGATTCCAGCATAGTATCAAACTTCATTCCTTTCAGTTCGATACCATAATTTTCAAGAACTTCTGCATCATATTTGAGGTTTTGACCCACTTTCAGCACTTTTTCACTTTCGAGAAGTGGCTTCATTAATACAAGCACTTCATCTAATGGCAATTGAACGGGTGCATCAAGATAATCATGACCTAATGGCAGATAAGCTGCGCGCCCTGGCTCAATAGCAAATGACATACCAACGAGGTGAGCTTCTTGTGTATTTAAGCTGTCGGTTTCTGTATCAAAAGCAAATAAAGGTGCCGCAGATAATTTTGCTAGCCAACGTTCCAAATCAGCCTTATCCAAAATTGTTTCATAATTTTCTGCACTCAATATTGGTGCAGCAATAGCTTCTTCAACCTTCTTTGAAACAAAACTCGTCGCAGGCGTAAAGACTTTCCCACTTTTGTTTTCCATCCAAGTGCCATTTTCAATATCAGCAAGCCAGCGTTTAAATTCGTAGCGGCTAAATAATTGATGAAGCTTATCAACATTAGGATCAGCGACAACTAACTCTTCGCAACTTTTATCCAATTCAACGTCAGTCTTAATGGTGGCTAATTGATAAGAAAGAAATGCCAATTCGCGGTTTTCTTCCATTTTTGGCGCTAACGTTTTTGATCCGCGAAAACCTAAGCCCGCAATGTCATCCAGTGAATTGTAGATTTTGTCTAAGCCACCAATGCCTTGCAACAACGCTAATGCCGTTTTCTCACCAACACCCGGAACACCAGGGATATTGTCTGATGAGTCGCCCATTAAGGCGAGGAAATCAATAATCAATTCAGGTGGAATACCATATTTATCTTCGACTTCTTGAGGGCCCAAAATTGTGTTATTCATGGTGTTAATCAGAGTGATATTCGGCTCAACTAACTGTGCCATGTCTTTATCACCTGTACTGATTAATACTGGTATACCATTTTTACTGGCTTGACGTGCAAGGGTACCAATCACATCATCAGCTTCAACACCAGAAACAACCAATAACGGTAAGCCCATTGCTTCAACCATTTCATGCAATGGTTCTATTTGCTCACGTAGATCGTCAGGCATTGGTGGGCGATGAGATTTATAACTTTCGAATAATTCATCACGAAATGTTTTTCCCTTAGCATCAAAAACGACAGCAACATGGCTAGGCTTATATTGCATGATCAAACTACGCAGCATATTGAGCACGCCATACATTGCTCCTGTTGGTTCGCCTGCGCTATTAGTTAATGGTGGGAATGCGTGATAAGCACGATACAGGTAAGATGAACCATCTACCAAAATAAGGGGATTGTCTGCTATCTGAGCCATAATATGTCATCATCTTTTTATCGGGAATAATGGGGAATAGGATGCCACAATGTGCCCTGCGATACACCTGTGTTTCTACTTTGCTAGCAATATTCTCTACAAATATCTTCTTTTCAATGGATTATTTTGCCCTGAATTTGACTTGTCATTTCATTGATAACCTGTGGATAACTCTGTGAGCAAAATAAGGTTGTGCCTTATATTCAATAACTAAGAAAAGATCAAGAAATAAAACAAGAAAATAAAATCAATAACTTAGCTATAACCAATTTGATCTAGCACAAGAAAAAGAAATTTAGGGCTTTGTGGATATTGATTTACGCAGTGGGAGTAAAAAGAGTATGGCGGCAGATCCTACCGCCATAAAGACACGCTATTTTTTGTTAACTAGGAAATTAACAACATTGGAAAATTCTTTCGCATAATCTTCTGCATTATCAACAGAAATACCATTGTTACGAATTTGATATTTACCATCAACAAACATTGCAGGAACACCACGCAGTTTTAAATCTTGCGCTGCATTTTGCTGCTTAGCCACTAATGATTTAACAACAAAGCTATTTAATGCTGCATCATACTCTTCACCACTCACACCTGCTTTAATGAAAGCATTACGAATATCTTCTGGTGAATGGATTGATTGTGTTTTTTGAATGCCTTCAAAAAGAATTGGCGTCACTTTATCTTCAACATTCAATACAATAGCCACTGCCCAAGCTTGAGTCAGTTTTGCACCTAGTGGACCTAAGAAATCAACGTGATAACGCTCCATTTTTACTCCTTCTGGTAGGTTTTTTCTACCGTTTGAGGAATTTTATAAAGGTTTTCAAATTGATAACAATGTGGGCAATAAAATGAGAAAAACTCAAGTACTTGTGGCAAGTTTTGTACTGGTGGTTTGACATCAGTATATTCTTTGCCTTCTGAATAGTTTGCCGCCAAGGCTCCAAATGACATGGCGATACCCATTAAAGCCAACATAACTCTTTTCATATAAAACATTCTCCAAAATAGAACTTACTGTTACTAAAACTGTGGGCTCAATTGCAATGGTGGTTCCTGCAACCGTTTAATTTGCTGGGCAAACTCAGAAGATTGCCGAGTCCAAAAATCATCATCCTGTAGCCATGCAAAAGCGCGAGGAAAAGCCGGATCTTGCCAGCGGCGAATAATCCAACCTAAATAATGAACCATTCTCATGGCTCTGAGTGGCTCAATCAATTTCAGTTCTTTAACATCGAAATCACAATATTCATTATAGGATTCAAGTAAAGTATCCAACTGAATTATTTGCTCTTGGCGTGAGCCATTGAGTAACATCCATAAATCTTGGATAGCAGGACCATTACGGGCATCATCAAAGTCAACTAACCAAGCTTCATCGCGCCACAAAATATTACCAGGATGGCAATCACCTTGTAACCGCAAAGGCGTATAACTAACAGACCAATGTGACTTAACTTGTGCAATTAAATCATCCAATGATGCCATGAAAGATGGCTTCCACTTAGCAGGAATTAAATCGCTTTCTTGCATAATTTCTCGTGGTTGCTCAAGATATTCAGCAACATCAATTGTTGGCCTAAAAGAAAAAAGTCTCTTTTTTCCTATCTGATGAATACGGCCTAACAAACGACTAACATCTTCTAGTTGATATAAATTGTCTGTTTCATATTGGCGTCCACCAATACTTGGAAAAACAGCAAACATAAAGCCACCAAACTCTAATACTGTTTGGCCCGAAAACGCCAGCGGCGCAGCAACAGACAGCTCAGCATCTCGTAGTTCTAATGTGAAATCATGTTCTTCTTGAATTTGTGAACGATTCCACCGTTCTGGACGATAAAACTTCACCACAAAGCGCTGGCGATTCTCATCCTGAAATTGATAAACCCGATTTTCATAACTATTTAGCTCTGTCAAACCAGATGCAGGGTAAATCCCCACTTCCATCAGTGCATCTAAGATCAGATCAGGTGATATTCCACTAAAGTGAAAATAAGAATGTTCGATTTTATCCATCACTATTTAATCTTTTATGATGCCTCTTGCACGTAAAATGGCCGTTTTAAAATCTTCTTCATAATCTTTTTTCAAGCCAGGGATTGCCTCATCACGACTTTTTCCACGCATTTTCAAATGATAGATCAGAACATCGTCAGTTAATTCAGATAAATTGCCTTTAAAACCCGCTTCATCAGCTAATTTTTGTAGCATTTCAACAATATTTAAGTCTGAGTTTTCTTTCCATACGGGTTGCAATAATTCGATGACTTCATTTAAGCGATGGCATTTCATGTTTATTCCTTCATCACAAATTTATGTGGGAGACGCGTTGTTTATATAATACAAGAGAAAAAAGCGAACGGTTGTCAATCTACGTAAAGTTTACGCTTAGTCTCACAGGAATATTCATTGATTTTGTGGGCAAATAGATTAAATATTACCTATTACTATAACTAAATTTGGCATAAAGAACGTTGAAACTTTTTCGCCTAGTCATTCAGGGATACTGAACATGGTCAGTCAACAAATTACTGGAGTTATACTAGCGGGTGGTTTAGGTCGACGCATGGGCGGGCAAGATAAAGGCCTCATCACTCTCTTGGGAAAACCGCTTTATCAACATATTGTTGCACGACTTGAACCTCAAGTTAGCCAAATCATCATCAATGCAAATCGTAATCAAGATCAATATCGGCAAAGTGGGTTTTCCGTTATATCTGACCTGAATAATGATTTCTCTGGCCCGCTCGCGGGAATGCAAGCCGCATTGCATACAGCAACAACAGACTGGTTACTCTTTGTTCCTTGTGATGTGCCTGATTTTCGGCTCACTCTTGCCAGCACAATGTTGCTAAACCGGGGAAATAGCCTTGCTTGTTATGCTAATGATTCTGAGCGTGATCATCCCACTTTCGCCTTGCTCCACCGTTCAGTTAAACAACGTTTAGATGCGTATCTGAAAAGAGGCGATCGTAAGCTCATGTTATTTATGCAGGAAATTTCAGCAAAATGTGTTATTTTTCCAACTGGATCATTTGCTAATTTGAATACACCTGAAGATAGACTTTATTGGGAACAACAACACAAATCGTTATGAAACTGAAAAATCTCCCCTTACTTGGGATCACAGCCTATAGCGGTACTGGAAAAACAACGCTGCTCAAAGAAATTATTCCACTTCTCAAACAACAGCATATTCGTGTTGGGTTAATCAAACATACGCATCATGATATGGATGTCGATAAACCGGGGAAAGACAGCTATGAGCTTCGCAAAGCGGGTGCTGACCAAACATTAGTGGCAAGCCAAAAACGCTGGGCATTAATTACCGAAACGCCTGATCATGAAGGTGAGCTTGATCTGCATTATATGGCTAGCCGTTTTGATCCCTCATCACTTGATCTGATCTTGGTTGAAGGATTCAAACATGAAACGATCGACAAAATTGCTTTATTTAGATCTGAAGTAGGGAAACCACTTGAAGGCTTAATTGATCAATATGTTATTGCCATTGCGAGTAACCAAATTATTAATACCTCACTCCCGCAATTAGATATCAATAATCCCCAGCAAGTTACTGATTATATTGTATCTTGGTGGCAAAAGAGCCAATAATAAGCTGAATATCTCGTTTTCATAAAGCAAGTTGCATGAGCACTAAGGACATGCAACTTGTCTTATATTGAAATTTAAAAATATCCATTGAGAATATCGGCAGATAATCCTAAATATCTAATTACAATATTAAGCTAAAATTCCAAAATAAAATGAATATTATTCTGTATAATCTGTGATGACTAATGAGTATCTGCATTTATAGATAAATATCTTCACAAAATAGATCCTTTTCTTTAAAAGTCACTTTTATGCTTACTTTTAAAGATTTCACCTAGATAAAAAAATGAAGTATTTTGTGCATTATTACAAATAAATTTAAAAAATCAGTGAGAGAGATATGTCAGGAATTGGGCTTGTAGTAGGAATAATTATTCTCGTTGCTTACTATGCTATAAAAAGAAATAAATCAGAAATATCAAAAAATAAATCTATGTTTGAGATAGATCCTCAAATTGATTATACCTCAGATTCTATTCCTCCCTCCGATATTGAAATTATAGAAGCTCCAACATTAAAGCCAGAAGAGTGGGGATTATTTTTAAACCTACCTTATTCATGTTTCAATGAACATGCTTATAACGATTATAATCAGGGCCCTTATGATGGTGGCTTATCACAAGCTTGGGGAGTTTCTAATCGCTATGACCTAATTAATCAACTTTATTGGTTAATCACTTCGGGTCATACAAATGATTATTATCTTTTGCGTGATCGCGTGTTATATGCAAATGAAGCTGAACGCTACAGCATTATACAAGAAATAAAAGATTCTGATGATTCAGAACAGAATAAAGAAGAACAACTCTGGCGCGTTGAAATGATAAGTAAAAATATCAATGATATTTGTAATACCAAATTTATTGCATGGGATTTTGCACGCTTCAGTAAATTATGCCTTGATGGATGCCGAGCTGGTTATATCACAAAACAAGAAGCACAAGATTGGTCATTAATGAGCGCATCAATGGTAAAACGTATTTATACTGGTTGGGGTGATTTTTGGGATAACTTTCTTAAAACGCGCTGGTTTTGGGCATCTTGTGATAGTAATTGGGCTGACAGCCAAGAAAATTTTGCAGATAAGATCGAAGAAATTTTAGCAGATCACCGTTTCCCTATTTCTCAAGAAACCTGGGATATGAGCCTTCCTGAATTAAATTTAGAATCTTTTACTCGCGCAGTAGCTGGCCTAGGTTTTACTGATGAAGATGGAATGCCTATTCCGCTGCCACAACTTGAAACTTTCATTGCTCATCGTTTAGTTCCAAAACAACTGGATAGCTAATATAACGGATTAGTGTTGCTTTTTTATTTATTACTCTATTTTTATTGCTATATAAAGGTCGCCACATGTCTAAAAAAATAACCACTAGTTTGATTATCCTAATTGTTATTAGCATTGCAGGTTATTTTGTGGTTAAAAATAGTGATTCTGTCCAATCTGGCTATGATTCATATCAGCAGGGTGATTATGAAAGAGCTTTGAATATATTTAGCAAGCATGCAGAAAAGAGTGATCAAGCTGCATTTAGCCTTGCAATGATGTATTGGAATGGCTCAGGTACAGAAGAAAATAGAGCATTGGCTAAAAAGTGGTTAATAAAATCAGCAAATGCTGGCAATAAAAATGCATTATATAATTTAGGCATTTTTCGCTATAAAAATTTAATAGCAGATAATCCTCATGATCTTATTGGTTATGCTTCTATCGAAGAAGCCGCTAAAAAAGGTGTTGTTGAAGCTCAAGAGTTTATGGCAAATCACTATCTCAATGACGATAATAATATTCTTCCGCAAAATATCGATAAAGCCCGCCATTATTCATCTCTTGCTGCTGAGCAAAATTCTGAAATCGGTCAATTGATACTTGCTTATATTATTACTGAGCACGAAAATAATCCCCAAAAAGCAATCGAAATATTAGAACCTTTAGCGAATAACCACTCACCCTTTGCCGCTTTTTTATTAGCCTCAATTTATTCAGATGGTAAAAATGGAATAGAAAGGGATCCGAAACGAGCGCAGCAATATCAGGAAATTGGTACAAAAGATTACGAGACATTAACTCAAGACCAAATCAATATGGTGCCAGTACCGCTTACCGTGTATGGCTCATTAACTTTAACTGAACAGCAGCAACTATTAATGACGCTTGATACATTAGCCAAAAAAGATAATGCTCAAGCAATGTATCAATTATTTAATATTTATAATAATGGCAATCTTGGTATTAAAGTCGATAAGAACAAAGCGCTCAGTTATTTACAAGCTCTTATTGAAAAGAACGATCCTCAAGCACTCTATCTAAATTATATTACAACAAAACAAAATCCGAACGACCTAATTAGCGCTGCAAATTCTGGATACTCTCCCGCAGCTTTTCATCTATACCGTATCTACTCATATTATATTCAAGATAAAAATTTTAAATTTGATGAGAAACAAGCAGAAAAATATCTCAATCAAGCAGCAAAACTCAATAATAAAGATGCTTTTATATCCTTAGTTTATCGCGCTCTGCATGATGAGAATTACCCAACAGCAGAACTGAATGCAGTCACTACAAAATATGCAACAAAACTATTGCATGATTATCCTAACGACCCAATGGCGTTACTGTATGCAAGTAATGTTTATGCGAATAAAGGTAGTGAGCTTTATAATCCTAAAACAGCATTCGATCTAAATGAAAAAGCATTTCAGGTTTCATCGGAGGGTTACATAAAAACATACTTAGCATATAAATATGCCTATGGTGAGGGAGTTGCAAAAGATTTAGCAAAAGCATTTGAGCTCTATAATGACAATATTATACGGCAAGATGATGATATCTTAGCAAAACGTCACTTAGTCGAACTCTATTATGACCAGGATATTTCCGCATATATAAAAGAAGAAGAGATTATTAGTTATATCCTCAGCGATATCGAAAAATACAATAACCATCAGCAAGCTTATTATTATGCTGACTACTTATTAAAAACTGATGCGCTCAAAAATAAAGATAAAGCCTTTAAATTATATCAAGATAATAGTAGTTATAATTTACCTGCCAAAGTGCACTATGCAAAAGCACTAATCGATTACCAAGATAATCAACAAGCAAAAGCATTAACATTAATTACAGAAGTTCTGAACCAGAAAAATTTCGAGAAGAATCTATCAGAAAAAGATAAAAATAATGCAATTGAAATGTTATTTAAATATGGCTTAAATAACCGAGAAGCAAAAAAAATACTGCTCACACTTGGCTTTACAAAAAACAATCAAAAAGCAAAACAGTATGTATCCCCGCTCATTAATCAAGATGCTGATATCACCTACCAATATGGTATTTATCAACTTGCCAATATAACTGATATTGATAAGGTTCCTGATGAGGAGCTCCGCGAAATGTATAACTATATATTTCGTGCCGATGAGTTAGGTAGCCTTGATGCCAGTCTATATATTGCGCAAAATCTCATCAATAACAATTATGACAGATCACTTCCCTATTTCTCGAAACGTTTTCAAGAGATAACGCATTTAGAGCCAAACGACCTTTTCACTTGGTACAATCGTTGTGCGGATTTAGGTAATAATGAATGTTTATATCGACTTGGTCATATTTATGAATATGGCGAATATAAAACGCCAGTGGACTACGAAAAAGCGCTCAGTTATTACCAGAAAATTAATATTCCAAATTATCACTATGTTGAAACAAATATAGAAAATATCACGCGCATATTAAACGAGTTTGAACAATTAAAACAACGTAGCGCTGCGGGTGATACTACGGCAAGTTATGCCATTGCAACAGCCTATAAAAAAGGCGAATATGGGCAAAAAGTTAATCCAGAAAAATGGCTGGAATACCTTGATATCAGCGCTAATGGCGGAGATAAATTCATATTACAAGAAGCGATCCGCTATTATAGCCAAGATGCATTAATTGAAGATAATAAAGACAAAATACTTCGCTACTATAACATTGCGATAGACAATGGCAATGAACAGATGGCGGACATGTTAGCTCAACATTATTATGATGGAAGCAAATTAGTTACTGCGGATCGCCAAAAAGCCCGTGAATATTTCATAAAATCCGGCTCCGTAGGACAAAGACAGTTAGCTAAATTAGAGAGTTTCGATAAAAATTTAAAATTGGCAGCCAATAACCCAGAAGCTGCTTATGAGGTTGGTTATGCTTACCTTTATGGAAATGGAATTCATCAAAATGACTTACAAGCTAAACATTATCTGCATCTAGCTGCACAAAAAGATCATCATGAAGCCACTCTTTTATACGCCAATTTATTACAAGTTGGCCGCTATGATCTACAAAATGAGCAATGGATTATTAAACCAAATTGGCAGGAAGCAATTCGTTGGCTAGAAAAAATACCTAATGATGAGGATAGTAAGAAATTAATTAATTTCTATCAAACCGTCGTGATACCTGCACAAAATAATGATGCTGATGCAATGAAAGAACTTGCGTCATGGTATGTCTCAAAAAATAACTTATTTGCTGCCGGAGAATGGTTTGAAAAAAGTGCTCAAGCCGGCAATCTACCCGCGATCCAAGGTGTGATGTTTTTTTCTAGAATGCCAGATGAAAAAAAACAGGCTCTATTATTACAAGGCGCGCAACAAGGTGATCTCTATTCTCGGGATAAGTTCGCTAACATGACTATTGAATCCCCTGAAATAGCAACTAATGCCGAACAATATCAGTTAGCAATCAATTTCCTCGAGGCTAATTTAAATAGTGATGATAAATCCTTTAGTCGCGATGCTTATTACACTTTAAAAAATTTATATAAAGAAGGTTATACTCTTGGTGATGGCACAGTGCTTCGAGAACCATCCCCAACCAAATATGTTGAATTATTAGAAAAAGAAGTTGATAAACGCAGTGATGCAATCAATGGATTATATTTTTTCTATAAGGATAACGATTTGGAAAAAGCATTAGGTTATCTTGATAAAGAATATCCTAATGATGAATTAGGTGTAACAGAAAAACGCTATTTTGCTTATTTCCCTGGGAATAAATGCCAAAATAAATATGCTGATGCGGATAAATCAGCTTATTATTTAACGCAGTGGTTAGAAAAATCCGCAGCTTCAGGCAGTCCAATTGAAAGAACATCTATCCATCTTCAACGCAGAAGCAAAAATATGGGAGATATCTATTTTAATGGGCAATGTAATACCCCGAAAGATATTGATAAGGCAATCCAGTGGTATAAAGTCTCATTAAGTTATAACCCTCATTATGCGCTTAATGAAATTTATGATGCATACCTTGCCAAAGGTGACCTTAAAGAAGCTTACTATTATGCTTTAAAATTGAAAAAAGACACTGAATTACCCATTTTTAACACATTATCTGATGCAGAAAAAAAGGCGATCTCTCAACGCTATCAAGATGAACATAGTGACAATGTCGATGAGTAATAAAGCTAATTAGATTAATTTCCAAGATGGCAAATATTACGCCATCACTTAAAGCATAAAAACGCCTCAAAGTAGAAACCTAACTTTGAGGCGTCAAGAATGTGACCACTTTTTTACGTTATCTTTTTTTCATTAATAACCGTTTCTAGCGGATCAACGCATCGTAACAAATTCTTCGGAAGCAGTTGGATGGATTGCCACGGTATTATCGAAATCTTTCTTCGTTGCACCCATTTTGAGTGCTACTGCAAAACCTTGTAAGATTTCATCCATTCCAAAACCAATACCATGAATACCAACTATTTTTTCATCTTCACCAATACAGACAAGCTTCATACGGCAAGGCTGGCGGTGTGATGTTACCGCGGTATACATCGCAGTAAAGGCGGATTTATAACATTTCACCTGATCTGCTCCATATTTTTCAATGGCTTCAGGCTCAGTTAATCCAACTGTACCAATAGGTGGATGACTAAAAACTACCGTTGGAATATTTGTATAATCCAAATGTTCGTCAGGCTTATTATTAAATAATCGTTCAGATAAACGGCGGCCCGCAGCAACTGCAACTGGTGTTAGTTCGACTGCACCTGTATTATCGCCAACCGCATAAATTCCCGGAACATTCGTATTTTGGTACTTATCAACCTTGATATAACCTTTATCATTTAGCTCAACACCTGCCGCTGTAATGTTCAGATTATCTGTCATAGGCTCACGCCCAATGGCCCAAATGAGCACATCAACTGTCTGCTCTTGACCATTTTCTAATTTCAATGTTAAAGAACCGTCCGCATTTTTCACGACTTCTTTCGGTATTGATTCGGTATGCAGAGCTGGCCCTTCTGTATTCATTACCTCAACCAATGTTTCTACAATCATTGGATCAAAAGAGCGCAATGGGGCATGTTTACGAACAAATAGATGCGTTTCGCTACCCAAACCATTTAATACGCCAGCTAATTCAACGGCAATATAACCCGCACCAACAACAGCAATGCGTTTTGGTAAAGCTTCTAACTCAAAGAAACCATCAGAAGTAATACCGTATTCAGCACCTGGGATATTTGGGATAACAGGGCGGCCACCCGTCGCAATTAAAATATGATCTGCGGTATAAGTTTCACCATCTACTTCAACAGTGTGCGCATCAACAAAACGAGCAAATCCACTGATTACATCAACCTTATTATTACCAAGGACTCGGTCATAAGATTGATGAATGCGATCAATATAAGCAGTACGACTTTCAATTAAGGTTTTCCAATCAAAACGATTGATTGTTGTATCAAAACCATAATCGGGACCATATGCACGGATGGCTTCAGAAATTTGCGCTGCATGCCACATCACTTTTTTTGGTACGCAACCCACATTAACGCAAGTACCACCGAGAGCCTTTGCTTCAATCAAGGCACATTTTKGTCCATACATTGCAGCTCGGTTGATAGAAGCAATACCGCCACTACCGCCACCAATTGCAATATAGTCATAATGTTTGCTCATAATTTGGCTATTCCCATTTATAGAATAATTAAAAAGCTAATACTTCTATTATGCTATCTATTATTCTGATCACAATAGTAACAAAAGATAAATATGACCTTTTAATGTAATAGGTTTTACCTATTCAGGTACAATCCATTCAACTAATGTATGACCCGTACCTTCTGGTACTAAGGATTTATGTAACCATGGCATCACTTTTTTCATTTGAGCTTCTAATTTCCAAGGCGGATTAATCACAATCATGCCAGATGCTGTCATACCGCGTTGATCGCTATCAGGGCGGACTGCTAATTCAATTTGCAAAATTTTACGGATCCCAGTCGCTTCCAACTGATTAATCATACGCTTAACTTGCTGACGTAATACAACTGGGTACCAAATCGCATAGGTTCCTGTTGCGAATCGTTTGTAGCCTTCAACAACACCTTTCACAACCGCTTCATAATCAGATTTTAACTCATAAGAAGGGTCCATTAAGATAAGACCGCGGCGGCTTGGTGGTGGTAGTTTTGCTTTTAACTGTTGATAACCATCACCTTTAGAAATTTGTGTGCGATGGTCACGAGAAAATTCGGCACGCAAAAGTGGGTAATCCGTAGGATGTAATTCTGTTAGCGATAATTGGTCATGGTCACGTAATAAATATTTGGCCAATAATGGTGAGCCTGGGTAATAACGAAGTTTACCGCCTTCATTCATTCGACGAACAATATTCATGTAAGGCAGCAATTCTTCAGGTAAGTCTTCTTGCTCCCAAACACGTGCAATTCCTTGCAGATATTCACCTGTTTTTTCTGCATGCTCACCTGTTAATTGATAACGACCAGCACCTGAGTGAGTATCGACATACAAAAAAGGTTTTTCTTTCTCTTTGAGAGATTCAATAATTAAGCTTTGCACTGTGTGTTTTAATACATCAGCATGATTGCCTGCGTGAAAACTATGACGATAACTTAACATATGCTTATATCTATCTGATTTAATTTGAATATCATTCAGTCATAAAACGTACTTATTGACATGAACCCATAACTAGCTGAATACGGTAATCTATGAAAGGACATATTGGAAGTCACAAGCAAAGATAAAATTAAAGTTAACAGATATAATGCTAAAAAAACCGCCTCGAATCCATAGATAATACCAAGTTGTGAGTGCGCCAGTTTATCGTAATTTAGTGCCTATCTTTACCAGCCACAGGAAAGCTCAAACGACTAATATAACGTTAATTTTAATATAACAACGCTTAAAATCACATTAAAAATAAAACTCGCTATATTATTAATATATATTGTCAATGATAAAAACCCATACAATGAATTAATTACATTTCATTACTTAAATTTAAACTAAAATAATTCATTAGCAACCCTTATTAAATCTATTTAAATAGATAAATATAGGGCTATTTTTTAATTTCAGAAAATATAACCTTTAAAATCAAAAAAAATCATATTAGAATAAGTAGTATTCTGTTAATCATCACATTTTTTATTAAAATAATGAATTACATTACCAATAAAATCAGTATTACTTTTATTGAGTTAATTAAATAAAGATATCTACATATAATTAATCATTTTTTCAGAAAAGACTAATTAAAAGATTTCCATTTCATATTAATAATAGATTAGTATGGATAAACGAAGAATAAGCTAATAAAAATCTAACCTAAAATAAGGATACTTTATGAAAATATTAGGTGTAGTAACGACAATTTCAGCACTGTTATTCACGAGTTTTGCAAGCTTAGCTCATGCTTCCCCTAATGGTTGTGAAATTAAAAAACAAAAAATAGAAACTCAAATTGAATATGCAAAAAAGCATAATAACACTCACCGAGTCGCAGGGCTGCAAACTGCATTAGATAATGTTAATACTTACTGTACGCCAGAATCTCTTTATCGCGAAAGCCAAGAGAATGTTGCTGAAAAGCAAAAGAAAGTAAAAGAACGTGAAGCTGAATTACTGGAAGAAAAACAAAAAGGTAAAACCGATAAAATTAGCAAACGCGAGCGTAAATTAAAAGAAGCGCAAGAAGAGCTAAAAGAAGCTCAGGATGAATTAGAAACTTACAAATTAACCAAGTAGTTCTCGTCGTCCTATTTTACCTCTCTTGTCGATTTTAATATCCTGATATATCGGCATTTGTTATCTTGTTTATTGATTAAAATTAGCACAAAAAGGTAAATAAGCAGATTCGCCTGTGAGTTTAAGCTATAATGGTGAAAAACAATATAATAGATAACAATATGCCGTAAGAGGAACGCATGTCGAATATGCGCGATGAAGAGCAAACAGACGAAAGTAAGTTAAAATCGACACTAAATAAAAGCATTGATAATAGTAAAAAAGCATTTACGATTTCTATGCGAGTGGTAAATTTCATATGTGCAATACCATTTATTGCACATATAATCAGAACTGCACAACGGTTTAATGATCGTATGGGAAACCAGTTTGGTGCTGCTATCACCTATTTTTCTTTTCTTTCTTTAATCCCTGTATTGATGTTCACCTTTGCTGCTGCCGGTTTTGTGCTAGCGAGCAATCCTGGCCTACTTGAAAAATTGATACTTGGTATCTCTTCAAGTATTAGTGACCCTACTTTAGCAAATACTTTAGAAAGAACCATTGAGACAGCTATCCGCCAACGGACAACAGTAGGGCTAACGGGTTTGGCCTTAGCGGTATATTCTGGTGTTAACTGGGTTAATAACTTACGCCTTGCTATTTTGGCTCAATCACGCTCTGTTTGGGAACGTAATGAAGATGAACATGAAAAAATTTACTTCCGTTATTTACGTGATTTTCTAGCACTAATCGGCTTACTTATCGCCTTAATTGTCACCATTACCCTCACTTCGGTTGCAGGCTCAGCTCAAGCGACAATTGTCCGAATATTGGGATTAGATAGCATTGAATGGCTAAAGCCAGTTTGGACTTTAATTGGATTAACCATTTCCATTTTAGCTAATTTTCTACTGTTCTTATGGATTTTCTGGATATTGCCACGAATGCAGCATCGCCGCTCTTCATTAATAAAAGGAACTTTGCTAGCGGCAATTGGCTTCGAAGTCATTAAAAGTGTGATGACGTGGATTTTACCGAATCTAGCTTCATCGCCATCAGGAGCCGCTTTTGGTTCTGTCATTGGTTTGATGGCCTTTTTCTACTTCTTTGCCAGATTGACTCTATTTTGTGCCGCTTGGATAGCAACAGATGAACCGAAAGATGCCCAAAAAACTGATGAAATGTTAGAGCCTTAACAAATCAATGGGGTGAGGAAGTGATAAACATCATCCCATTAGTTCAATAAAACTCATTAAGCTCCCATCTCCTTAACTAAGGTTGCCATCAAGTCTTGTGCTGGCATTTCTCTAATTTTATCAACAGATGTTCCTGCCCAATGTGCTGCAAAATCATCCCGACCAAACTGATTCGCGGCGGCATTAAGCTGTTTACCAAGATCATAAGTGATAGGATAATCCGGAATAACGGGCCTATCCGCAGCTTGCCCCATTCGAATAAATGAATTAATAATGCCTCTTGCTGGACGACCCGATATGGCCGAAGTCAGTGCTGTATCAATGCCTTTGGCATTTCTCAGCCTTGCTCGATAATCTGCATTTGCAGCCGATTCTGGACATAAAATAAAAGCCGTGCCTAATTGAGCGGCAACTGCACCTTGCTTTAAATAAGCATTAACGGCAAAACCATCCATAATCCCACCAGCAGCAATAATAGGCAAATTAGTCTGCTTGATCAGAAGATTAACTAAATGGTGAGTGTTTATCTGCTCATCTTTAAGCTCAACATCAAACATTCCGCGATGCCCACCCGCTTCAATACCTTGAGCAACAATCCCATCAATCCCAGCGTGTTCTATAATTTTGGCTTCTGCTAAATTAGTCGCCGTTGCCATTGTATAAATACCATGAGCTTTAAGCTGATTAATAATTGATTGTTTAGGGATATTAAAATGAAAGCTGACAACTTTAGGTTTCAATTCTAAAAATAACGCCAACATTTGCGGGTTATCCAGAAATGATAAATAAACTTCATTCAGTTGCTGAGGTGCTGATGCCTGAAATTGATCAAATTGCGCGGAAAAATAATCAATCCACTCTTTCTCTACATGAATATTACGTTTAGGTTTTTTATGGCAAAAAACATTCACACTGAAAGGCTTATTGGTTAATTTCTGTGTTTGTGTTATCAAATTTCTTGCTTGGTCAACATTACATGCCCCAAGGCCCAATGAGCCCAACCCTCCTGCTTCAGACACTGTGGCTGCTAATTCTGGTGTCGAAATACCGGCCATAGGTGCTTGAATAATTGGATAGCGTAACCCTAAATGCTGCAAAAATAGTGAAGATTTATTCATTTCATTCGCTTTCCTTCATGATGTTTTAGCCCTCTTTAATGATAAAGTTTTTACAATAAGAATGGGCGCTCATATCAACAAGCATAGCTAAATATTGGCTACAGTTTTGACTTTAAGCTGTAAATGTCTTTATCTTTACAGCAATATTGTCTTTAAATAAGATTTAACATCAAGAAGTGATAGGCACTAAAAATGCCGTCATAAAAACATGAAATGACCTCATAGCTAATGAGTGCTATGAGGTCAAGAAGAGATGATTACTCAGATTTGGTTGGATTTTTCTGTGCTGGTGCTTCACTTTTTTCTAAAATAGGAGCTGGTTCAGCTTGTGGCCAAAGCGCCTTAGAAAACTTCTTACGAATTTGCTCCGCATTCATTAGCTGCTTCTCTCTCGGCTGCTCTAACACAACTGCGGCTTCTTGTGATAATAAGCGCCGTACTTCAATATTAGCCTGCTCAAGCGTCTGTCCAGATAAGAAAGTTTGTCTCAAACGCTGGTATTGCTCAGGCGAAATATCGACAACACCATTTTGCTGAGAAATTAAACGTTGCCCAGCTAAAACATCCGTACTGGTACGTGCATATGCCGCAAATAGCTGAGATAATTGCACTTGTTTTTCATTGATCATCTCCTTAAACAGTTCTGGCGAAATACCATTCTGATTTAAAGATGACAATTCATTTAGCGTCACATCAATAGCTGAAGCCATTTTTTCGGGTGGAGCTGAAATACTTAAAGTACAGTTTGCTTTCTGGTATTGCACGCGGCAATCCAAAGTTGGAGAAATACCATCTTGACCGAATTTGGTCTGAAATGTCTTTTGTAATGAGCGATACATTGCCTCTCTTGCCAAATCATGCCCCCAATAACGCAGTAGGACATTCGAATCATTAATTGGCTGCCAGTCAATATCCCAAATCAGAGACAAAGTATCAACTGCCTGTTTATCTTGTAAAATATCAATTGATTGGGGTTCTACTCGAGATAAAACAGCAACTGAAACTGGCTCAAGGCGCTTCCCTTCTAATGACGAAAACGTCTGAGTTATCGCATCAGACAACATTCTTGAATCAACATGGCCAGCAACATAAAGTGTCATCACATCAGGCGTATACCATTTTTGATAAAAAGTATTCACATCTGCTAGCGCAACATTACCACTAATCTTTTGTCCGGGGTCATACCCCTGCATAGCTGACCCTTTCAAGCGAGATTGCCACACAGGATCTTTTGTATCTGGGGGTAATGTTGCAACTGGAATTTGGGGAATATTAAGGCCGTTACTCAACGAAGTTTCAGTATAAGTTGCCCCTGCTGCTGATGTCGCTAACCAGCTTAATGCTTGTTTAAGCAATTCAGGTTTATTGTTCGGCAAACTTAAATTGTAAATTGTGTAGTCATAGGACACAACAGCAGGAGGAATTGGCATATCCGGATCAGTTGCCTGACGCCAAAAATCTTGTAATGTTGCAGACGGAAAGGCTTCTGTTTGATGATATAGCGCCATTTTAGGAATTAAATAGCTGTATCCTTTCTCATTTGCTTTTTCAACTAATGAACCCGTTTTAATTGCCAAACGCAGTTGGATACGGTCATTTGGCCGCTGTGGTGTTGGTAGCAATTGCCAACTAAAGCCATTTTCCAGCTTTCCTTGCTGCCATGCTGGATCAGGTTGTAATGGTTCAGCATTGGCAAAAATCGCCACTGATAAGATTACAACGCTGAAGATATATCGTATTTTCAAATCCTGCATGTAAACCCCTATTTATGTTCTATCCTTACATTTAACCACAAGCGCAGGCTGTTAAATTAACTAATACCTCTAATTATAAGGGTTAAATGACCTAGCTTGGCATCATTAAATATAAGCGAACCAACTAGTAACGATATTAGACCACAAAGCGTTGCACATGTTCATGGCTTTATACGAATTTTGTTTTTTTCTTGGCGATTATAGTTTTTTGCAAGCAAGCCCAGTTCATCATCACGATGATAATCAGATACTTGAATATCATCTGTTCGGTTAGTATCTTGTATATCTAAAGCAATTTTACGTAATGGTCTGACAATCATTCGACTTACACACCACGTCATCGCAATCGCCATAATCAAAACCAATAATAAATATGTCGTTATCATTAATGCCAATGTATTAACTGCAAAGCGATATACACGATTAGAATCAACTTGAAGGGTTAAATAGCCTTGAGGTTTCACTAAAAGCGATGTATTTCCATAAGCATATAATGGTATCGTCATATCAACTGGGATACCAACTAACTTCACCGCCCAATCAGGGATTGGCTTAGGTGTTGCAAAATCTAAGCTCATGACGGTTGTATCATCTACTGTCACGATGGCTTTACCCATAATGCCCGAGGTCTTTAAACTTACCAGTAGATTTTTAACCTCTTTTAAATCTGAACTCAGTAAAGAATGTGTCAAAGGTTTTTGGATCTGAACAACTGCATTACTTAGTTGATTTAAATAATCATTTTTTCTTTGTTCAAGTAAGTAACTAAATTGAATAGCTAAAAAAAGGGCAAAAGAAAAGAGTGTGATAGCAAAAAATGCAATCATACTTTTTAATGTGAGTGAGCGTTGAACACGAGCCTTCATTTCACCGAAACCTTCTTTTATCAAGATTCGTTTTTGAACATCAAACTGAGTAAAATTCAGTATACTTGATTTTATCGGGAAAAGAGCAACCAATAGTGCAATTTTATGTAATTAAAGCGTAGATAAATGCGTATTATCCTCCTTATAAAGAAAATATCATAAAAAGAGCGGCAAAATAGGTATTTTACCGCGCTATTTATTAACTTATCGCCAGTGTATTTTTTTCATCCTCATCGACAGCAAAACAAGCGACAAGTTGACCGTCATATTCTTTTAATGTCGGTTGAAATTGCGTGCAGTGCCCAAATGCTCTGCGGCAACGGGCAGCAAATGCACAGCCCGGTGGTGGATTCATCGGGCTAGGTAATTCTCCCGTCAATTTTATCCTTTCACGTCGAGCATCAGGATTTAATCTTGGCGTCGCAGATAATAATGCTTGTGTATAAGGATGCAGCGGATTGTTAAAAATCTGCTCTTTCGAACCTTTTTCAACGCAACGTCCTAAATACATGACCATAACCTCATCCGCAATATGTTCCACTACGGACAAATCATGAGAAATAAAAACATAAGATAGTCCTAAATCTTGCTGTAAATCCATCATCAAGTTAAGGACTTGTGCTCGTACAGAGACATCTAAGGCAGAAACAGGCTCATCAGCAACCACCACATCAGGATCCAACATCAATCCGCGAGCAATAGCGATTCGTTGGCGCTGACCACCAGAAAACATATGCGGATAACGATCATAATGTTCTGTTTTTAAACCAACTTTCGCCATCATAGACAACACTTGTTCTTTACGTTGTTCTTTAGTTAATGTGGTATTTATCACTAATGGTTCTTCAAGAATTTGACCTATTTTTTTGCGCGGATTTAAAGAACCATAAGGGTTTTGGAAAACAATTTGGATTTTCTGACGACGTAATTTCTCTGCGGTTTTATCTTTTACCAATAAATTTTGGTCTTGATAAAATAGCTCGCCTTCAGTTGGGATCTCAATCATGGTTAATAAACGACCTAATGTCGATTTACCACAACCAGATTCCCCCACAACGGCCAATGTTTTCCCTTTTTCTAACTCAAAAGAGACACCATCAAGCGCTTTAACGACTTTCTCTGCCGAAAATATTCCGCTTTTTGCTAAATAATATTTTTTAAGTTAATTGCCTGAATTAACGGCTTATGTTTAATTTCGCTCATCGTGTTGGCCTTCCCATATCATCCAATGGCGTATGGCATTTCACTTGCCTATCACCCACAAACTGCAACTCAGGTTCTTCAATACGGCAGCGCTCTGTCACATACGGACAACGCGGATTAAGTAAGCACCCTTGCGGCCTATCATATTTTCCGGGCACTACTCCAGGCAAAGAAGCTAAACGCGCTTTATTTGTCGCAAATTCAGGTAATGCACGCAACAATGCTTGTGTATAGGGATGACGTGGATGTTTAAAGATATCCGTTGCTTTTGCTGATTCAACAACTTGCCCTGCATACATCACAATAATATGATGAGCCGCTTCTGCAACTAGCGCTAAATCATGGGTAATCAGTACCAGCGCTATATTTTCTTGTTGCTGTAATTCAAGCAATAATTCAATAATTTGAGCTTGAATAGTGACATCAAGTGCCGTCGTTGGCTCATCCGCAATTAACAGTTTAGGACGACATGCAATCGCCATGGCAATCATCACGCGCTGGCTCATTCCACCTGATAGCTGATGAGGATAAACATCCAAACGCGATTTCGGATCAGGAATACCCACCATATCAAGCAAATCAATTGCTCTTTGCTTACGCGTACTTTTATTGCCGCCTTGATGGACTTTCAAGGCTTCCATTATTTGATAACCCACTTTAAAACATGGATTCAAACTCGTCATTGGGTCCTGAAAAATCATAGCAACATCAGCACCCACAATTTGCCTACGCTCATTTTCAGGAATAGAAAGTAAGTCGCGCCCATCAAATTGCAACGACTTCGCCATCACTTTACCCGGATAATCAATCAGCCCCATAATCGCTAATGAACTGACTGATTTCCCCGACCCTGATTCACCAACGATGCCAATTACTTGACCTTTTTCAACACTATAGCTGATGCGGTCAACGGCTTTGAACGGCGCACCTTTATCACCAAAATGCACCGAAAGTTGTTCTACATTTAACAATGCCATTAGATTACCTCATCACTGCTTGAGTTTTGGATCAAATGCATCGCGTAAACCATCACCCATCAGATTAAACGCTAATACAGTCAATAAGATTGCTAATCCCGGGAATGTCACCACCCACCAAGCACTTTGCGCAAATTGCAGAACATCCGATAGCATCGTTCCCCATTCAGGCGTTGGTGGTTGTGCTCCCATCCCAAGAAAACCCAAAGCAGCCATGTCTAAAATAGCATTGGAAAAACCGAGTGAAGCCTGAACAATGAGTGGAGCCAAGCAATTAGGAAGAATATTGACAAACATTTGGCGAATAGCCCCTGCACCAGCCACTCGCGAAGCTGTAACATAATCTCGGTTTACTTCAACCAAGACAGCGGCTCGCGTTAATCGGACATAATGCGGCAATGCAACAAAGGTTAATGCGATTGACGCATTCACAATGGATGGGCCAAAAATAGCCACAAGGACTAATGCAAGCAATAAACTTGGCAAAGCTAACATGATGTCGACAATACGCATAATGACAGCATCAACAACACCGCCGAAATAGCCAGCGACCACACCAAGTGCCACTCCCATGATCAGTGAAAGCACGACGACAAGGCAACCGACAAGTAAGGATAAGCGAGCTCCATACATCAGACGAGATAGGAGATCTCGACCAACATCATCAGTACCAAGAATAAACTGCCAACTTCCCCCTTCTTCCCAAACTGGCGGAGTCAGCAAGAAATTACGGAATTGTTCATCAGGAGCATGAGGTGCAAGCACACCTGCAAAAATCGCAATTAAAATCATGAGGATGATATAAATCATCCCAGCAACTGCACCTTTATTTCGTTTGAAATAGTGCCAAAATTCTTGAAGAGGCGTCATTGGCTTAGGGGCGCTGACAACCTGTGGCTCAGTAGATTGAGACATTTCTGCGCTCCTTATTTTTTATGGCGAATGCGAGGGTTAACAATGCCATACAGCACATCAACCACAAGGTTAACAAAGATGATTAATGTTGCGACGAGCAAAACACCACCTTGAACAACTGGGTAATCACGACGCTGCAATCCTTCAATTAACCAGCGGCCTAACCCCGGCCATGAGAAAATTGTCTCGGTTAAAATCGCCCCAGCGAGCATCACTCCAACTTGTAATCCAATGACGGTGACAACCGGAAGCATTGCGTTACGTAGCGCATGAATGAGAATAACTCGTGCACGACTAACACCTTTTGCCCGTGCTGTTCTAATATAATCTTCACCCAGAACTTCAAGCATTGATGAGCGCGTCATACGGACAATAACCGCGAGTGGAATAGTCCCGAGCACAATTGATGGCAATATCAAATGTTCAACTGCATCAATAAAATTACCATCATCACCCCAGATAAGCGTGTCTATTAACATAAATCCAGTCAATGGATAAGAGTCATCCAAGAACACACTATCACTGACTCTTCCCGATACGGGCGTTAAGTCCCATTGTACTGAGACCAGCATAATAAGCATGATCCCCCACCAAAAGATGGGCATTGAGTAACCCGTTAAAGATAGCCCTATCGCAGTATGATCAAAAATAGAACCGCGTTTTACAGCAGCAAGAACGCCAACAGGAATACCGACAGATACGGCAAAAATCATTGCACAGATCGCTAATTCCATTGTTGCCTTAAAGCGCGGGAAAAACTCATCCCAAACTTCAATACGGCTTTTCAATGAAATTCCTAAATCTCCGTGGAATATGCCATTAATGTAATGGAGATATTGTTTCCATAATGGCTGATCTAAGCCCAATTCAGCCATCAAGTAAGCATGCCTTTCAGGCGATAATCCTCTTTCACCTGCCATAATCATCACCGGATCACCTGGGATCATATGAACAAATGCAAAAGTAAGTAGTGTAATACCGATAAACGTGGGGATAACTAACCCCAAGCGTCGGAGGATAAATTGCAGCATATCCCGAATCTCTTTAATAATGCCTTTGACGGCTCTAAGGCCGTTTGGCTAGCCAGAAGAAAACGATATCTTCTGAATGCTCACAAAGAACGAGTGACCTATTTCCCTGAAGATCAGAGGTGAAAACGCCCTTCGCCATCCATTGATAACGAAGGGCATAAACAAATTAAAAACGGTTATTTTTCAATATCAACATTTTCAAAGTGGTGCTTACCAAGTGGGTCAACCACATAGCCCTTCACCTCTTTACGTACAGGTTCGAATACTGTTGAGTGCGCAATAATTAAGGCTGGAGCTTGTTCGTTCATAACAACCTGAGCTTGTTTGTATAGCTCAGTACGTTTGTCATGATCTGCGGTCATACGAGCAGGTTGGATCAAGTCTTCAAATCCTTGATAGCACCATTTGGAGTAGTTAGAACCTTGCTCTTTTGCAGCGCAGCTAAATAACGTTGCAAAGAAGTTATCTGGGTCACCATTATCACCCGTCCAACCCATCATCACAGTTTGCGGTTCACCATCTTTAGCGCGTTTCAAATATTCGCCCCACTCATAGCTAACCACTTTTGATTTGACGCCAATTTTTGCCCAATCCGCTTGGATCATTTCTGCCATTCTGCGTGCATTCGGGTTATATGGGCGTTGAACTGGCATTGCCCATAAATCAATTTCAAACCCATCTGGGAAACCAGCTTCAGCTAACAATGCTTTGGCTTTTTCAGGATTATATTCGTAATCCTTAACATCATCGTTATAGCTCCACATTGTTGGTGGGATGAGATTTTTCGCTTTTTGTCCTGCACCTTGATAAACCGCTTCAATAATTGAATCTTTATTGACTGCCATTGACAGTGCTTGGCGAACTTTTTGATTATCTAACGGTTTTTTCTCTACATTAAATGAAAGGTAGCCAACATTCAGACCCGGCTGCTCCATTAAGGTAATATTCTTATCTTGCTTCATGCGCTCTAAATCTGCCGGATTCGGGAACGGCATAACTTGGCATTCATTTTTTTGTAATTTTGCATAACGAACTGATGCATCAGGTGTTATTGAAAACACAAGGCGATCAATCTTAGGCTTACTACCCCAATATTCTTTATTTGCTTTATATAAAATACGAGAGTCTTTTTGATACTGCTGTAGCTCAAATGGACCAGTACCAATCGGGTTCAGGTCAACTTTTTGTGGAGAACCTGCTTCTAACATTTTATCGGCATATTCTGCTGACAAAATAGATGCGAAATCCATAGCCATATCAGCTAAGAATGGAGATTCAGGACGGGAAAGAGTGAAACTGACAGTGTTATCATCGACTTTTTCAATTTTTTCGATAATTTTATCCATATCCATACCCATGAAATATTCATAACTTCCGCCGGATACTTTATGGTATGGATGATTTGGATCTTTTTGTCTCATGAAAGTGTAAATGACGTCATCAGCATTAAAATCACGAGTTGGTTTAAACTCTTTGTTTGAATGCCATTTCACACCTTTACGTAAGTGAAAAGTGTACACTTTTCCATCTTCACTGACATCCCAGCTTTCTGCTAAGCCAGGTTCAATCTCAGTCGTACCCAGCTTAAACTCTACTAAGCGGTTGTATAGTGGAATTGAACTAGCATCATAAGTCGTACCAGATGTAAATAATTGTGGGTTGAAACCTTCTGGGGAACCTTCAGAACAGTAAACTAATGTTTTAGCTTGAACGGATGCAGAAACTGCAAGAGCGGCTAAGCTTAATCCAACTGTTAATAAACCTGTCTTTTTAATAGAGAGCGTCATCTATATGCTCCTGTGGTGTTCATGTGATATTTGCGTAGTGCTCAAAACCCATCATTAAAATGACGGGTATGAGTTCTGTATTTTTTGTTATTCACTGTGCAATTAATCAACTGTTTACCACTTCGTCAATAGTCCATTTCACTCGTGAGGACATTAACTCGTAACATTTTAGAAACATTTCTTGGGTTGTTTTGGCTTTTTATATAGGTCAGCAGGCATAATAGCAGCGATAATAACCATAAAAATAGTGCTGAATAGATGATTATGACCATATTATTTATTTGTATATTTGTGATTAAGTGCTGAATTAATGAACGAAAATAGTGTGATTTATTAGTAATAACGGTATAAAGTTCTGAGGAAGATGTTAATCAATTTTATTTTCATTCAAAACTATTTAGCTTGATATTTATACAGATAAAAATGATTAACTTGGCAAGTATTAACAATTTATTCATTAGTCAATAACTTCAATAAAAATCGTATTTACTAAATGTTTTCACTAAACCTATTAATATTCAATAAGTCATACTCAATTTTACGCCCATATTTATTGCCTCCGTATTCAATGCTATCGATTTCCATAAGGGGGTATCCATGAAAAATTGATAATCTACACAACCATATTGCCCCCGAACACCAAGCTCACTACCAATTAATAGATTTTCATGCCAAAAATTAGCCCGCTTATTTGATGTCGTTGCTAAATCTAAAGCACCATAAATTTGTAAATCATGCCATGGAGTCAGCCACCCTAGTTCATTTTTTATCTGTAGTGTATTTTCACCTCCATCTTCAATGTTGCTACTATTTGTAAATCCCCTAATACCAAACTTTCCTGTTATTGAGTTACGCTCAAGCAATGGGTCTAGCTTTGCATGGCTGAGCTGAACATCAACTTCATGGCGGTGATACATCGGTTGGTTGGCAAATGTAAATAAGGATTGCACATCTGCTGAAAATTGATAAATACGCGCTTTAGCTGTGGTGAAAGCTGATTTATTAGACGAACCAAACCAATCTGTTCCTTGCTTGTATTTCACAATGAAAGTTGCATTGCCCCCGCGAATATCCCGCTTGTGAGTCATACCAACCAAACCATATGTCGAAAAGCGCTTTTGGCTCTCTAGTCGATAATGTTCTAAAAATAAATCTAAGGTTTGAATCTGACTACCAATGCTAATTGAAGTGATACTATTAGCCGTTCGATGAAAAAAATATTCACCTTGTAAAGACATTAATCGGCTCCTAAGATCTTGTTGAAGGTCTATACTTTCCATGAGTTGAATATTTTTATAGCTAGTATTTTCTTGGTAGCCACCATACAAGCTAAACAACCAATAGTGATATGGCAAAGAATAAAAAAGAGCAGCAGATTTCAGTTTTTTATCAGGCTCAATACCCATATCACGTTCAATCCCTACATAGAAAAAATCATTGAGCAATAATGGGTTTGCCAACATAAAAATATTGCTAACAGTATGCGCAGGTAACTCCTGAGAATATTTTGATTCTACAGATAAGCGACCTTTTAAAGCGCGTCTTGCTCTGCCATTAACAACAATTCGGCTGATATTCTTTTCTTCATTTTCAGAGATTATCTGGATTTGATAAGGAATAAGCTGAGTATTACGTAAATTCATCAATCCTTGATTGACTTGGTAAATATCGAAAGCTTGCCCATATTTGATAGGAAATGCAGTTTTTAATGAGTGATGTTCTTGCTGATTATCTTGATATTCAATACGTGATAGTTTGCCAGTAATTAATTCAATATTTAAAACACCAAATAATAAAGCTTGTTGAGGGTAATGAATATAAGAAGTGATATAGCCAATTTGGGAAAGTTGTTCATTTAATTTATCAGCATAGGCTAATAATGTTGATTCACTAACACATTGCCCTTCAATGCTCTGTTTCCATTGATGTAATATGTCAGAATTAAGTAATGGCAATTGTGATTGGTTAGAAAAATAAACTTGGTATATCACAACACAAGGTTGCTTGCCTTTTTCAACAACAGATTGATGCGAAGATTTTTGTATAACTGGGGCAATAACAGAAGCGCCATCAATAAAAGTTTCGGCATAGCTATGAATAGCTATAAATAATCCGAAAAATAGCACCAAATATATCGTTTTCATTAACTTATCCTTGTTATGAAAATAACGAATATTCGCAATCGACAACTAGCTACTTCTTGGTTTTGTATAAAACCAGCTAATGATGAGAATAATAAAGTAGCCATTATAAAATCAGATAGTGATAACCAAAAGCAAGCAAAGTTAATCCTAAAGAAATATCAATAATGAATAGATAGAAGTGGAAATATTTTAGTTTGTAATATAAAAATTATTAACAGAGTAAAGTGAAAGCGATTAATAGTTATACCTGAAGCAAGCAAGTGGAGCCCTAGGGGCGTAGATCACTACGTGACTAGGGTTCACGAGTGCAGGCAACAACGCTAGAATTCGAAGTATGAAGGATAAAGATGATAGAAAACAAAAAACCCACCATAAAGGTGGGTCTTAGAATTTGGTCGGCGAGAGAGGATTCGAACCTCCGACCCACTGGTCCCAAACCAGTTGCGCTACCAAGCTGCGCTACTCGCCGAAAACGAGGTGAATCATACTGATAGCTAAGGTTTTCGTCAACCAATTTTTTGCTAAATTCATTTATATGTAGATAAAACCATCAAGTAACTGTGGTTTTTTAACCAATCACCGTTATTGGCATAAAAAATAAGCGCTCAATGAGCGCTTATTTAGATTTCTTACATGCCAATACTACAATATTTATTGCAGTAAAGAGATATCCGCTACCTTCAAGAATAACTCACGTAATTGACTGAGCAGAGTAAAACGATTGATACGAATCGTTTCATCTTCATCCATTACCATCACGCCAGCAAAGAATGCATCAACGACTTCACGCAATGAAGCCAGTTCAACTAAAGCATCTTGATAATTACGCTCAGCAAACATCGGGGCTAATTTTTCTTGTAAGACAATAAGATTAGCAGCTAATTTGATTTCTTCTGGTGCTTTCAATACAGATGCCGACACATTAGCTGCAAGTTTCTCATTTGATTTACTCAAAATATTCGAAACTCGTTTATTGGCGGCTGCAAGCGCTTCTGCATCTTCCAGAGTACGGAAATGCGTAACCGCTTTAACTCGTGCATCAAAATCAGCGGGTGAAGTCGGACGACGTGCTAAGACAGCCTGAATGGTATCAATGCTATAACCTAATTCTTGATACCAAGCACGGAAACGTCCCAACATAAACTCAACAACATCATTGACGACATTTTTGTTTGTTAGTTTATCACCGTAAAGGCGCGCAGCTTCTTCTGCCATTTCAACAAGATCAAGCTGATAACCCTTTTCAACAATAATACGTAACACACCTAATGCAGCACGACGTAATGCAAATGGGTCTTTATCGCCTTTTGGATGCTGACCAATCCCAAAAATACCGACCAATGTATCCATTTTTTCTGCTAAAGCGAGTGCAGCAGACACATCAGTTGAAGGCAATTCATCTCCAGCAAAACGCGGTTGATATTGCTCTTTCAATGCTAATGCAACATCTTCGGCTTCACCATCATGGCGAGCATAATGCATCCCCATAACACCTTGTGTGTCAGTGAATTCGAAGACCATATTTGTCATCAGGTCACATTTTGCTAACAGACCAGCGCGGGTGGCATGATTAACATCGGCACCAATTTTACCTGCAATCCAACCTGCTAATGCTTCTAGACGTTCTGTTTTATCACGCAAAGTCCCCAGTTGTTGCTGGAACAATACGGTTTCTAAACGTGGTAAATTGTCTTCAAGACGCTGTTTACGGTCAGTTTTGAAGAAAAATTCTGCATCCGCTAAACGAGGACGAACGACTTTTTCATTACCCGAAATAATTTGTTGAGGATCTGAAGATTCAATATTCGCTACAAAGATAAAATTCGGCATCAAATTGCCAGCATTATCATAAACAGGGAAATATTTCTGATCGCCTTTCATGGTATAAACTAAAGCTTCAGATGGTACCGCCAAAAATTTATCTTCAAATTTTGCAGTTAATACAACTGGCCATTCAACTAATGAAGCAACTTCTTCAAGAAGGCTATTGGTTAAATCCGCTTTTCCACCCAAGGCAAGAGCTGCTTTCTCTGAATCTGCTTTAATGACTGCTTTACGTTCTTCGTAATCAGCAATAACTTTACCGCGCTCACGAAGAATTTCAGGGTATTGATCAGCGTTATCAATCGTAAATTCAGGTTCGCCCATAAAACGGTGCCCGCGGATTGTACGAGCACTTTTAATACCTAAAACTTCACCATCAATAACATCATTACCTAATAATAATGTTACGGTATGAACTGGACGAACAAAGTGCGTATCTTTATCCCCCCAGCGCATTAATTTAGGAATAGGCAATTTAGCGAGTGAACGATTCACCATATCTACCAATAATTCACTAACTGCTTGGCCTTTTACTTGGGCACGGTACAGTAACCATTCGCCTTTATCTGTCTTCAAACGTTCAGCTTGATCGACAGTAATACCGCAACCTCTTGCCCAGCCTTCAGCAGCTTTTGTTGGGTTACCATTGGCATCAAAAGCGGCTGAAATAGCAGGTCCACGTTTTTCAATTTCGCGATCAGGCTGAGAAGCGGATAAAGATGCCACTTTTAACGCTAAACGGCGTGGTGCTGCATACCATTGAACATCACCATGAGCAATATCTGCACCATCAAGTTCAGCGGTGAAATTTGCCGCAAATGATTCAGCTAATGAACGAAGAGCCTTCGGCGGTAACTCTTCTGTGCCGATTTCCACTAGGAAAGTCTGTTGAGTCATGACAGCCTCTTAATTCTTGTGACACATAGGGAATCCGAGTGCCTCACGAGAAGCGTAATAAGCTTCGGCAACCCCTTTAGTTAGGGTACGGATACGTAAAATATAACGTTGACGCTCAGTTACTGAAATGGCTTTACGCGCATCTAGCAAGTTAAAAGTATGAGCGGCTTTCAATATGCGTTCATAAGCTGGAAGTGGTAATGGAGCTTCTAGCGATAACAGATATTGCGCTTCTTTTTCATACTCATCAAAGCATTTGAATAAGAAATCAACATTGGCATATTCAAAGTTATAAGTTGATTGTTCAACTTCATTTTGGTGGTAAATATCACCATAGGTTGTTTTACCTAATGGGCCATCACACCAAATGAGATCATAAACACTATCAACACCTTGAATATACATAGCAAGACGTTCAAGGCCATAGGTAATTTCGCCGGTCACAGGCTTGCACTCAAGACCACCGACTTGTTGGAAGTAAGTAAACTGTGTCACTTCCATACCGTTTAGCCAAACTTCCCAGCCTAGCCCCCAAGCACCTAGTGTTGGGTTTTCCCAGTTATCTTCAACAAAACGAATATCATGTACTGTTGGATCAATGCCAAGCTCTTTTAGCGATCCTAAATAGAGTTCTTGAATATTGTCAGGTGATGGCTTAATTATCACCTGAAATTGGTAATAATGCTGAAGACGGTTTGGGTTCTCACCATAACGGCCATCAGTTGGACGACGGGATGGTTGAACATAAGCCGCAGCTATTGGCTCAGGCCCTAGCGCGCGCAAGCACGTCATAGGATGGGAGGTTCCTGCGCCGACTTCCATGTCCAATGGTTGAACAATGGTACAGCCTTGGCGCGCCCAGTAATCCTGTAAAGTCAGGATAAGACCTTGGAAGGTTTTGGTATCAAACTTTTGCATGTTAGGTCCGCACGCGATACGTATTTAATTTAATAAAAGTACATCAGTATACCCTCTGACTGTCAGATATACAGCATTGAATCTACATCTATTCACCCTATAAGCAAAAAAAATTGACATCATAAGACTTATACTGGACATTCATACAGCGTAAAGTACTTGCTTTATAATCTTATTTTTCAAAAAAAGGAATAAGGTATGGAATCATCACCAACACGTTGTCTTTGGGTTAATAAAGACGCTGAATATATTGCTTATCATGATAATGAATGGGGAAAACCAACTCGGGATAATCACCATTTATTTGAAATGATCTGCCTAGAAGGGCAGCAAGCAGGATTATCTTGGTATACCATTCTCAAAAAACGCCAAGGTTACCGAGAAGCTTTTCATAATTTTGATCCTACAAAAATTGCATTGATGGATGAAACTGATGTCGATCGTTTAATGCAAGACCCAAGAGTTGTCCGTAATCGCGCCAAAATTAATGCCATTATTGCCAATGCAAAAGCTTACTTAAAAATGGAAGAAAATGGTGAAATCTTTTCAAAATTTATTTGGCAATTTGTTGATAACCAACCCATTATTAATCACTGGCAAGCGCTCTCAGAAGTACCCGCAGAAACAGAAATATCCAAATGCCTTTCAAAAGAACTGAAAAAGCGTGGCTTCAAATTTGTTGGATCAATTACTTGTTATGCTTTTATGCAAGCCATCGGCATGGTTAATGACCATTTGGTAACTTGTTTTCAACATAAATAAAATCAGTATTAAGCGATAATACCGTGGCAAATAACAGCTTTATTATCTAAATAAACAGCACTCAATCAGACTAATCAACCATTAATATTATATTTAATGGTTTTTTGATTCAAAAATTATCAGTACGCACTAGTTGAACTCATGGATAGAGCAGAGTATGTTTGAGATTCCATTAACAATCTACTTAACATATGTGAATAAATGCGATGATTTTTTCTAAATTCGGTAACAAATTCGCTAAAAATTCAGGTATTTCATTATTGATGAAAGATTTGAATGAAGGCATAAGGACCCCCGGTGCAATCATGCTCGGAGGGGGAAATCCTGCTCATATTCCTGAAATGGATAACTATTTTCAAACACTGTTAGCTGAAATGTGCTCAAACGGAAAATTGACCGATACGTTATGTAATTATGATGGTCCCCAAGGCAAAGATGCCATGTTGAAAGCGCTAGCAGCAACACTAAAAGAAAAACTAGGCTGGAATATCAGTGCAAAAAATATCGCGCTAGCTAATGGCAGCCAAAGTGCATTTTTCTACCTATTTAACTTACTAGCTGGTCGCTTTGAAGATGGTATTACTCGTAAAGTCCTATTCCCTCTAGCCCCTGAATATGTTGGTTATGCTGACTCAGGCTTAGATGATGATTTGTTTGTTGCCAATAAACCTCAAATAGAATTTCTACCTGACGGCCAATTCAAATACCACGTTAATTTCAATACACTTGAAGTTACTGATGATATCGGCGTTATCTGTGTTTCTCGGCCAACTAACCCAACAGGTAATGTGATTACTGATGAAGAAGTTCAACATCTCGATCAATTAGCAAAACAACATAATATTCCTTTATTAATTGATAATGCATATGGTGTTCCTTTCCCCGGCATAATATTTAGCGAAGCTACGCCGTTTTGGAATGAGAACGTTATTCTCTGTATGAGTTTGTCCAAATTAGGCTTACCGGGCACTCGTTGCGGGATCATCATTGCTAATGAAGAAATCATTGAAGCTGTAAGTAATATGAATGGCATTATCAGCTTAGCTCCAGGTGGTATCGGCCCTGCTCTTGCACTAGAAATGCTACAACGCGATGATCTTTTTACATTATCTCAGAATGTCATTGGTCCTTTTTATAAACAACGTGTTGAAGAAGTTATTCAGATTATTCGGCGCTATATTCCTGAAAATAGATGCTTAATTCATAAACCTGAAGGTGCAATTTTCTTGTGGTTATGGTTTAAAGATTTACCCATTACCAGCCTAGAACTCTACCAAAGATTGAAAAAACGTGGTGTTCTTATGGTTCCTGGTCACTATTTCTTCCCAGGAATTGAAGAAGATTGGCCACATGCTCACCAATGTATGCGAATGAACTATGTTCCTGAGCCTGAAAAAATAGAACAAGGTATTGCTATTCTTGCTCAAGAACTTGAATTAGCTTATCAAACGGTTGAATGTCAATAAGCCCTATATAATCCATTGAGTGAATAAATAACCTCCGGCTAGCCGGAGGTTTTTAATATGCGCCTACCTGCCGCGCCCTAACAGGCACATAACAGCTCTGACACGTGCATTTATTGAATAAAAAAAGCCCTTTCATTACTGAAAGGGCTAAAACTGTTAGCGAGAACTCCGTAATTAAAATTCTAGTTACGAATACCATTCTTCGCTATTAAACCAATTAATTTTGCTTTCAATTGAGAAAATAAACACCTTATTTGCCATCTGTTCTCTCAATAACTTCCTTCAAAACCAAGTTACAATACTAAATAATTACGATACTAAATATTCTATCTGAATTTGAAATCATATACTTAAAGTGTCCAGAACAAGATCGCCAGTAGTTGAGGCGAAATAATGCGCAAAAACATAGCTAGAGGGTAAACTGTTGCATAGGAAAGTGCAGGTGCGCCACTTGTAGGATGAATATTATTGGCAAATGCTAATGCTGGCGGATCTGTCATCGAACCCGCTAGCACACCACACAAACTAAGATAGTTCATTTTGCCGAAAATCCGCGCAACTACCCCTGTTAAAAATAATGGTATAAACGTAATTAATAAGCCATAGCCTATCCAAGTTAGCCCATCACCTTCAATAAGGGTGTCAATAAATTCGCCGCCAGAATTGAGCCCTACCACAGCAAGAAACATCACAATACCTAGCTCTCTTAAAGCAAGGTTTGCACTTGGCGGCATAAACCAATACAAGCGCCCAATAGTCCCGATACGCCCTAAAATAAGTGCAACAACTAATGGACCACCAGCCAACCCTAGTTTCAGTGCGGCAGGAAAACCAGGAATGAAGACTGGGATTGAACCTAAAACTACACCAAGACCAATACCTATAAATACAGGTAACATTTGCACTTGCTGTAATTTTTGCTTCGCATTTCCAAGCAATGCGCTCACGGCTTCAATCGATTCAGGCCGGCCAACAATATTAAGAATATCCCCGAATTGCAAAATAGAATTATTATTAGCAACCAGCTCAATACCCGCACGATTCAGTCGCGTTACCACAACATCATATTTTTGTTTCAGATTGAGGTCCCGTAAACGTTTACTCAATACCGCATCATTTGTGACAACAACACGAACGGAATGAAGTACAGAGCCAGATGTGGATAAGGAAGCATCAACTTCTTCACCCAGAATTAAACGAACCTTATTTAAATCATCCTTTTGACCAACAACGTGTAGTAAATCACCCAATAGAATTTCAGTTGTTGGTTGAGGAACGACTAGCATTTCTCCGCGTTTTAACCGTGAACAGACTATCTCTTCACTGCCCAATAGAGGAATATCCTGCATCATTAAACCATCAAGGTTAGTATTGCGAACCGCAATATTCATTGTTTGCAATGTTTCACGTTGATGAACATTTTGGCTATCAAATGCTGAAGCTTCTTTATCTACCGCGACACGAAAAATAATACGAACCAACCACATAACAAGCAAAATACCACAAATTCCCATTGGATAGGCCATGACATAACCCATACCCATTTGCCCAACTACAGCGGGATCTGAACCAAGATCTGTCAATATCTGCTGTCCTGCACCTAATGACGGTGTATTCGTGACTGCACCAGAAAAAATTCCCAAAATAATCGGTAATGGAATATCTGCTAGCTTATAAATAATTGCAGTCACAACGGCACCGAGAATCACTATCATCAGTGCAAAACCATTAAGCTTTAAACCTGATACTCGTAGAGAAGAGAAGAATCCAGGGCCAACCTGAATACCAATTGTGTAGACGAATAAAATCAAACCAAATTCTTGAATAAAGTGCAGCATGTGGCCATTGAGTTGCAGACCATAGCTTTGCGCAAAGTGCCCGACGATAATCCCGCCAAATAGCACTCCACCAATACCAAGTCCAACATTACGGATTTTCCAATTACCTATCCATAATCCCAGTGCAGCAGCTAACGCCAACAAACTCACAGTAAGAGCTAACTCACTCATAAACCGCTATCCTCTTGACGAAAAGTCACCATAAAATATAACTGAATCGATTGTGCCAAATAAAAACAAACTAATATGTGCAACACGCCACACTTCGGTGTTTTATAAAAATTCAGCAATATACTGTTTCACATTTATTCATATAAAAATTAATTATCCGTTAGTTATATTAGTAATATACGATGTATGAGAATAGATAAAAAAGAGACTATTTATATTACTTAAGGAGATAAAAAGTTGGATGGTGAATGAAATTCGAGTTTTTATTTGGGGAGACAATATAAAAGCAACATTTTTTATTACTATCCTTTTATTGTCTATTTTTAATTTTTAGTTATTATTGTGCTTCTACCCTAAACCAGCGTTGTTATATTAGTACAAGGGAAAAAATGATTAACCTATTGGTAACAAGAATACTATTTTGCTGTACATCTCTGATGCTTTCTGCTTGCTCAAGTATTATGACGCATGCAGGTCCTGCGGATGGTTATTACCCTGGTTCTAAAAATAGCTTAGAAAGAATTAAAGACGAAAATACAGGTTGGGTTTTAAGACCATTATTAGTGATTGACCTCCCTTTAACTGCGGTTATGGATACTCTTTTCATTCCCTTAGATTATGTAAGGTCAGGTGATAGCAGCAAAGAAGATTCACCTAAAAAAAGAATCGATAGCCTAGAAAAACAAGCTAAAGATGAAACTCAACATAATAAATCTGACACAAAAAATACTAATGAGCAGTAGCCAAAAATCCATTTGAGACAATCAAATATTGAATTAAAAAATAGCATTTATTTAAATAAAAATTTTTTGACATTATTTAATAATGATATGTATATAGTTTCCTTTCTTACTTATTCTTATCTCTATAAATAATATCCTAATTAATCTATTTTAAATGAACAAACAAAAATAGTGTTACAAAATATTTAGATTAAACCTCTACATAAATTATTTACCAACGAATAATTTCAAGAACATTTATTTCATGTCCTTTGAAATCATCTTGTTAGTATCTTATGCTTATATTGTCGTCATTATTTAGAAAACAACCCCGTTTCCACTGTATAGATCTGTCTAAATCCATCAATGTCACGCATAAAGGCAACTAAACTATCATCTGGTGAAAACACAACAGCATCTGCAACAGGTGGAAGGTCACTGCGTATCGTAAGCCGTTCTGTTTTACCTGTTTCTATATTGCACAACATCACACTATTATCACAAATAAAGCTAATATGTTGGCCTTGGCTATCCCAACTAAATGCTGATTGTATTGAATTATCGCTATAAGTGACTTGTTTTAATGTTCCTGTACATGTTTTGACTAAGTATAATTGCACAATCCCATTATCATCTTTCATTAAACATGCAATTGCAGAGCCATCAGGAGAAGTACGCAGCCAATGCCTTGGCTGTTTAGCAAGACCTGGATATTTTCTGTTATGTGTATAAGTCAAACGGCGCTGTTGGATATTTTTGGGTGGGAAAGGCATCTTTGATGATGTTCCTTCTACAGGATACTCACCCGATAACATGAATTCATCCTCTATTTCTGGAAGGTCAACAAGGTAAACTTCCGGAATAATTTCATTATTTGCACCATGAGTATCACCCATAAATGTAATAGCCCTTTTTTGTCGCTCACCATTTTGTTTTATATATCCATCATGACCAACCCAGCCTTCTTCATAAGCTCTGCTTATTTCATCACTCCCTATTTTTGGAAATAGGAATGTTTGAGTAATCACACAACAAAAATAATCACCACTATATTCACGTTCATGCCCTTTAGGTTCAATATCAACCGATTTTATAGGCACTGCAATCGCGACATTTCGTTGGTCTAATCGAATATCTTTTTCATGCAAAACATGGTCATTATAGGTAAAGCTAAGCCATTTACTATCTGGGCTAAATACGTGAACATGTGTTCCACCTCTGAGCGCGCCAGCAATAAAAGGGGGGGTAATCCTCATAGCATCAATAGGATGTGCGATGCCTAGAGCATCATCACTTACATACACGCCTCTACGGTGATGGAAATCATATTGCCACTGTTCATCGGGGTATTCAGGGCCCTGTATAAAAGCGTATCGAGGCGGGTTTTCCGTACTTACTGTTACCACGCCAACATGAGCGCCATTATTAGCACGATAAATTTCACACTGACTACCATTATTCACATGAATTTTTTCTATCGTTAAGCCAGTAAAAGAGCTCCCATTTGGGCGAACATCATAAACTAACCATAAGCTGTCTGGCGTCCAGACATTTATGTTTGTTAATTGATGACATCTTTTATCATGTGTTATTTGTCTTTCTTTATAAGGTAATTTATTGTTCAATCTGGTATCCTCTGACGACTTTTGATATGTGCCATCGGATTACTTTAACTAATCCATTTTGCTGGGCACTAGAAAATCTCAGTCGAGAATTTCTTCAGGTAATATTACCCTTTATTAATCATTTTAGTGTCGAATAGAATTATTATGTTACTAAGCGTTCTTTATATTATCGGTATTACTGCTGAAGCCATGACGGGTGCCTTAGCGGCTGGCCGCCGTAAAATGGATGTCTTTGGCGTTATCATTATTGCATCTGCGACAGCCATTGGTGGTGGCTCTGTCCGTGATATTCTACTTGGACACTATCCTTTAGGATGGGTCAAAAACCCTGAATATATTCTTACTGTCGCTGGCGCTGCCATTATTACCATTTGGATAGCGCCAATGATGAAACATTTGCGTAGGTTATTTCTCATCCTTGATGCAATCGGTTTAATTGTTTTCTCCATTTTAGGTGCACAGATTGCACTTGATATGGAATATAGCCCAGTTATCGCGGCTATTGCTGCCGTTATTACAGGCGTATTTGGTGGTGTTCTGCGTGATATGCTGTGTAATACCATTCCTCTTGTTTTCCAAAAAGAGCTCTATGCTGGCATATCTTTTGCCGCTGCATGGCTTTATATTGGGCTATTATATACACCTTTACCAAAAGACATTGTGGTTATTATTACATTAGTTATAGGGCTTAGTGCTCGATTACTCGCCATCCGTTATCGTTTAGGCCTACCTATTTTTAACTATGAAAACCAAGATTAATAGCTAAAAGCCGCCTTACCTTAAGGTGGCTTACTTATTTTCAGTCATAGTCACTTCATTAATGTCTTTTAAAATAGCCTGTACTTCTGGTTCTGATAGCCATTTAGTCAATTTTGATTTTTGTTTTTTTGATAAATCCATACTCACTAAAAATTCTGCTTCATTAAGTTGGCTAACATGCGAAATTAACGAAAGTTGTTTATCTTTTAGTGGGATGCCAATGCCTTTTAGCCAGTGCGCCAATGGTTGTTTATAGGTATTTTTCAATTGAGATATTAAGCTTTGTACTTTTTTTGTCTTCGGTAAATTTTGTCGCCAACTTGATGATAGCCACATTGTAAGGCGGGTTAGTTGTTGTTTTTCAACCCACTCCTGCCATGTTGCTTGGCTAATACCTTTAATACCCAGTTGTTTCCCTAACCAAGTTAAACGGGCGACAAACTGCTGTTGGCAAGATGTTGAAGGTATAAAACAACTAAAATAATGATATTGTTTTAAGTGTGACAAATCAGGTAATACTCGATTTTCTGCTTGTAGTACTACTGTTTTAAATTTTGGAATGCCATGCCCAGCTAATGTTATTTGTATTAAATCACCAACTAATACATTTTTATGTCGCCAAGATTTTAGTGTACCAAGATGAAGTTTTTTAACATTTTTACTATCAATTTTAATTGGTTCTATTTCTGCCACGACGCTCATATTTCCGGTTCTACCAACATGAAAATCGAGCTTTTTAACTTTAGATATTTCTGTTCGATATGGATATTTCCAAGCGACTGCCCAACTATTAACATTAACATGCCATGCGGATGTTTTAGGTGTTGGAAATGTTTTAAGCACAACACCATCTGTAGCAAATGGCATTGGCTGTTGATAATAATACGTTTGCCAATATTTAACTTGCTCCATGCTTTCAACTAAATGAGTATGCGAAGTCATCATTGGAAAACCTAATTTTACTAATGATTGTAATTGTTCTTGCATACTAGACGGCCCATCAGGCCATGCCCATACAAATAGACCAATATCATTAGTTGGTTTTGACGGCTCATTTTTACGCATCAACCATCCAGCAACACGGCTTCTTGCATTTATTCCGCCCGAATGCTCTTGGACATGCTCTTGTAGTGTCCAATATAACTCACCTTGTAATATTAATTGAGGCTGTATGGTGGGGATTTGTTTAGGAATAGCATTAATAAAGTCGGCTTTATTACGCCATTCCAAACCTTCAATACCATTACCCCTACTTATCATTGACGCCAATTTGCCATAATGATAAACCAGTGAAATAGCTACACCATCCACTTTGGGTTGTAACCAAGCATTCCCTCTTGCTTTTAGCCAGTGTGCTATCTGATTTTGTGTTAATTTTTTTAGCCCAGTATGAACAACGGGATGCTTCACTATTTTAGAATGTTGCTTGTTTATGGTTAAGCCAACAACAGGCGGGTGATCAGAAAGGTTCTGGCATCTTTGCCAATGTTGCCACATATCTAGCAGCTGATCATAAGTTTCATCATCGACAGGACTATTACCCAATAAACGATAAGATTGATTCCATTGCCTCAAACGTTCGCCTAACTTTTGGCTCTCATAAGCTAATTGGGTTTTATTCAATTTTGAGCAATCAAGTTTTTCTGATGTGATAATGTTTGAAAATGAATAATTACAAAATATAACCATTATAGATATAGCATAAACTATTTGAGCGAATGTCCCTCTTTTACCTAGACTTAAAATTTTCCACATAACAGATCCTTGTTATCTTATTTAAATTATCTCCACGCAACTTAATTTTGAGATAGCAAAAATAAAATGACATGTTGATTTCAATATTACATGTACATTTCAATATCCTTTCGTAAGCCTTCGCAAAAAGAATGAACCGTTACATTCAAGATAAAATAATTTCTGGAACGCCGTCACAATTCATCTATTTATTAACATAATTACGTTATAATCCATGTTTTATTGATAACACTGCATGTTGGCTTAAGTACGTGTATACTATGCAGGGTTATTACGACTTTTTACATTAAACTCGCAATTATCTAAGAAACCATCATGATACAAGGCACGTTATATATTATTTCTGCTCCAAGCGGTGCAGGTAAATCAAGCTTAATTCAGGCGTTGTTGAAAACACAACCGTTGTATGACACGCAAGTTTCTGTGTCACATACAACAAGACCTGCGCGGCCAGGTGAAGTTCATGGTGAGCACTATTTCTTCGTTTCTGAAGCTGAGTTTTTATCAATGGTCGAAAATAATGAATTCCTAGAACACGCTTGTGTTTTTGGCAATTATTATGGGACTTCCCGACCTATCATTGAAAATGTACTCAAAAGTGGTGTTGATGTATTTTTGGATATTGATTGGCAAGGCGCGCAACAAATCCGAGAAACCATGCCTTCGGCGCGTAGTATTTTCATATTACCGCCATCAAAAGATGAACTTTATCGTCGTTTACGAGGACGTGGTCAGGATAGCGATGAAGTGATTGAAAAACGCATGTCACAAGCTGTTGGTGAAATAGAACATTACAATGAATATGATTACATCATTGTTAATGACGATTTTAATAGTGCATTGAGTGATTTACAGTCAATCATTCGTAGCGAACGCTTAAGATTAGAACGCCAAATTCAGCGACATGATGCTTTAATCAGCAAATTGCTGGTAGACTGAGAATAGTTTCAGTATCATATCAGGTCATTTTTTTATTTCTTTGGAGTAGCACACTTATGGCACGCGTAACTGTTCAAGATGCAGTAGAAAAAATTGGTAACCGTTTTGACCTTGTACTGGTTGCGGCTCGTAGGGCTCGTCAATTACAAACAGGTGGTAAAGATCCTTTAGTTCCTGAAGAAAACGACAAATACACCGTTATCGCTTTACGTGAAATAGAAGAAGGTTTAATCAACGGTCACATACTGGATGTACGTGAGCGTCAAGAGCAACAAGAACAAGAAGCGGCTGAAATGCAGGCAGTTTCTGCTATCGCTGAAGGTCGTCGCTAATTGCTAAGGTGGGTCTGCCTTGTATCTGTTTGAAAGCCTAAATCAAGTTATTCAAAAATATCTTCCCGAAGATCAGATTGAATTACTGAAAAAAGCCTATATTGTCGCACGGGATGCCCATGAAGGTCAGACCCGTTCAAGTGGTGAGCCTTATATTACTCACCCAGTTGCTGTAGCTTGCATTCTTGCTCAAATGCGTTTGGATCATGAAACACTGATGGCTGCGCTACTTCATGATGTGATTGAAGATACTCCAGCGACATTTCAAGATATAGAAGAGCTATTTGGTAGCACAGTTGCGGGTTTAGTTGAAGGTGTATCTAAATTAGATAAACTCAATTTCCGTGACAAAAAAGAGGCTCAAGCAGAAAACTTTCGCAAAATGATTATGGCGATGGTGAAAGACATTCGCGTCATTTTGATAAAACTGGCAGACCGCACTCATAACATGCGCACGCTTGGCTCATTAAGGCCAGATAAGCGTCGTCGCATCGCAAGAGAAACACTGGAAATTTACAGCCCTCTTGCACACCGATTAGGTATTCATCACATCAAAACGGAGCTTGAAGAGCTTGGTTTTGAAGCATTGTATCCAAATCGTTATCGCGTGATTAAAGAAGTCGTCAAGGCTGCACGAGGCAACCGTAAAGAGATGATTCAAAAGATCCTCTCTGAAATTGATGGCCGTCTTACTGAAGCGGGAATACCCTGCAAAGTTAGTGGTCGCGAAAAACACCTTTACTCAATCTACCGCAAAATGCACCTAAAAGAGCAACGTTTCCATTCTATTATGGATATCTATGCCTTTAGGGTTATTGTGAAAGATGTCGATACTTGTTATCGGGTTTTGGGACAAATGCATAATTTGTATAAACCACGCCCCGGTCGTATCAAAGATTATATTGCCATTCCAAAAGCAAACGGCTATCAATCATTGCATACATCATTGATTGGTCCGCATGGTGTGCCAGTTGAGGTTCAAATCCGTACTGAAGATATGGATCAAATGGCTGAAATGGGTGTGGCAGCTCATTGGGCATATAAAGAGCAAGGTGAATCAGGGACGACAGCTCAAGTTCGCGCTCAACGTTGGATGCAAAGTTTACTTGAGTTACAACAAACCGCGGGTAGCTCATTTGAATTTATCGAAAGTGTAAAATCTGACCTCTTCCCTGATGAAATTTATGTATTTACTCCGGAAGGAATAATAGTTGAACTGCCAACTGGCGCTACGCCGGTTGATTTTGCTTATGCTGTTCATACTGATATCGGCCATGCTTGTGTCGGTGCTCGAGTTGATCGCCAACCTTATCCACTCTCTCAATCCCTTACTAATGGGCAAACAGTTGAGATAATTACGGCTCCAGGTGCTAGACCAAATGCCGCTTGGCTAAATTTTGTTGTTAGCTCGAAAGCTCGTGCAAAAATACGCCAATTATTGAAAAACCTTAAACGTGAAGACTCAATTAATTTAGGTCGCCGTTTATTGAATCATGCTTTGGGTACAACACAAAAACTTAATGATATACCGCAATCTAATATTGATATCGAATTAGCTCGCATGAAATTGAACTCAATTGATGACCTGTTGGCAGAAATTGGGCTTGGTAATGCAATGAGTGTTGTTGTCGCCCGCAATTTACAAAGCAATACTGCAACGGCAGAAGAAAATGAACAAAATGGAAATGTGCCGAATAAACTTTCCATTAAAGGTGCTGATGGCGTATTAATTACTTTTGCGAAATGTTGCCGTCCAATTCCTGGCGATCCTATCGTTGCGCATATTAGCCCGGGTAAAGGCTTAGTTATCCACCATGAATCTTGTCGTAATATTCGAGGCTATCAAAAAGAGCCAGATAAATTCATGGTTGTTGAATGGGATAGTGACACCGATACTGACTTTATTGCCGAAATCAAAGTCGACATGATTAACCACCAAGGGGCATTAGCAAATTTAACTGCTGCGATTAATGATGCTAACTCCAGTATTCAAAGCATGAATACTGAGGAGAAAGATGGTCGCGTTTATAGTGCCTTTATCCGCCTTACAACCAAAAACCGAGTTCAGTTAGCCAACGTCATGCGTAAAATTCGTATTATGCCTGATGTATTACGTGTTAGCCGAAATCGAAATTAACACGAACTAACTATGAATGAACGCCGCTATCGCCGCATTTGCCAAATGATGGCGATGCGGCAACCAGACCTAACAATTTGTCTCGAAGAAATTCATAAACCTCATAACGTTTCCGCTATCGTGCGGAGTGCTGATGCCGTCGGTATTCACCAAATTCATGCAATTTGGCCTGATCAACATGTCAAACTCTCAGTATCTTCAGCGGCAGGCTGTAATAGCTGGGTGAAAGTGGTGACTCACCATTCTACTGAAGATGCAATTTCCCAGCTAAAATCACAAAACATGCAGATCCTTGTAACAAACTTATCTGATAATGCAGTGGATTTTCGTGAAATTGATTACACCCGACCCACTTGTATTATGATGGGACAAGAAAAAAAAGGTATCTCACCTCAAGCATTAGCACTTGCAGACCAACATATCATTATTCCAATGGTTGGTATGGTGCAATCCCTGAATGTTTCTGTCGCCTCTGCCTTGATCTTATATGAAGCTCAACGCCAAAGACAACTTGCTGGTATGTATACACGAGAACAAAGTTTACTCACTGAGCAAGAACAACAAGAGTGGCTATTTGAAGGTGGTTATCCTGTCCTTGCTGAAGTCGCCAAACGTAAAAGATTAGCGCGTCCCTATATCAATTCGCAAGGTCAAATTGAAGCAGAAGATGCTTGGTGGGCGCAAATGCAGTTAACTGAGAAAATGAAAAAACAACAGCTAGGTTAAGGAACAAAGAATGAATAGCGGGCTGCTTGATACCATTTCACTGACCACTTTGCATGGTGTCGGTGCGAGTCAATCAGAAAAATTAAGCAAGATTGGCCTGAATACTGTTCAAGATTTACTTTTACATCTGCCTTTGCGTTATGAAGATCACACACGCCTTTATAAAATACGAGATTTATTACCCGGTACGACAGCAACCGTAGTTGGTGAAGTGCTCCAGACCAAAGTTGTATTTGGCCGCAAAAAGATGATGACCTGCTTAATTACCGATGGAACGGGTAATTTAACCTTACGCTTTTTCAATTTTACGGCTGCGATGAAAAATAACTTGGCCGAAGGTCGACAAGTCACTGCTTATGGTGAAGTTCGTAGGGGTAATACAGGTCCTGAAATCATTCATCCTGAATATAAGGTATCTCAAAATACACTCGATATCACACTGCAAGAAGATCTGACTCCGGTTTATCCCACAACAGAAGGCGTCAGACAAGCAACCTTGCGTAAGTTAATTGATCAAGCATTAATCTTGCTAGAAAGTGGGCAAATAAAAGAACTTTTACCGAGTGAACTCAGCCAAGGAATGATAAGTCTTCCTGATGCAATTCGCTTATTACATACTCCGCCCGCGAATGTTGATCTCAGTGAATTGGAAAAAGGGCAGCATCCAGCCCAAAAACGATTAATACTCGAAGAATTACTCGCACACAATTTAAGTATGTTGGCACTCAAAGCGGGTAATGAACGCCTCCATGCACAACCTCTTATATCAAATGGTCAGCTAAAATCACAATTGCTCGCTCAACTTCCCTTTTCACCGACCAATGCACAAACGCGTGTAGTCGCAGAGATAGAGCAGGATCTTAAAAAAGATGCACCGATGATGCGCCTAATTCAAGGTGATGTTGGTTCTGGTAAAACCCTGGTCTCTGCCCTTGCCGCACTCTCTGCTATCGAAAATGGTAAACAAGTTGCCTTAATGGCACCAACAGAAATTTTAGCTGAGCAACACGCAAGTACATTTAAGCAATGGTTTGAACCTCTTGGAATTACTGTTGGCTGGCTTGCCGGTAAGCAAAAAGGAAAAGCTCGGCAGCAGCAGCAAGAAGCCATTGCTAATGGTGATGTCAATATGGTGGTGGGTACTCATGCAATCTTTCAAGAACAAGTCAGCTTTAAAGCATTGGGACTGGTGATTATTGATGAGCAACACCGTTTTGGGGTACATCAACGCCTTGCATTACGCGAAAAAGGTGAGCAACAAGGCTTCCATCCGCATCAGTTAATTATGACTGCAACACCTATTCCGCGAACATTAGCGATGACCTCGTATGCGGATATGGATACTTCAATAATTGATGAATTGCCGCCAGGTCGTACACCCGTTACCACAGTTGCCATTCCTGATACTAGGCGCAATGATATTATTGAACGCGTTAGACAAGCCTGTATTGATGAAGGGCGACAAGCTTATTGGGTTTGTACACTTATTGAAGATTCAGAGCTACTTGAAGCGCAAGCAGCTGAGGTCACTTGTGAAGAGCTTACGGCAGCGCTGCCAGAACTAAAAGTTGGTCTTGTTCATGGTCGAATGAAACCAGCTGAAAAACAAAGCATTATGTCAGCCTTTAAAAATAATGAGATCCAACTACTCGTTGCTACAACTGTGATTGAAGTTGGTGTCGATGTTCCAAATGCCAGCTTGATGATTATTGATAATCCAGAACGTTTAGGGCTTGCTCAATTACATCAATTAAGAGGACGAGTTGGCCGTGGTGCAATTGCATCTCACTGTGTTCTTCTCTACAAAACACCTTTAACGCATACCGCTAAACAGCGTTTACAGGTACTGCGCGATAGTAATGATGGCTTCATTATTGCTCAAAAAGATCTTGAAATAAGAGGGCCTGGGGAGCTATTAGGCACCAGACAAACTGGGAATGCTGAATTTAAAGTCGCAGATTTATTGCGAGATCAATATATGTTAAAAGAAGTACAGCGTATTGCTCGCCATATCCAGCAGCATTATCCTGATAATGCCAAGCAACTTATTGAAAGGTGGCTACCAGAACGAGAACAATATAGCCATGCATAATTAATTGAGAAAGCCGCTTATTATTTAGTTCACCAATGCAATTGCCGCAACAATTTGCGGCAATTGCTACCGTTTTCGCTTTGTTGAATTTTGTTCTATACCAATGTATTAGCCCGCTACCGTTGGAAATATCGGCAACATTAAATAGAGTTTGATGACAAGAGAATTCACGATATCAATAAAGAATGCTCCAACCATTGGCACCACTAAGAATGCAAGGTGTGATGGACCAAAACGTTCAGTGACTGCTTGCATATTTGCTATCGCTGTTGGTGTGGCTCCTAAACCAAAGCCACAGTGTCCCGCAGCAAGTATTGCGGCATCATAGTTTTTCCCCATCACTCTAAAGGTTACAAAAATAGCGTATGCTGCCATCACACAAGCTTGTACACCGAGAATAACAAGCATAGGAATTGCCAAAGAAGCCAGTTCCCACAGTTTCAAACTCATCAACGCCATAGCTAAGAATAATGAAAGGCTGACGTTACCAAGAACAGATACTGCGCGATCAAAAACACGATAGAACCCGACAACTGATAACCCATTACTTAAAATCACACCAACAAATAGAACACAAACAAACTTCGGTAATGATAATATTGTTCCCGCTAGCCACTCTTCTATATAGCTACCAAGCATTAAACAAATTGCAATCAACGCAATTGTTTCAATAAGTACCATTGAAGTGATCATTCGCCCCGATTGTGGCTTTTCAAATGCAGTAGGAACTTCTTTATCATCATTACCTGTACCCGGCGTTGGAATATTACGGATTAAAAAACGAGCAACTGGCCCACCGATTAATCCACCAAGCACTAAGCCAAATGTGGCACAAGCCATCGCAACTTCAGTCGCACTCTGGAAACCATAGCTTTCGGTAAAGATTTTCCCCCAAGCAGCCCCCGTACCATGTCCACCCGATAAAGTAATTGAACCTGCTAGCAGCCCCATTAAAGGGTCAAGATCCATAAATTTAGCTAAAGCAATACCAACTGTGTTTTGTACCAGTAATAAACCCACAACCACAAAAATAAAGACAAATAGTGCCTTACCGCCCGCTTTCAAACTTGCTAAATTTGCGTTCAAGCCTATCGTTGCAAAAAATGCCAGCATCATAGGTTCTTGTAATGACAAATCAAAAGATAAGCTCCAATTAAATACTTGCTTTATAATCAATAAGCTAAAAGCAACCAGCAGCCCACCAGCAACAGGTTCTGGGATTGTATATTTTTCAAGGAAAGGAACAGTTCTGACTAATTTGCGTCCTAGCAATAAAACGAGAGTTGCTGCGACAAGTGTACCGTAGACATCAAGATGATACATTCACGTACCTCATGCGTTATTAATAATTATAAATAAATCAATAGAATGTTAAATATTTCTTACCACTTTGCGTAAAAACATCAAAATTAGATTAAAAACTCGCAATCAATACAAGTTAAAACATATAAAAGTGTGACGATTTTAGCTAATAATGAATAAATACTTTTACGCAAACGATTGCTTTTTGCGTTAATCTATTTAAAATGCTTTTTTTGTTGTCAGAGAAATAGAAAATGAATCATCCCGTATCTGAAAAACAGACCGCTGAAACGACAGCGCAAAGTGAACTTATTTATCGTTTAGAAGATAAGCCACCCTTGCCACAAGCACTGTTTGCCGCAGGTCAGCACCTTTTGGCAATGTTTGTCGCTGTGATCACACCCGCGATGCTAATTTGCCAATCATTAGGGCTACCTGCTCATGATACAGAGCGCATTATCAGTATGTCGCTGTTTGCTTCAGGTATTGCTTCTTTGATCCAAATCCGTGCTTGGGGTCCAATAGGCTCTGGCCTGCTTTCCATTCAAGGAACCAGTTTTAACTTTGTTGCACCACTCATTATGGGAGGAGTTGCACTTAAGCAAGGTGGGGCGGATATCCCTTCAATGATGGCTGCATTATTTGGTACTCTACTTGTTGCCGCTCTCACCGAAGTTGTTCTATCGCGTTTTTTACATTTAGCTCGCCGTGTTATTACACCTCTTGTTTCCGGTATTGTTGTCATGATTATCGGCTTATCTTTAATACAAGTGGGACTAACATCTATTGGCGGTGGACACAGCGCAATAGAAAACAAAACGTTTGGTTCACCGGATTACCTTATTCTTGCAGGTGTCGTATTAGCCGTTATTATCTTACTTAACCGCCAAAAAAATCCTTATCTTCGAGTTGCATCACTCGTGATTGCAATGGCTGTCGGCTATGTTACAGCGTGGTGGATGGATATGTTACCCACCCCGCAGCCAACTGAAGGTGAGCATTCATTAATTACAATCCCTGAACCTTTTTATTATGGTCTATCATTTGATTGGAATTTGCTGATCCCATTAATGCTTATTTTCATGGTCACGTCACTAGAAACCATTGGGGATATCACTGCAACTTCTGATGTTTCAGAACAACCCGTTCGTGGGCCTATTTACATGAAACGGATTAAAGGCGGCGTGTTAGCTAACGGCTTAAATTCTATGGTTTCTGCTATATTTAACACTTTTCCAAACTCCTGTTTTGGCCAAAATAATGGCGTCATTCAGCTTACTGGAGTTGCTAGCCGCTATGTGGGTTATATTGTGGCATTGCTGTTGGTTTTGCTTGGGCTATTCCCAGCAGTAGCAGGCTTTATACAGCAAATACCTGAGCCTGTTCTGGGCGGTGCAACCATTGTGATGTTTGGTACTATCGCGGCATCAGGTGTGCGTATCGTTTCCCGTGAGCCATTAAATCGCCGCGCCATTATGATTATTGCTCTCTCACTCGCTGTCGGGTTAGGCGTTTCACAACAACCTTTAATCTTACAATTTGCACCTGATTGGCTAAGAACCCTCTTTTCCTCAGGTATTGCTGCAGGTGGGCTGACTGCAATTGTTCTTAATTTAATCTTTCCTATCGAAAAGTAATCTATCTATAACCGCCAAAGTTGCATACACTGGCGGTTATTCTGTATTTTGTCACCTGCAATAAATAGAGAATTGAACCAATTCATACTGCTAAAGGCTGTTAATAACGGATGTTAACAGCCTTTATGCTATATTCTGTCATGACAAGAATTGTTATAGTCAACTTAGTCAGACGAATACATCAAATATCATAACTTATAGAGAGGGCAGATAACTATGAGATGGTTAACTAGGCTCATTATTACGCTTCTAATCTTATTTTTATTTGTCATCATTTTTACTTATATCAGCTTACAAACGCGCTGGGGAGCTTCATACGCCAGCCAGTTTTTAAGTAAATTGACGAGCTATAATATTGATGTTGGTATCATGGGACATGAGTTTGCTAATCCAGGTGAATTTATCTTCCAAGATATCAAGCTCTCTTCTGCGAATAATGATATTTCAGTAGATGCAAAACAGATTGTTGTTGAGATGAGCTGGCGCAAGCTTTTTAGTGGCAATGCTATTCATCGTTTAGTGATAACACAAGGTGACGTTGCCCTCAATTCCTCAGAGACTTCAACATCAATTCCATTAGATGCCCATATTCTGCAATTTGAAAATAGTCGTATTCAATTAAATCAGAATAATAATCAAATAGAAGCGGTAGGATTAACGGGGGGGATCACGCCATGGCATCCAACAGTTAACCATCCTTTTGGTTATGGTGATTTTCGCTTTACTTCTAATCAATTAAATATCAATGAATTGCCACTAAAAAATGTCGCTATTACAGGAAAACGGCAAGAAAATATGTTGGTTTTTAATGAGGCAAGTGGTTATCTCAATAATGGTTATATTCTTGGGTCAGGCAAGATGCTTGCGGATAAATCTATTGTCATTGATTCACTCGCCATGAACCGAGTAGGCTGGCAAACCAGTATTTCTTTTGCTGATTTACTCAAGGTCATTGAAATTGAACACCCAATTTCTATCAAAAATCTTATTCTGACCAATATTGGTTTACAAGGTAAAGATTGGGCAGTATCAGGATTAAATACCGAGATAGATCAGCTTGGCTTCGTCAGAGGAAGCTGGAATCTGCCTAAAAGTCATATTGATTTTAATATTGACCAACTGGTGATTGGCGATCAACAAGTTGATACGCTCATCGGAAAAGCCAATATTCAAGGTGATAACCTCAATATAGAGAAATTATCCGGCTATTATTACAAAGGTGTTTTTAATCTTAACGCAACTTGGCAGCGAAATGATAAAACTTTAACCATTAATGAAGGTAAATTAGCAGGTATTTTATATACACTGCCAAATACTTGGCTGGACTTCTTTGCACAACCAGCGCCCAATTGGTTATCTGGGTTTAAAATCCAACAATTTACTTTATCACAATCCCTATTGATGAATATCGAGTCTTATTTCCCATTTGAATTTACGGCGCTCAGTGGAAATATTGAAGACATCAACTTCATCAAACAGAAGCAATGGGGTATTTGGAGTGGTAAAGCCTCATTTAATGCCGATAGCGGTACAATTAATCAAGTTATGGTTCGCAGACCCTATATGGATGTCCGCCAAAGTGGGCAAGCATCTGCTGCTGCATCACTCACCGCAAGTACAGAAAAAGGAATTGTCAAAGTCGGGCTTTTAGTTAAACAATCACCACAGAAAGTGCCTTTTTTATTACGTGCATCAGGAACAAATGTTGACCTATCCGTATTAAATCAATGGGGCTGGCAAGGTTTCCCACCTCAATTAATGGGTGATTTTGATACAACATTGCAAGGTGACCTTCTTGCACCAAAATTAACTAAAACATTAAATGGTGAGTTGATGGCCATGCCATTACAAGGAAAGAGAATGTTTCGAACTGTTGTCAATGGCGTAGTAACTTCATCAGTTGAAAGCGAAATGGCACCTGTTGAATCTGAAACAATGCCACTTGAGCCACCAGTGCCAAGTCATCAGCAAATACCTGCGATCGTCACACAATAATTTCACACAATACACTGATAGAAAAATCAGATAATAATTAGTCAGCGATAATTCACTTATCGTTGGCTAATTGATTTAGAATATTAGGAAGATTTTAAGATTGGTTTGACGATAACATATGACAATGTGATTGCCTATCTGCCGACCATAGCGTTAATTCGGTTTGATGACATTTTGAGAAGGCATCACCATATAAACACCACTGAAAACTGCGCCTGATTCACTATCTGCCCCAATGACTTGAACTTCTAGCTTCACTCTTGCCTTACTTCCTCTGGCAAGACGGTCAAGATCACCACTGAGTTTGCTCATATCCGCAATTGCAATTGGCCGACCACTGACAGGGGTACTGTAACGGATATTTGCATCGACAAGCACAATATCCCCACCTAACTGATGTTCTTGCATTAATAGCCAAATTAGCCCCCACCCAGTTAGTGTTGCCAGTGAAAATTGGCTGCCTGCAAATATCGTTGCATGCGGATTTTGATTGCCCGATTCAGGCATTGTTGTGATGAATTTCTTACCTGTATATTGCTCAATACGCACCCCCATTTTTTCACTCAATGGGATATATTTGTACCATGCTTGTTGTAATTCACCACACCAATCAGGCCGATGTAGAATTTGATCAAGTGTTTCAATGGGTTTGATCATAAGATAATGGCGAATAGGTGTTTTCAGTTCACCCGCAATTAATCCGCGATTATCAAAACCTATCTTATTAAAAAAAGATACGGCTTCTTCTCGCACGCTAGAAACAATACGCTTAACGCCTTCTTGCCGGGCAATCGATTCTAAAGCCATTAAGATGAGCTTGCCTAACCCTTTCCCTTGCATGACTGGGTTAACAGCTAAAAAACGAATTGCGCCTTCATTATCTGCATTAATATAAAGACGACCAATGGCTAAAATGCGATTTTTATCATCAACAACCATTTGATGATGCGCCGTTAAATCATAGCCATCTTTTTCTGAACCTAGGGGTTGATTAAAGGGTTTACGTAACATTTCCCAACGAAACTGGTAATAAGCATCAAATTCAGTTTCATCTTTAGGTGTACGTAAATGATACATAATCTCTCCCTTATTTTGTTGGTCAGACTTGCAACCAAAAAGTGACTGGACCATCATTTGTCAGACTGACTTGCATATCTGCCGCAAACTGCCCTTTCTGTGTATTAACACCTTGTTGGCAACTTTGCTCAACAAAATATTCATATAATTGATCAGCGCGGGAAGGCTCTGCACCGCCAGAAAAACTGGGCCTCATCCCTTTTTTGGTATCAGCAGCTAAAGTGAATTGAGAAACAACAAGTAAACTACCACCCGCCTGCTGAACATTAAGGTTCATTTTGCCTTGTTCATCGCAGAACACGCGATAACCAAGCACTTTTTCGCATAAACGTTTAGCTTTTTGTTCATCATCTTCCTTTTCTACACCGAGTAGAACAAGTAGGCCAGAACCAATTTGCCCAACAATATTATCGTCAACAACAACTTGTGCGTTGGTCACTCTTTGTATTAATGCAATCATGATAACTCTGTACAAAATAATGGAGCAACACAGTAGGTCACTCCATAATAATAAACATCAAATAACGGTAAAACACCCACTTATTCTACTTCAGCACTGAAATCGTAAGTACGAAAATATTCAGGGATCGTATCTTTATCAACTACATGAACACTTTTGATACCAAGAGCTTCGGCAGCTTTGATATTTGCTTCAACATCATCAAAAAATATTGTATCAGTAGCATCAAATTCTTCTGACTGTAAAACATAATTAAAAATTTCTGGATCTGGTTTACGCATTCCCAAATCTTGGGATAAATAAAGAAAATCAGAAGAGGCTGCAATTTCAGGATAGTGTTCAGGCCAGTAATCAAGGTGCAAACGATTTGTGTTCGATAAGACAACAACACGGTGCCCTTGTTCACGCAGGCGTTCCATAATGTCGATAACTTCAGGTCTTAGCGAAACAAAAATTGCATGCCAACCTTCCGCAAACTCTTCAAAACTCAATGTAATACCAAGCTCCTCACAGAGTAATTCTGCAAACTCAATATCTGAAATTTTGCCACATTCATGGAGCTGAAAAATATTTCCAAAAGTAAATCGTGATTTAATCTGTTCAACTGGTGTTCCACTCAGTTCGGACCATTTATCAAAAACACGATTAAAGTCGATATCAATAATCACATTACCCATATCGAAGATATACAGCATACCGTTTCCTCATTTTTATTAACTAATCTCACTTTAATCATTATTCATACAACTGAACAGACCTAATGATAGATTATTTATCATTTTTTTGAAAAAAGTACCTAAACACATCAAACTTCTAAGTGTTGATAGCGAGTCCAATTGGTCGCTTGAAGTTGATTGTTTTTTATCTACCCCAGTCTAACAACGCAATTTTGTTGTGCGTTGAGGTGACATGTTAAGCAAGATGAGAAAGAGTAAACCCGCAAAATATTATTAATATGAAACTACCGATGAAAAATCAATAAACCGATTGGTATTAATCAATTGTTTAATAAAACAACTATACTTTGATTATTAAATTATAACTAAATTTTATATTTATATTAGTTTTACTAAATCCAATTAACACAAATAAACATAAATAGAGTAATAAAAATATTCTCCTTTATATTGTTTACTCATAAATTGGAATTTAGACAAGAAAGTTATGAAATAAAATTTCACCATAAAAATACATCAAGATAATGATTACTTAAACTGAGTAAAAAATAAGAGAAAAATGAATAATATTGATTTCATGTAACTCAGTTTAAGTTTAATTACATACACATGAAGTATTATTCTTATTGCGATCTGCATTATTTGATCAATTAACAAATAAATTTTTAATAATAAATGCAACGAAATAATTTATTTTGTTGCATTTATTTATTGCATAAAATTTACCAAAAGTATAGCTGTTATTATCTAAATTTTAAGTCGAACATTTCGTATATAAATATTTTTTTAATTTTTAATTCCAAAGATAAAAAATGAACAATTACAATTAACTCTAATATTGAGTTGTTGACTTGGCGTAAATATATATCTATATGATTTAATTAAAAATTAATAATACAACAAAATAAATTATTATGTTGTGTTATTCAGCTATTCACTATTTTTATACTTTAATTCTCGGAATTTAATTTTTTCTTATTATTGAATATAGAAGGATTATTTTTGATGAAAAATAATAGATTAATTCTAAGCCTATTTTTACTTATTTTACCTTTTACGGTAAAAGCAGAAGATGACGAGAAACTGTTTATTCCAAATGGCTATATTGGATTAACACAAACTTTCTACGGGAATGCTGGAAGTTATAAGACGGCAACCTCTCATCCTTCTTTTATCGCTAATTACAACTTTTCACCTGAGTGGTCACTTGCTCTACAGTGGGATCGCACGTGGAATATGTATCATTATGATGGTAAAGAAAAACAGCAAGATAACCGTTTTAGTGGACCTAAAGGAACATTAAGTTATAACGGAGGCTTTATTAATTCCTCCAAAGTAAAATGGTCTTCTTCAATTATGGTTGAAAATGAAAATGAATTTTCAGGAAGTAATCAAACTTATTCGTTGATACAAACATCTTTTGATTTTTCTGAGTACATTCCATCCAATGGTTATATTAAAGCCACTCAATTTGCTTTCTCACCAATGTATATTTATGGCGTTAATTCAGGTGGAGATTCAGGGCATGTTAATACGGGGATATTCAGTTTATTAACCAATTGGGAACTACCTGCTAATTTCTCCATAACGTTCAATGCCTATGCATTTAGAGAATGGTATAACGGCTCAATGATGATAAATAATGGCACTCAATCTTATGAGAATGCGAATTATTTTATGATTATGGCTTGGTTAAATTATACCAATGAACTCATTAAATTTAATGAAAGCACGTCATTATCATTTAATTTTACAGGTGGCCTCGACCCTTATATTGCGTCAAATAAAAAAGCTGCGTGGGATCCTTTTATTGCCGGTAATCAAATGTATGAATGGCTAAGCCCAACAATTATGGAAGGTAATTATAAAAGTACTTACACCTTATTTGCACTTCCTCAATTAACATTAAATTATCAATTAAATCAGGATGTCTCTTTTTCTATTTTTGCCCAAGCAAAATATTCTAACCAAGTATGGGGTTCTACCGAGAAAGATTGGCGAATACAGCCACAAGGTGGAGTCGGATTTAAATATACTTTTTAGTTTATACAAACAGATATAATACAGAAGGAATCATGAAATGAATAAGAAACAAGTCATGCATTATAATGAACACGACGATATTTACGCATCATTTGATTTATCTCAATCACTACCTAAAACACAATTTCCATTAAAAGAACGAGATGCACAAAATGTATTTAGTGCTGTCCGAGATGAATTAATGCTAGATGGAAATTCACGACAAAATTTAGCGACATTTTGTCAAACTTGGGTTGATGATGAAATTCGTGACTTAATGAATCTCTCTATTGATAAAAACATGATAGATAAAGATGAATACCCACAAACAGCCGAAATTGAAAATCGTTGTGTCCATATGCTTGCTGATCTGTGGAATTCGCCTGATGCGGTCAACACACTTGGTTGCTCAACAATTGGATCATCTGAAGCCGCTATGCTAGGTGGATTAGCGTTAAAATGGCAATGGCGTAAAAAACAAAAAGCACAAGGAAAATCAACGGATAAACCAAACTTAATTTGCGGCCCAGTACAAATTTGCTGGCATAAATTTGCACGTTATTTTGATGTTGAATTAAGAGAGATCCCACTTGAAGGTGACCGCCTGATCATGACGCCGGAAGAAGTTTTAAAGCGCGTTGATGAAAATACCATTGGTGTTGTTCCTACTTTAGGGGTCACATTTACTTGCCAATATGAGCCAGTAAAAGCCGTCAGTGATGCACTGGATAAACTGCAAAAAGAAACCGGACTGGATATTCCGATCCACGTCGATGGTGCAAGTGGTGGTTTCCTTGCGCCTTTCTGTGCACCTGATATTGAATGGGATTTTCGCTTACCGCGCGTTAAATCCATTAATACCTCGGGTCACAAATTTGGCTTAGCCCCTTTAGGTGCAGGTTGGGTGATTTGGCGTGAAGCAAAAGACCTACCAGAAGAATTAATTTTTAACGTGAACTATTTAGGTGGGAATATGCCTACCTTTGCACTCAATTTCTCTCGCCCCGGTGGACAGATTATTGCCCAGTATTATAACTTCCTACGTCTTGGTCGTGAAGGGTATACCAAAATTCATAATGCTTGCTATACAACTGCACAATACCTGTCACAAGAAATTTCAAAACTTGGTCCATTTGAAATGATCTATGATGGAAATAGCCAAACCGGTATTCCTGCTCTTTGCTGGAAACTGAAAGAAGACCAAGGTATCGGTGGATACACACTTTACGACCTTGCTGATCGTCTGCGTTCACGTGGTTGGCAAGTACCCGCTTACTCATTACCAGCCAACCGCGAAGATCTCGTCATTCAACGGATTTTAGTGCGCCATGGTGTGAGTCGTGATTTAGCTATGCTACTACTTGAAGATATGAAGCGTGCGCTTGAGTTTTTCATGAAGCATCCAATTACACACCCACTCACTGCATCGGAAACAACCGGTTTTCATCATAGCTAAATGTCAGATTGATTGCCGTCTATATCAATAGATGGCAATCATCATTCAATCTTAATTTATCTTATTTATGCATGTTGTTTACGCAACGTGCCAGACAATTTATTGGTGTTTATTATGACAGATTCTGTTAATTCTTCACAAAAAGCAACAATATCGGCATCAGACAACAAAAAAGCCTCTGCGGGAACTATTTCCATTTTTGGTCTGGTACTGCTGAATATTACTGCTGTTGTCTCACTGAATGGATTGCCTTCCGAAGCTGAATATGGTCTGAGCTCTATCTTTTACTATCTGCTCGCTGCGATCCTATTTTTAGTTCCCGTTGCGCTAATCGCTGCCGAATTAGCAACAGGCTGGCCAGAAAAAGGGGGAATGTTCCGCTGGATAGGAGAAGCTTTTGGTGGGCGCTTCGCATTTACCATTATGATGATCTTATTTGTCGAAGTCTGTGTATTTTTGCCAACCGCGCTGACTTTTGGTGCGGTATCCATCGCCTATATAGATCCTAATGAAAATACGGCTTCCTCCTTAGCAAGTAATAAAATCTTTATACTGGTGCTCGTACTCGCCGTGTATTGGGTCGCCACTTTCATTGGATTACGCGGCTCTAAAGCGTTTGCCACAATGGCAAAATATGGGGGCGTTATTGGTGTATTTATTCCTGCTGGATTACTCATTATTTTAGGTTTTGCGTATGTTATTTCAGGAAATACACCTGAAGTCACAATGGCTTGGGGAGATATTATCCCTGATTTTTCTAATTTCAGTAATGTGGTATTAGCCGCCAGTATTTTCCTGATGTATGCCGGAATGGAAATGAATGCGGTTCACGTGAAAGAAGTCAAAAACCCGACTCGTAATTATCCTATTGCCATTATGAGTGCCGCAATTGGTACCGTTCTCATTCTTGTGCTAGCAACCTTAGCTATCGCGTTTGTCGTTCCCAACAAACAAATCAACTTAACACAAGCCATTCTCACCGCATACCATGATCTCTTTGTCTGGGTTGGCATACCTTGGGCCTCTTCAATTGTTGCAATCATGCTGGCTATTGGTGTCTTAACCTGTGTGACAACTTGGGTTGTTGGGCCATCAACAGGTGTGCTAGCCGTAGCAAAAGCCGGTTATTTACCAAAAATTTGGCAGAAAACCAATAAAAATGGCTCGGCAACGTTTATCTTGCTCCTACAAGCAGTATTAGTGACTTGTTTATCCATTCTCTTTGTCGTTTTACCGTCTGTTCAAGCGGCTTATCAAATATTAAATCAGCTCGCAAACATTCTGTACCTAACGGCCTATATTTGCATGTTTGCTGCGGCACTAAGATTACGTTATAGCCAGCCAAATCGACCTCGTCCTTATACTTTGCCCGGCGGTAACTTAGGCATGTGGATTGTGGGCGGTATTGGTTTTATTTCCGCTTTAACCGCTTTTATCTTCAGCTTTATTCCGCCAGATCAAATTAGTGTTGGTAGCCCTGAAATCTATTTTGGCGTTCTCGTTATCTTGACACTTATCTTCTGGTTATTCCCGAGCATTATTTATGCCGTGCGTAAACCATCTTGGAAAGGTGATGATCCCGATTTCGCACCATTTACTTGGGAAACGCAAGCCAACAAATCAATCAATGCCCCAAAAAGCCCTACTGAATAAGTTAAAAAGGTAACAAATATGAATATTGATAAAGACGCAATAAAACAAGCGATTTCTGAAGCTTACATGGACAACAAAATGCTATCTGGCGGTGAAAATGCAAGTTATATTCCCTATTTAGCGTCTGTGCCATCAAATCTCTTTGGGTTAGCCGTTGTGACAGTCACTGGGGAAATTTATACCGCAGGTGATAGTGAATTTGAATTTGCAATTGAATCCATTTCCAAAGTTTTTACGATGGCGCTTGCAATGGAGCAAACTGGCGCTAAAGTTTTCAGGGAAAAAATTGGCGCAGACCCAACGGGTGAACCATTTAATTCAGTTATTGCGCTTGAGCTACATGGTGATAAGCCGTTGAGCCCATTAGTGAATGCAGGCGCAATTGCAACAACAAGTTTGATTGCAGCAAAAGATACGATGGATCGCTATCACCAAATCTTGACCATACAAAGCCATTTCGCAGGCCGCGAATTGGCAATGAGTGAAGAGGTCAATAACTCAGAACAAGCAACAAATTACCATAATCGCGCTTTAGCTTGGCTAATGAAAAGCGCGGGGGCAATGTATTCTAACCCAATGGCTGCTGTTGATGTCTACACTAGGCAATGTTCAACACTGATTAATACCGTTGACCTTGCAACAATGGGCGCGACTTTAGCCAATGAAGGCATTAACCCAATCACAAAAGAACGCATTATTAGCACCAAGAATGTGCCGCATATTTTAGCCGAAATGACAATGGAAGGCCTTTATACCACGTCAGGCACTTGGGCTTATACAGTTGGTTTACCAGGAAAAAGTGGTGTCGGTGGAGGAATTTTAGCTGTCGTCCCTGGTCAATTAGCGATTGCTGGATTTTCCCCGCCATTAGATGCCGTTGGCAATAGCGTTCGGGGTCAGGCTGGTGTGACGCAAATTGCGAATACATTAGGATTAAGTCTTTATTATTGATAGGGTTAATTCCACTATTAAGAAATAATGAAGTCATGATAAAGCCCCAATAATTTGGGGCTATTTAGCTTTTTGATAAACATATTATTTAACATAATATTCTGACGAATAATAAAATATTCTACTCGTATTTATTAAAAATAATTTATCTTTAAATCTATAATTGTGAGTTGATATATGTTTCAGGCTCTATTTGAAAAACTGAATAACCATTCTATTGTTCTCATTCTCTATTTGATTATTTTTATAATATTAGAGATCATCATCTATCTAAAGAAATATAAAAGCCTTTTTATTCATATTATTCAAGTTGCAGCAGAATGCTTATTTGTCATATTATTAATGCAATTTATTGATACAATAAAAGTCAAGTTAGGATTGTCTTTTATCCCTACATCATTTATTAATTTTATGATACTCATTTTTATCAGTATCATTTTAATTAAAAAGTCTTTTTTACTCATTAATAGATTAGAAAAATATCAAGTCACCAGAGGAAATAATCCTACTTCAGCACATATTATTGCCAGAGTTATCAAAGTATTTGTATTTTTTTCTATTATATTAATCTTTGGACAGCAATTTGGCTTAAGCATTTCTGGCTTGATGGCATTTGGTGGATTTGGGAGTATTATTATTGGTATGGCGGGCAAAGAAGTTATTAGTAATTTTTTATCCGGTATTATTTTGTATTTTGACAGGCCATTTAATAATGGTGACTGGATAAGCTCCCCAGATAAAAATATTGCAGGAACAGTAATAGAAATTGGTTGGCGGATGACCAAAATACTGACTTTTGATCATCGACCACTTTATGTACCAAATTCATTATTTTCATCAATTACAATTGAAAATAATAGCCATATGACACATCGAAGAGTGGATTTTTCATTACGCCTGCGTTATCAGGATACTGATAAAATAAGCCCAATTATTGAGGATATTCGTGCGCTTTTAAAACAAGACCCTAATATTGATACTGAACAAACATTATTAGTTTACTTTAATGAAGTTACAGATTCATCGCTAAATATTATGGTCTATTGTTTTACTAAAACCGTCGTTTGGGCTGAATGGCTAGCAGCGCAACAAAATATTTATTTTAATATAATCAATATTATTAAAAGCCATGATGCTGAATTAGCGTATCCAACGCAAAACATTTATCTAGATAAATAGCTATTCTTTATATTTATAATCATCGGTAGTTATCTTTTTAAATAAAGGGGTTATCTAGATTCAAAATATCAGATTAACCCTTTTATTAATTTAATAAATTAGCCTAGCGTGTCACAATAGAAACTGTAGCTTGTGCTGTATACATACCTGCGGGTGCTTGCCCTTCATTACATGCAATAAAACGAAGTTTCTGAGCGGGAAAATCTGTTTGGACACCATCTTTAAGTTCACCTAAATCAAGCCCCATTCTATTATCAAAGAAGACACTTGAGCGAGAACAGTTTAATACATCATTATTCCATGAACCACGAATAACAAGTTGTTCATTTGTATTTGCAACAACTAATTTTGTAGGGTCAGATACTGAAGGTGATGATGTACCACTTGCTTGAACATTTAGGCTAGCCTTTAAGTTACCAATATTTTCCCTTGCACCTAAGCAGGATGAAGAAATTGTTACACTATCTTCTTGCATATTAGCCATATCAAAATAAATATTATTTTTACTTAGTTTAATAATGCATGAAAAATTGGCAACCCTGACTTCTAAAGCATTTAAAAACTCTTTCTTATTAGAAGTAACACCATCACCGCCATCTGAAAGAAGCATAGCTGCTGGTAAAACATAGATACCAGGAGGAATATTTCCTGACTCGGAAATAATCACTCCCCTAACACTAATCCAAGAATATTTTGTGCCACCATATTTAAAAACATTTCTTATTATTGGTGCTTCATCTGGGTTTACTGAAGGGCAATTTAATACATACCCTCCTCTCATTCGTGATGAAGAAGTCTTCCCATTAATAGGCTTATCCCAGTTATTAGTCCATCCGCCACCAGTATCATAAGTGACAGTTCCCTGAACAAGCTCACCATTGGCTAGCTGTCTTTTCCATTTACCAACACCTTCAAAAGTAACCATTAAACCACCACGTTGACCACTTACGGTATCATATAGAGTATATCCTTGAAAACTTCCATGCATTCTTTCTATAAAGTGACCTTCTCCGAAATAATTACATCCTCCTGAACTCAGACTTGTATTAAGTATCATTGCAGGGAATCCTAAATCTTTATTTGCATCGGTTGATAAAGCTAAAGTATTAATTGATTCACTTAGGGTATTTGTATATCCAACTATGCCTGTTACTCGAGCTGGCACGACCATCCTAATGAGCGGAGCAGAAAATGCACTTTCTATATTACAAGCAAACAAAGCTAATAAAATTAATTTAGTATTAATTATTCTTTTCATTGTCATATCACTTTATCAATTAATTACACACTAGTGTTTTATAAACAATATTAATATCTGAACCTGAATTAGCATCGTTATCATTAATACTAAATGGCGCATTACAAGTTTGGTCAGGTTTATTTCCCCACACGACTTTTAATGTTCCTTTTTTAGGTAATCCAGACATATAAACAGTACTATTTTCATCAAGAATACTGATATTTGTATCATCACCAACTAAAATAGCAGATGCACCAAATGGAATAGATTTTTTATTATTCTTTAATGTCAAAATAGCTTGATAACCCACTTTAGTTTTGAATTTAGCTAAAACAACAGCACCTTTTGTTGGGTAAACATTAGTACTGTTATTTTCTATATCAATTCCATTAGCAAAAGATAATGGGTCAAGCGTTATTGAGTTACGTTGATAACTTTGTAATGATGGATAAATAGCATATCCAGAACTATTTGTTTTTGTTTTAGATACCCCAACAGAGATCCCTTTTGCATCTGGAGTACTTACAATAGCAATAGCATCTGATAATGTATCACTAAAAAGAATACCGCCACGATGAGCAACAACACCACCATTAAAGCTTCCCATAACCATTTTATTATCAGATGAAGTATAATAACCCAGGCTTGAATTACCATATCCACTATTGTAACTAGCACCTAGATTAAGTCCGGTACCTTTACCATTATTATCATGTTGGAAAGAAGTATACCAAGATCCATTATTAGCATCTAAGTTACCATTTACTGAGGCCTGATTACTTATATCACCACGGTTATTCTGACTATAGCCATAAGATATACTTGATAAATTAAATTTATCATTGTCAAAAGCATTAAAAGGAACCGAAACGTTAACAGAAAATTGATGGTTAGTTGGCCAATCAGTTTTTGTTTTCTCATAATGGTTAATAGAGTAATTAAGATTATAGCCTATCCGACCAACAGATGAGCTAAACCCTAAATCAAGAGTGTTAACGATACGGCTAGATCCCCAATAATCATCCCTTCTACCAGAAATACGTATAACGCCTAAATTACCAAGAGTTTGGGTAATCGATGTTTGCCAACTACTTTTCCGGCGCTCTTTAAACCACGGTGACCATCCCTCATTTAAAGAATAATCATCTGTATTTGCATCGGTAAAACTATAAAAGTTACTTGTCGAATAACGATAAGTTGTTAAATCAATTGTCGTACCCGATTCTAATAAACTTTTTGAATATTTAGCTCTAAAGGAACCACCGTCAGCCCTTCTATTATGTGATAAAGAAGCATTTGCATACGTGCCATCTAAAGATAGAGCACCAAATGCACCTAATGAAAGGCCAATCCCTACTCCCAAAGAACGATAATTATTTGAACCTAATAAACCACCATACAAGGTAATATTATTTATCAATCCTGCTGATAAACTTGCCATTGCAAACAATGGGCTTTTAGCATCTGAGGTATAACCACCATTTCGATATTTACCAACGGATGCTGAATATATTTTTTTACCTTCTCTTAACATCATTGGAAGTGATGAATAAGGATACGTTGTAATATAAGTTTTTCCATCAGCCTCTTTTACAGTTACAACTAAATCGCCCACACTATTTGTTGAATAAATATCAGTTATTTTATATGGGCCTGGTGCGACTGACGTTTGATATATCACAGTACCATTTTGAGTAATCGTAATTTGCGCATTCGAATTAGCAACACCAGAAATCACAGGTGCAAAATTACGTTCCTCAGCAGGTAACATACTGTCATTAGACTGCAATAATAAACCACGATATTCAAATTGATCGAAAATAACACTATTAGTCGAAACTTCACCGATAGAAAGTTCACTATTTATCTTTTGAATATCACGTTCTAATCTTATATTATTCCAAGATAAATCTTTCTGTGTTGTAACTCCAAATTCGCTTTTTGTTCTATTATAAATATAATTCATGGTGCCTCTTAGGCGCCATGCATCAAAATTAAATCCACCAAATGCTGAAAAGAATAAGTTATTGTTTTTTGTATCAGAGAAACCACTTGTTTTACTTTTTAAATTAGATGCATTAAGAGTATAGTTAAGAACCATAGCTGGAATACCTTGGTCCCATAACTCTCTATTAGTACTTCTCAATGCTTTAATATCCATATATGCTTGAGGAATATTAATATCTAGTCTTAATTTTTTTATATCAAAATTTTCTGTAGCATCAGGAATATATTTTTGTAGTTCTAATAAATTAATATCATTTCCTGTACTTTTAAATACAGGTAAACTTTCAGCATTTACACCAAAGTTGATAAAATCAAGCTTTGTTAATTCAGGAACAACTTTATTCTGTTTGTTTTTAACAAATTTAATTAATTTAGTTTTATAGAAATCACTATTGACATAAATGTCGACAAGATATTCACCTTCAGGCGTACTATTTTCATTTTCAAATTGAGCAACATCTATATTATTACCAATTTCTCCTAGGAAAGAAGTATCAAAATGGTATTCTTTAGAATGGCCTAACATTGGCATGCAACTAATAAATATCACATAAGAAGTTATGAAAACATACTTATTCTTATAAATTTTATAGCGATTATTTGTACTAATCATTTATTCCATACCCTGTGAAATTTATTAATTTAAACTTCTATATCTTTAGTTTTAGTAGGTAATCCATCTTCATCAATAAAACTCCAGCTAACTTTAAACTTAGTATTTAGCTTATTAATTTCATTTGGAATACGGTAACAATGGTTACCTGATGGTGACAGCATTGTATCTAAATCATTATTATTTACATTGATGTTGTTGACTGAAATATTATAAAAAGTTAAATACAAAGGTGTTTTATTCTTAAAATTAATACAATTATTACCTAATGAAATATCTACATCATTCATTGCATCTTCTATTCTTGTTTTTATTGAGCTTGGTCTATAAAAGACCTTTATATTACTGATTAATGAGATATTTAAACTATTTCCACTTTCTTTCATGGATGGAATAGCCTGAACTGAAAGAAAAAAGATAGATTCCTCATTCTTAGGTAAAGTAGCTATAGCTGTATCAGATAGAATAATACGTAAAGGCAAACGGCCTCTTTTTTCTACACGAGAAAGTGGTGGTGTTATTGTAAAAAATGATTTATCAGTATTATTTATTTTTTTATCTAATGGATAGCCAGTAGCACCATTCGCAGATTTAATAGATGAATGCAATAGATAGCTTTCATCAGTATCATTCCAAACCTCAACACTTTTTACTTTATCTTTAGGCAACTCACTAAATATTACTCTAGATGTAGATATAGCGAATCCATCATATTCATATGCAATAGAGTGACTTGAATAGTAGAGAATAAAACCTAAAAAGATATTTACATATAAAGGTAATTTATTATTTATCATAACGTTCACTTCAATTTATTGTCTGAAAGAATGACTTACTTTCTCCACCTACATCAGTAATCATTTTCCACTCAACTTTTTTAGCTGATTTTTTTACAGGTATTTTTATATTTCCTACTGGATCAACCATAGAAATATATTGATTAAGATCGACGGGTACTCCATCAATATTTAATAGTGCTAAGGTTTGATAATAAGGTGTAGGATTATTGATTTTTAAAAAACCATTATCATTCTTAAATGTTAATAAGCCATAGGTATCTTCAACTTTACCTTTTAATCTTGCAGGTCTATAGATAACTTTCAGTATTGTTCGCATAGCAATAGAAAGTTGTGCACCTGTATCTTCTATATTATTATCACTCTCTTTTGTTGAACTGCCTGGTATTGCAGTAGAATGAAAATAAAATATAGACTCTCTATCAATTGGTAATGTTGATTCACTCTTACTTTTAATAATTCTTATTGTATTATTAGAATTTGCATCTAACCTAAAAATAGGTGGTATAACAGTAAATGGGGCGTTTGATTTTAATTCTTGATCACCAGCAATACCTGAATTAATCAAATAAACTCCATCACCATGATTGCGGATTATTAAACTAGCAGCACCTTTATCTTCATCGAAAATAATACGTGTATAGCTAAAACTAATACCACCTGAAGCGTAAGTGAATGATGATACAAACGTTAGACAAAAAAGTAGGATAATACCTTGAAAATACGATTTCATTATCAAGCGCCATTAATTATAGGAAAAATTAAATACTAAATTAGCATTTAGATCCCCTGAGTTAACATTTTGAGATTGGCAGCCTTTAGCTGTTCCACAAGTTATACCAACATATAAATCTTTAGATAAATTATTAAGTTCACTTGCTGGCATTCCTTGTCGTCCTAAAACAATTGAGACATTCCCTGAAGCAAATGAATATATTCCATTAGAACCTTCGCCCCATTCAATAATTCCAGAACTTGATTTACCAATAACAAATCCAAATCCTTTAGATTGACCAGAGCTTTTTAGTAAAAAAGGACGAGTAGTCACATCTATATTATCAGTCGAAGTTGTACCTGAAATAGTTAAATAAGGTGTTCTTGAATAATTATTTGCACAGTTAGTTAATTTAAGATTAACTTTCCCAATACTTAGTACTCGTGGATTAGGAGAGTCAATTATATCTAATGGATCTAACGGTGGTAACCTTAGTTCTTTAGTAGGATTAAATACAATGTCACATGATCCTATTGCATTAACCATATATAAAATATTCAATTCACTAGAAAATGCTGGTTTAAATAAAAATACCAATAATAAACATATATAAGATTTATTTTTCATTTTCTAAACTCAATCATATAAGAAATCTAAAGTGAATTTTGCATTTAATGCACCAGAAGATAATTTATCGGGTGAGCAATTTGCCCTTGGGCCACATGAAACCCCCGTTGAAATATATACTTTACGACTAGCGAATTTTTCATTTAGACTACCTTGCCAAATGATATCGCCAGATTTCACCATTTGTGAGGTTGATGATGTATCAACAGCAGGTGAAACTGTATTAAATACCGCAATACCAAATCCTGTAGCAGTCGAACCCGTATTTCTATACAAAAGATTATTTGTATTACTCATTGCATATGTACCCGCTGCCGCAGTTATTTTTATTTTTGGTGTACCACTTGAACCAGCATAATAAACACAACTATGTAAATTTATTTCAATATCTTTTAATGCTATGGTTTTCCAATTTGTTTCTGCTAATCTAGCACCATCAATTTCATCTAGAACCATCACATTAACTGGCGAAATAACACAAGTAGAAGCAGGTACTCTAATTATAAAATTAATATTTTCAGCCATAGGGTAATCAGCGTATGACCATGGCATCGGGTATATAAAAATCAATAAAAAACTTACAATTACTAATTTAAAATTATTCCATGTCATATTATCGATACTCAAAATTAAAGGTTAATGCTGCGGTTAATCGCCCAACTTGATGAGAAGCACTATTGTTACAAGAAGTGGTATTACCACAACTTGTCGCTAAATAAAGCGAATTTCCATTTTGAGTATCAATTGCGTCATTTTCACCAATTAAATACTTAACATCCCAATTTGGGATTGGACTTGATGATAAAATTATTCCAAATCCCTTGGTATATGTGGTGTCATTATTAGGATTATTTGTAAATAAATAACGACCAACACTAGGAATTGATGATCCTAAATTTGATCCAGTAATAAAAACAGTTGGCTTAGTATTTACTGGCCCAATACCACACTTACTTAAGGAATATGTGATTTTTTTCCAGTTAGTTATATAGCCCTGTTCTAAAAGATCTTTCTCACTTTCATCTAATGAGAGAAAATTAGTAGATAATGTTATATCACATGTACCAGTTAATATTTCAGAACTTATAGTATAATTATAATCTGCCTGTGCTATAAAACTATTCGCAAAAAATAAAATAAGAATCGTAATGCTTTTTTTTATGCACATACATTTATCCACTCTATTTGTATTTAAATTCAAATATTAACTTTGCGGTCATTTTTCCAATAGTAGGTGTTTTACCATTATTAACAAATCCCAGAGTATATGTATATTGACCTTCTTTCATCTTACTACCGGGTGCACCTACATGTGTATATTTATCAAAACTTGAAACCATATTTCCCGGTACATAAAAGTTTTTTAAATTAAAACCATTTCCTTCACGTATTCCCACACCAACATTTTTTGCTACACTTGATGCTTCTGCAAATATATCATTAGATCCAGCTAATAAATTTCCAGTTACCATGATACTTGGTGATCTAATTAAACTGCTTCCTCTACAGTTAGATACTGTAATGACTAATTCCTTTAAATCTGCAGTTCTTTTATCAACAAAATCTATAGCGGCTTTTGGAATAAATCTAATTTCTGCGGGTGCTGATATATCACAACTTCCTTCTATGATATAAGTATCCACATTTAAATTAGTTGCTGAAAATGATGATGGCAATTCAAAAGAAGATAAAATAAAAAGTATCAATAACTTTTTTTTACTCATTGTATTACCTTTATTTTAATTAATTTTTAATTTCACTTCGTCTACATCACCAAGGTCATTAGTTATCATTAAAATAGCTTCTTTTCTCACTTTATTATTATCAATAGAAAATTTTTCTTGTGAATAAGGCTTAACTAAGTTATTAACTAATGTAGGAAGTTTAATACGTTCACCATCAAGTTTTAAGCCTTTTAAATCCATATAATATGGGCTTTTATTTTCAATAATGACATATTTATCAGCAATAAAAACCTTTGAGTTATTGAAACTTTCTTTAGATAATGGCTCTATACCATTTGGTCTATAAAATAATTTAATTTTAAATGCTACACCTGCTTTGACACCACCGTTATTCCTATTGTTATCCTCGACTTTAAATGGTGTTGCTGTGGCTTGTATTCCACTTGTTGTAACATAAAAAATGGATTCTCTATCTTTTGGTAAGTTTTTATTATCAATCAATCGTATTCTAACTGAGTTTTTGCTAGTTGGATCGATTCTAAATAAAGGTGGAGAAATAAGAAATTCACTTGTTTTATCTTTAATTTTATCAGCACTTTTTGAGATACTTGCATTTACTAAAAATGCTCTATCATCAGAAGTATTCATTGCTGTATATTGTATTTCTTTTTCTTTCTCATACATATTTAATCGTGTCGTATCTAGTGATAATCCAGCGATTCCATTACAGCTAAATAATGCTGCAGCGATTAATATGCTTTTATTAAATACCTTTTTCATAAAAATTAACCATTCATAACATATAACTATTAATCTAGGTCTCATTTACAAAATAAATGAGACCTATGCTTACTATATTTTGATTAGTAAGCCATTGTGAACAGCAAGTTAGCTTCTACAGTACCATTTTTAACTGCTGCAGTATTCAATGCTTGCATTGCAGTTTTAACATCAATGTTGTAGATTTTGTTAGAAATATCAGCGCCTGGAGTGCCCGCTTTTTCTAAAACATAAATGTTTTTAGCTGGAGTAACTTTAGTCGTTGTACCATCTTTAGTGAAAGATAATACGATACCAGCGCCAGTACCATTATCACTACCAAAGAAGTTAATTGGGTCAACGTTATTTGAACCAGCTTGTTCAATAACTTGCAGACCTAGGTCAGTGTTTGCGCCAGAAGATGCACAGCTTTGAACGCTGATCATGAAGTTTTTAGCACCAACTAAAGTATCATTTGCTTTAAAATCAGCTTTAGTATAGTTACCTAGATTGATAACTGACTGGCTTGTCGTAATATCACAAGTATAGTTAGTAATATTACCACTGATTTTAACTTCTGCGTTTTTACCTGCATATGCAGAAATTGAAGCCAATGCCAAAGCTGAAACTAAAGATAGTTTAACAAACTTATTCATATTATTAATGATCCATATTTTTGTGTTTTATTGAGATAGGCTTATGCCTATTTTCCGATAAAATTTTGAGTATATAGCCACTCAAAACTCTAAATTAAATTTCATTCAATATAAAAAGACCACTTACTAATTAAATTAGTAAATTATTTATAAATCTTACCTTATTTAATATAAAAAGATAAATTACCAATAATATTAGTAATTAATTTATAGGCCTTATCTTATTTAATATTTTTCCGCCATTTAATTAGCGAAGAATATATACAAACAATATCGCTTAGTAAACCGATGAGATAACTATCAATAAGCATTACTTTCAAAGAAAAAACCTATTAAATATATTAGTAATTTTCATGATTAAAAAAATAACAATATATATCAACATATTAAAATTAATCATTTACTTATTAACGATAAACAAATAAAGAGTATCAATTTTAGAGAAAATATTTAGTAACATTAACGCGCTCATACGTTACAAACGACAATAAATAAATATATATAATTTATAACTTCTTAAACAAATAAAAGTTATATTTATATTATCAATACGTATTGATATCTATTCTTATATAGAAAACTCTTAAATATAAAAACAAAAAAGTAATATAAATTATTTTATTTCATATAAATTCAATAAGTTACTTTATTAACCCAATTATTAATTGTTTTTAAGACGTATATTTACTTAGTTACATTACCTTATATTATAATAATTACTTATTTCTCATAAAATAAAAGACACTATTTTAAATATTTATTTTAGAAAATTAACAAATTTGAATTACTTTAATAACAACCAGAATAAAATATTGAGTTTACAATATAATACCTAATAGATAATCTAATATCCTACTATTTCATTCTATTAAATCATGCTATTTTTTAATTAGTTTATTTCTAGCCTTCATTAATAATGACTTATAATCTATATAATCATTGTTAAAATTAATAATTTGTATTTCTTTTTAACATTTAACTCAAATAATTAGTAATATTTGAAATTAAATTAAGTCATGATTATCTATTCTTAAAATTGGCATTCATCCTTTTTATTTTCATTTTTATATAAATAAAGTCATAAACAAAAATAAAAATTCATCTATAGGCCTTAGAAACCTTTGATTACCCATTTTTAGGGTAATAATCATCGGCTATACAAAAAGATTTGCCAAAAATAAAATTGCTAATCGCTATAATTAAATATAAGAGGTTATTGATAAGCATCAACGTGTAAAGTTTACGGCTATTTACCAAATAAAGGGCAACAGCTACCTATGATAAGCACATCAACGTAACACAAGATACTAATGGAAGTTTTGAGGAAAGGTTCTATATAAACACTGATCATTACAGTATGAATAAATAAATTCGCACTCCTAGGCGTGTATTTCAGCAGGTCTAATCAAGATAATAGTTGTATTTAACAAGAATAGTGTAATTCATTTAAAGGTGATGACAAAAGCCATTATAACGCGATAAAAAAAACCACCCGCCTAAGTGGGTGGTTATCATTTAAGGCTATCACTCACTAACTGTGAGCACCTCGACAATGCTAAAGATGATTAATCATCTTTAGAACGACTCGCACGACGGCGATCGTTTTCAGTCAGGTGACGTTTACGTAAACGAATAGATAGCGGAGTAACTTCAACTAATTCATCATCATCAATGAACTCAAGTGCTTGTTCCAGAGTCATTTTAATTGGTGGTGACAGCGTTGTTGCTTCATCCGTACCTGATGCACGCATGTTAGTCAGTTTTTTACCGGTTAAACAGTTAACGGTCAGGTCATTAGAACGTGAGTGAATACCAATAATTTGGCCTTCATACACTTCTGCACCGTGACCTAGGAACAATTTACCGCGGTCTTGCAAGCTGTACAGTGCATAAGCAACTGCTTTACCTTGACCATTAGAGATCAGAACACCATTTTGACGACCACCGATTTCACCCGGACGAACATCATCATAATGGCTGAAAGTAGAATACAGAAGACCCGTACCTGAAGTCATTGTCATGAATTCTGTACGGAAACCAATCAGACCACGGCTAGGAATAATGTAATCAAGACGCACACGACCTTTACCATCTGGCATCATGTCACGCAGGTCACCCTTACGCTCACCTAATGCTTTCATCACATCACCTTGGTGTTGTTCTTCAACATCAAGAGTCACTTGTTCGAAAGGTTCTTGCTTACGGCCATCAACTTCACGGAAGATAACTTTAGGACGAGAAACCGCTAATTCGAAACCTTCACGACGCATGTTTTCAATCAGAACAGATAAATGCAGCTCACCACGACCAGAAACACGGAATGCATCTGGATCTTGAGTTTCTTCAACACGCAGTGCAACGTTATGTACAAGCTCTTTGTTCAGGCGGTCAAGAATTTGACGTGAAGTCACATATTTACCTTCACGACCACAGAAAGGTGAGGTGTTAACACAATAGAACATGCTAACTGTTGGTTCATCTACTGCCAATGCTGGAAGTGCTTCAACATTACCGACATTACAAATAGTATCAGAAATGTTTAATTCACCTAGACCAGTCAATGCAACAATGTCACCAGCTTCAGCTTGTTGTGAATCGATACGCTCTAATCCTAAATGTGTTAGAACTTTACCAATTTTGCCGTTACGCGTTTTACCTTCACTATCAATAACAGTGACTTGTTGGTTTGGTTTCACAACACCACGTTTGATACGACCAATACCAATAACACCTAAGTAGCTATTGTAATCTAACTGTGATACTTGCATCTGGAATGGACCTTCCAGATCAACTTTTGGTGACTCGACATATTTAACGATAGCTTCGTAAAGCGGCGTCATGTCTTCTGCCATGTCAGTGTATTCAAGACCAGCAATACCGTTTAAAGCAGATGCATAAACGATAGGGAAATCAAGTTGCTCATCCGTCGCACCTAAGTTAACGAATAAGTCAAAGACTTGGTCAACAACCCAATCAGGACGTGCGCCCGGGCGGTCAACTTTGTTGATAACAACAATTGGTTTCAAACCATTATCGAATGCTTTTTGAGTAACGAAACGTGTTTGAGGCATTGGACCATCAGTTGCATCAACCACTAGCAAAACGCAGTCAACCATTGACATTACACGTTCAACTTCACCACCAAAGTCGGCGTGACCTGGGGTATCTACGATGTTGATACGATAGCCATTCCATTGGATTGCGGTATTTTTAGCAAGGATGGTGATACCACGCTCTTTCTCCAAGTCATTGGAGTCCATAACACGCTCATCAACAGTTTCACGTTCACCGAACGTGCCTGATTGTTGCAGCAATTTACCAACCAGTGTTGTCTTGCCATGGTCAACGTGAGCGATGATGGCGATATTTCTTAAATTTTGAATTGACAAGGATTTTTACCGTTTAATTGACAGGAAACGAATATGCATTATCGACTTAAAACAGTTCAAGTCGCACCTAAGCGACCAATGAAATTATTTCGACAAACATACTTTCTACGTTAATTTGCTGTTATTTTACACGTTTTTCAGCGCAAGTGGAATAAATGTGAATTTCATCACTGAATAAAAAGTTTTTAACTAAAAAACATCCAGTTGCATAACAATGAAAGAATATAACAAAAAATAATTCATATCAGTACTGAGAAATCACAAAGTTACAGAATAATACGCTATATACGAAATATTAGCAGCCCAAAAAAAGCATAAAAAATAAATTTTCTTTGACTACATCCATTTTTCGCCCTTTTTTTACCATTTAGATATATCTAAATTGACGAATCAGATATATCGGAATATAGTTAAGCCAAGTTAATTCGATATATCTAAACAAGGAGAACTATATGCGAATTCATTCCTGTCGTCACGCTTATCATTCACGCCATGAAGATGATCATGGTCGTCGTGGTTGTCATGTTGAAGGTCATCATGGTCATCACGAAGGTCATCGTGATCATGGGCGCTGTGAAAACCGCCGCGGACATGGCGAAGGTCGCCGTCACGGAGAAGGCCGTGGAAGAGGCCGCGGTTTGCGCCGCTTATTTGACCACGGTGACTTACATATCATGATACTTTCACTCGTCGCCAAAAAACCAAGTTATGGCTATGAAATTATCAAAGATATTCAAGAAGCCTCAAGCGGCCTTTATGTGCCAAGTCCAGGTGTTGTTTATCCAACATTAACTCTGCTCGAAGAACAAGGTTTCCTCGAATCAGAAATTGTTGAACGTAACCGTAAAAGTTTTAAAATTACGGCTGAAGGTTCAGAACATTTACTAAAAAATCAATATGTTGAAACAGTTATCTTCCGTAAATTAGCTAAAGCTCGTGATATGCAAAATGGTGGAAACCTGACTGAAGATATTGAAATGGCAGTACATCGTTTCAAAGCACTTTTACGTCATAAAATGGTATTAAAACAATTAAGCGAAGATCAAACTCGCCAAATTGCTCACATCATTAATGATGCTGTTCAACAAATTGAGCAAGTAAATACATTATTAACTGATAATGAAGATGAATAATCTCTGTGATTTAATCTTCTCATTCAATTAATCGGCCTTGTGCTTTGACGTCAAGCACGAGGCAAATTAAATTGCACCGATTTAGTGCGGACCCTCATTATAATGCACCAAAACAATGCACAACCATTCTCTATTTCCTTCCTTTATATGTCATTATCTCGCAACAATCTGTATTTAAACTATATTAAAAAGTTGGCACGCTTTTCGCTTATAATATCTTAAGAGCATATGTTGTGAAAAACTGACGCTAACAAGCCAGAAATAATTGCAAAAAACCAAGCTACCCTATGGCTGTTATTTTGCTGACCCGACCTGACCAGGAGAGCTGATGATGTCTGCAGAACATGTTTTATCATTGATAGAAGAACACAAAATTAAATTTATCGACATGCGTTTTACCGACACTAAAGGTAAAGAGCAACACATCACTATCCCAGTTCATCAAGTCAATGAAGACTTTTTTGAAGAAGGCAAAATGTTTGATGGCTCATCAATTGGTGGCTGGAAAGGTATTAACGAATCAGACATGGTATTAATGCCAGATCCTTCAACAGCGGTACTTGACCCATTTTTTGCTGAGCCAACACTGATTATCCGTTGTGACATCCTTGAGCCGGGCACGATGCAAGGTTATGACCGTGATCCTCGTTCAATCTCACAACGTGCGGAAAACTTTTTACGTTCAAGCGGTATTGCTGACACCGTTTTATTTGGGCCTGAACCTGAATTTTTCATCTTTGATGATATCCGTTTCGGCAACAGCATGCACAGCAGCTACTATCATATTGATGATATTGAAGCAGCATGGAATACAGGCACCAAATATGAAGGTGGTAATAAAGGCCATCGACCAGGTGTGAAAGGCGGTTATTTCCCTGTTCCACCCGTCGATTCATCTCAAGATCTGCGCTCAGCAATGTGTACAACAATGGAAGAGATGGGATTAGTTGTTGAAGCTCATCACCATGAAGTTGCTACTGCGGGTCAAAACGAAGTTGCATGTCGCTTTAATACAATGACGAAAAAAGCGGATGAAACTCAAATTTATAAATATGTTGTTCATAACGTTGCTCATGCCTATGGTAAAACAGCAACATTTATGCCGAAACCACTTGTTGGTGATAATGGTTCTGGTATGCACTGCCATATGTCACTGTCAAAAGATGGTGTTAACTTATTTGCAGGTGATAAATACGGCGGCTTGTCAGAAATGGCGCTGTACTATATCGGCGGTATCATTAAGCATGCTCGTGCGCTGAATGCCTTTACTAACCCGACAACTAACTCATACAAACGTCTTGTACCGGGTTATGAAGCACCTGTAATGCTTGCTTATTCTGCTCGCAACCGCTCTGCATCAATTCGTATTCCGGTTGTTGCAAGTACAAAAGCACGTCGTATTGAAGTTCGCTTCCCAGACCCTGCCGCTAACCCATACTTGGCGTTCGCCGCTCAGTTGATGGCTGGTCTTGATGGTATTATTAATAAAATTCATCCTGGTGATGCGATGGATAAAAACCTGTATGACTTACCACCAGAAGAAGCAAAAGAAATCCCAACAGTGTCAGGTTCTTTAGAAGAAGCTTTAGCTGAATTGGATAAAAACCGTGAATTCTTAACTCGCGGTGGCGTTTTCACTAACGATGCTATCGATGCTTATATTGAGTTACTACGCAGCGATATTCAGCGCGTTCGTATGACTCCGCACCCATTAGAATTTGAAATGTACTACAGTGTGTAACACGCCGTTCCACTGCTAGTCTTTGTTGCCGTGAAATATTTGCCCCATCTCTGATGGGGCCTTTTCTCTCTACGCCTTGTTAGGTTATCTCTCTAAGACTAATTCGACTTACATTACAGCTTTGTTGGGAAAATCAAGTATAATGCACCAAAATAGTGCAGGAGCGGAATGACATGAAAACCGAACATTTGCCAGCCCCCGAATATATTCTTGATTCACTCATCAATAGCGTTTTAATCATGGATTATGATCTCGTTATCCATTATGCCAATCATGCCGCTTTAGAAATTTTGGCTCAAAGCCAACGCAAGATATACGGAACCCCCCTGCCAGTACTTTTTAGCTATTGTTCTTTAGATGAAGAGTTGATGCTTAACAGTTTAAAAGCAGGGCACAGTTTTACAGATAACGAAGTCACTCTTGTCTTTAATAATCACTCTCATGTGATGTCTCTTAGCGCCCAGCCCTTCTCTACACAATTTATTTTACTTGAGCTTTCTCAATTAGATAGCCAACGTAAATTCAGTCAAGAGCAGGCTCAGAATGCACAACAATTAGCCGCAAGAGAACTGATTCGCGGACTTGCACATGAAATTAAAAACCCATTAGGTGGTTTACGTGGTGCCGCACAGCTACTTGCTAAAGCACTACCCGATCCACAATTAAATGAATATACACAAGTCATTATTGAACAAGCTGATCGCTTACGCGCATTAGTTGATAGATTACTTGGCCCACAATATCCAGGTCCAAAGACATTACAAAGTATTCACCACAGTGTAGAAAATATTGTTCGATTAGTTTCCCTAGAAAAGCCAAGCAATGTCATATTGAATCGTGATTATGATCCAAGCCTGCCCGATCTTGAATATTATCCTGATCAAATAGAGCAAGTTTTATTGAATATTATTCGCAATGCACTGCAAGCTCTATCTGATACAGGTGGCTCTATCACATTGCGCACTCGCACCGCTTTTCAAGTCATGCTTCAAGGCGAACGCTACCGTTTGGCCGCCAGAATTGATATTGAAGACAATGGACCCGGCATTCCACTGGCAATCCAAGATACTTTATTCTATCCCATGGTCAGTGGGCGTTCAGGGGGAACAGGGCTTGGCTTATCTATTGTCCATAGTTTAGTTGATCAGCATGCAGGAAAAATTGAGTTCACGAGTTGGCCTGGTCATACCGAATTTTCTATTTATCTACCAATCAAAAAATAGGAGATAACGATGCAACAAGGAAAAATTTGGGTTGTCGATGATGACAGTTCTATTCGTTGGGTGCTTGAACGCGCCTTAAATAGTGCATCGTTTAATTGTACATGCTTCGATAGCGCGGACGCCGTTCTTGCTGCATTAGAAAACGATCATCCTGATGTTTTACTCTCTGATATTCGAATGCCCGGTATCGATGGCTTAGCCCTTCTCAATCAGCTAAAACAGTCGCATCCTTTGCTACCCATTATTATAATGACAGCACATTCAGACCTTGATGCCGCAGTGAATGCTTACCAATCTGGTGCGTTTGATTACTTGCCTAAACCTTTTGATATTGATGAAACTGTAGCATTAGTGGAGCGTGCTCTCAGCCACCGCCGAGAACAAAGCCAAATTGAAAGAGATCCTAAGCAAAACGTAGATAGCGTATCAACAATGATAGGTGAAGCACCCGCAATGCAAGAGGTTTATCGCATTATTGGTCGCCTTTCCCGTTCCTCAATCAGCGTGCTCATTAACGGCGAATCTGGCACAGGTAAAGAGCTAGTTGCACATGCGCTGCATCAACATAGCCCTCGAGCAAATGCCCCATTTATTGCATTGAACATGGCTGCCATTCCAAAAGATTTAATTGAATCTGAATTATTCGGCCATGAAAAAGGCGCATTTACAGGCGCTAATCAAGTGCGGCAAGGCCGTTTTGAGCAAGCAAATGGCGGTTCGCTTTTCTTAGATGAAATCGGAGATATGCCACTTGATGTACAGACTCGATTATTACGAGTATTAGCAGAAGGTCAATTCTATCGTATTGGTGGTTACACCCCAGTTAAAGTTGATGTTCGTATTATTGCAGCGACCCACCAAGATCTTGAGAAACGCGTTACAGAAGGTCTGTTTCGAGAAGATTTATTCCATCGTTTGAATGTTATCCGAGTTCAGTTACCACCTTTACGCGAAAGAACAGAAGATATTCCTCGCCTCGCACACCATTTTTTACAAAATACGGCCAAAGAACTTGGTGTTGATAGCAAAATTTTGCACCCAGATAGCGAGCGAATTTTACAGCGCTACTATTGGTCTGGAAATGTCCGACAGCTCGAAAATGTCTGCCGTTGGTTAACAGTTATGGCAGCGAGCCAAGAAATTTTGCCGCAAGACTTACCTGAGGATTTGATTAACCACTCAGCCCAAAATGAAGGTATGTCGGAGTCAATCACGACAACGAGTTCTAACATAACATGGTCAGAATTACTGGAACGTTGGACAGAAGATGCATTAACTGAGGGTAAAGAAGATTTACTTACTCAAGCAACCTCTTTATTGGAATACACCATGTTAACTTGTGCCTTAAAATATACTCAAGGCCATAAGCAGGAAGCCGCTCGATTATTAGGATGGGGAAGAAATACGCTAACTCGTAAGCTAAAAGAGTTAGGGATTGAGTAAAAAACTAAATTTAAATCTATGAGGCTCAGTATAAAAAGAGCCTCATCGCTTTCACTTAGTTAAATCACACGTGAAAATTGACGCTGGCGCATCTGACTGCGTAAATATACATCAAAACACATGCAAATATTGCGGATGAGTAGACGGCCTTGAGGTGTGACGTAAATACCTTGTTCTGTCACATCAACTAATCCATCCTCTTCCATTGGTTTAAGTAATTCTAAATCTTCAGCAAAGTAGGCTTTAAAATCAATCGGGTACAATGCTTCAATTTGCGCGAAATTTAACTGGAAATTACAAATCAATGTTTTAATGACATCACGGCGCAAGCAATCATCTTCGGTCAATGATAAGCCTCGCCACAAGGCGTTTCCTTGTTCTTCAACCTGCGCATAATAGGTTTTTAAATCTTTTTGATTTTGTGCATAGCTATCACCCAACATGCTAATTGCGGAAACACCTAACCCCAATAAGTCACAATTTCCTTGTGTGGTATAACCTTGGAAATTTCGATGTAAAATGCCTTCTCGCTGTGCGACAGCCAGTTCATCTTGCGGTTTAGCAAAGTGATCCATACCAATAAACTGGTAACCTGCTCCCGTTAATGTTGCAATCGTCTCCTGCAAAATATCGAGTTTTTGCTCTGCACTTGGTAAATCTTCATCTTTAATTTTACGCTGAGCCGCAAATAAATTGGGTAAATGTGCATAATTAAAAACACTTAAACGATCTGGTGACAGCTCAATCACTTTTTTCAGCGTAAATGCGAAACTTTCTGGTGTTTGCTTAGGTAGGCCATAAATCAGGTCAATACTGGTCGAGGTAAAACCTATTTCCTTTGCTCGTTTAATCAATGCAAAAATAAATTCCTCATCCTGTTCACGGTTAACCAGCATTTGTACTTCTTTATTAAAATCCTGCACACCCATGCTCAGGCGATTAAACCCTTCTTTACGCAAATGATTAATCATATCCAATTCAATTTCGCGTGGATCAACTTCAATTGACATTTCAACGTCATCAGCGAAATGAAAATGTGTTTTGAGCACAGAAACTAAATGGCTAACTTGGGATTTATCTAAATATGTGGGTGTCCCACCACCCCAATGCATTTGTGTCACAGTACGATTTTTTAATAATGCAGCACGTTGACTGATCTCTTTTTCAATTACCCGTAAATATTCATCTGCTTTATGTTTTTGGCGGGTAATTAATTTATTACAACCACAGAAATAGCACAGCTTATGGCAAAAAGGGATATGGACATAAAGTGATAATGGATTATCAGGATAACGTTGTGTTGCTGCAATAAATGCACTTTCATCATAATCCTGATTAAACTCCAAAGCCGTTGGATAAGATGTATAACGCGGCCCTGAATAATTATATTTTTGGATAAGAGAAAGATCCCAAACGATATTTTGCTCTGACATTAACACTCCTCAATTGCGCCCTATTGCCTAAAATTCACCTACGGACGGCATCTTATATATTATTTTAATGGCGAATTATTATACATATCATATCACATAAAATGGATTATAATTTTTTGAGAGGTCAGCCATGTTGATGTAACGCTAAAGTTAGCATTGATTGCTTTAAATTTAGACAATCCCCATCAGTATTCTACTGACAGGGATATTAAGAAGGGATTACTTACTTTTTAGAATACGCATGATGTCATCAAGCTTTTCTTCATCTTCCTCTTCTTCTTCATCTGTAAATTCAATGCCTAAGATAGCCATCAATTCATCAATACGATCTAAGCATGTATCAATATACTGCTGCTCTTTTTCTGTGATCGTTTCGCCATCTTCAAGGCGCGCTAACAAGCTATCTAAACGATCATCTTGCTCTAACATTTCCAGCTCTTGCTCTGGTGATAATTTCACTTTTGCAACAGGCTCTTTTGGTGCCACTAGCGGTTTCGCAACAACCTTATCATCCATAATTAATGGCACAGGTTTTTTACTGCCTAAACGCGGGTCAATGGATTGATTTTGATTACCGTTTTGACCACCCGATGATTTATCTTGATAGCGATTTCCTGATTTATGGCCACTGTGTTTTTTCGCACGTTTGCGTGCACGGCCTTCTGCGTTCAGCTCTTCTTTTGTTTTACGATATTTTTTCTTAAGTTTACCTGCGGTTTTATTGGCTGGTTTATTTGGTGAATTCATGATCTGATACCTTGATAAAGTCAGTTTCTGCTGCGGAATCTAGCAGAATCCCACCAGCGGTGAAAGTATTTACACATTAATTAAAACAGTTTTTTTGTGTTTTGCTTATTTACTACAATTGATTATAGCGCGGATTAGTAGGAAAACGCCCTACAAGTCGGTTAATTTTGTAAGGTATAAATGGAATTTATAAAAATAATAGAGAGAGAAATAACAAAGTAATAAGTGAGTTATAAGAATACGGCTCTAAAAAAAGAGCCGTTTATTAAGATCAGTAACTACGCGTCAACTAATACCATTTTAAGAATAAATAGAATAGAAACTAAAATGACACATAATCCGAGGTCACGCCAACGACCTGTACCAATTTTCATCACACAGTAAGCAATGAAACCCAATGCAATACCTTCCGTGATTGAGAAGCTAAATGGCATCATGACGGCAGTAATAAAAGCTGGAACAGCTTCTGTCAAATCATTCCATTTCACGCGCGTTAAACTGGATGTCATCAGTACACCAACATAAATTAACGCACCTGCGGTTGCGTAAGCAGGAACCATACCCGCCAGTGGTGAGATAAATACCGTTAATAAGAATAGAATACCAACAACAATCGCAGTTAGACCTGTACGTCCACCAACAGAAACCCCAGCAGAACTTTCGATATACGCAGTCACCGAAGATGTTCCCATTGCTGAACCTGCAACCGAGCTTAAGCTATCAACATATAATGCTTGTTTCATACGTGGGAAAGTTCCACGTTCATTGGTGATACCAGCTTTATCTGTCACGCCAATCATGGTGCCTGATGAGTCAAACAAGTTAACTAACATAAAAGCAAAAATAACACCTGAAAGGGCGAGATCAAGCGATCCCATAATATCGACTTGGCCAACGACAGTAGTAATACTGGGTGGCATAGAGAAAATGCCTCCATATTGCACATCACCTAATGCCAAACCAATTAATGTAGTGATCACAATAGAAACTAAAACAGCAGCATGAATATTACGCGCCGCTAAAATAGCAATAATAAAGAAGCCCAAAGCGCCTAGCCAGACATTATGCTGAGTAAAATTTCCGATAGAAACTAATGTATCTTCATTTGGCACAATAATACCGGAGTTTTTCAGCCCCATCATGGCAATAAAAAGACCAATACCGCTCGTGATCCCAACGCGCAAACTTAATGGAATATTAGCAATAATCCAGTAACGAATACGGAAAAGAGTTAGGATAAATAAGCCAACGGCTCCCCAGAATACGGCTCCCATCGCAATTTGCCATGAATAACCCATCGCTCCGACAACGACAAAAGCGAAAAAGGCATTCAGCCCCATTGCCGGTGCGACAGCAATAGGTAAGTTAGCAAGCAGTCCCATGAAAATACTGCCGAGTGCAGCAATCAAACATGTGGTAACGAAAACGGCTTTAATATCCATCCCCGCAACTGACAAAATTTGTGGGTTAACAAAGACGATATAAACCATGGTTAAGAAGGTCGTAATACCTGCGATAACCTCTGTTCGTGCGGTTGTGCCATGTTCTTGCAGCTTAAAAAAGCGTTGTAACAGACCCTGCTGTTGTACAGGACTAGAAGATTGATTACTCATTAGATAGTGCGCCCAAAAAAAGTTTTTTTCGCCCTATACTACAACAAACAAATACAGAGTGTTACCGCTAAAATTAAAAAAAGAAAACGTTTGCGTTTTAAAAAGAGCAAATAAGGTGATAACACACTGATACAACGGATGAATTATGTCCGGTTGAAAAAAAGATATTTTTAATTGGTAGAGTTCAGATCGTAGGCGTAATGATAACTTCAGTTAGCAATACTAATCTTATTAAGTCTAATCAATCAAAATCAGATAGTTAAACCATTTTGAGCATTAATATAAATATAATGTTAATTTGAATAATCTAAGAAAAGTAGCGGAAGAGCTAATCTTCCGCAATAAGAAACTCAAGACGCAGAGGCTAATTTTGGTCTACGCCAAAAGAAAAAGGAACGTTTTACTGCTAACTTATCGCCGCCTTGTTGATTACTTAATCTTTTAGCTACAAGGTTGGCAATAATTTCCAAAGTTAAACACATCACAAAATAAATTAACGCAACAAACAGGAAAACTTCCAACGGGTAGACCATTTCGCGGTTATTTACCTGTGTTGCTAAAAACGACAGTTCAGCCACACCGACAATATAAGCTAATGAAGTATCTTTAATTAAAGCAACCCATTGATTGATAAATGAAGGTACCATCATGCGTAATGCTTGAGGTAAGATAATTTGCCATAAAACTTGCCAACGGCTAAAGCCTAATGATAAGCCCGCTTGCCATTGCCCTTTTCCTATCGCTAAGATACCTGCTTTTACTGCATGTGCTAAATATGCCGAAGTAATTAATGCTAAAGCACAAACGACAGAAGCGATCCCTGGAATTTCTGTTCCTAATACAACAGGTAGAAAGAAATAGGTCCAAAAGATCAGCATAATGACAGGAATTGCACGAAAAAAGCCTAAAACAGCTGCAAACAAGTTCATCCAGAAACCACGCAGCATCGCTAAAGCCACACCACCTAATGTCCCAAGGACAATTGAAACTGCCCCCGCAATTAGACTGATAATTAATGTCAACGCTGCCCCTTCTATCGGGCCGTTTGGAAACGCACCAAATAGAAGATATTGCCAATTTTGCTCAATAACTGAAAAGTCCATTGTTACGCCCCTACTTCTAAATTACGTTGCATGCGCCATTGTCCCCAACCTTCCATTACCGCGATAATCGCAATATACAACACGGTAGCAAGACCAAAAGCAGTAAAAGTCTGCAATGTTTGGCTTTCCACTTGACGCGAAACATAAGACAGTTCTGCAACACCAATGGCCATCGTTAAAGATGAATTTTTTACAACATTCATATATTGACCGAGTAACGGCGGCATCGCAATTTTAACAGCTTGCGGCAATACCACATATTTCATTGCCTGCCAGCCTGTTAAGCCAAGTGCAAAAGCGGCGTATTTTTGACCTTGGCGAACACCTCGGATACCAGAGCGGATCTCTTCTGCAATAAACGGAACAGTATATAAAGTTAAACCGACAAAACCGGCTAAAAACTCAAAAGAAGGCCAGCTTAATACGATTCCAGCAATGTCTATTTTATGTGGCGTATTAAGCCATGCCATAACATCAGGAGATAAAATTTCACCCGATGCAAAATACCAAAAAAAGAGTTGTACCAATAATGGGGTATTACGAAAGATGGAAATATAAATACTGACCACCCAACGAAGTGGAGCGATTTGACTATCCTTTGCCGAGGCAACGACAAAACCTAATAGCGTAGAAGCAATAATGGTGCACACTGAAATCCAAATGGTCAGCAAAAAACCATATCCAAACCATTCGAGGTATTCAGGCGCCAAAAAATGCTGTGACAGGAAATCACCGCTAAGAAATTTTTCAAACATAAATGCTGCCTTTTTATAAAACCAATAACCCCGCATCTTCAAGCGGGGTTATCTATTATTTATTCTTTTTTATCTCTAAACATAATGGTTCAGTGATGACCAACTTGAATATTAAACTATTTTTGCTGGTCAAGCGGTGCGAATTTAAATTCGCCTCGAGGTTGAGCGGCCTTAGTATCTGGACCAAACCAGCGATTATAAATCTCGTCGGCCTTACCCTCTTTTTCTAATTTCAATAGTGTTTCATTCACATTTTCAATTAGGCGAGTCTCACCTTTGCTTGCAGCAACAGCTTGATATTCACGCGTAATACTAAATGGTGAAATTTCAAAATCAGCTTTTACTTTTCAGGTAAGTTACCCAGCAAACCAACTAATTTCGCATCATCTTGAGTAATTGCTTGGACATTGCCATTACGTAGAGCAGCAAATGCCTGTGGCGTATCATCATATGAAATGACTTTTGTGTCAGGATAACGTTCACGCAGTGTCACTTCCTGCACAGTACCTTTATCCGCACCGATACGCAATGGAGCAATATCATCTGGTGTTTTCAATACACCTTTACGTGCAATAAATTTCTGACCTGTTGCAAAATCAGGAATTGAGAAATCAACTTGTTTTGCGCGCTCATCCGTAATAGTGAAATTTGCGCCAATCAGATCAACTTTACCCGATGTAAGCAATGGAATACGATTTGCTGGGTTAGTTGGGCGTAGTTCAAGTTTAACGCCAAGATCATCAGCAATAGCCTGCGCGATATCGACATCATAACCCGCTAATTTTTTAGTTTGTGGGTCAATAAAGCCAAATGGAGGATTACTATCAAAAACAGAAATACGGATCACACCAGCTTGTTTAATGTCATCGAGTTTGTCTGCATTGGCAACATTTGCCACCAGAGCAAGACCTGCAAGTAGTGCGGTAGTTAAAATACGAGCTTTCATTGAACACCCCTGATGGTAAATTTGTGTAAATCGACCATTTCAAGTTATCAAGGATAGCTTATTTCTTGAAATAATATTAATTAATATATTTATATCAAAATGGAATATAAATATTACCTCATTAAATGAATAGCCATTCTCTTTCAAAACCTCGCGCGATATATCACTATAAAATCCCTAAAAACATCCCCCAATCAAGCCATATTGTTATGAAAATTATGATTATCATAAAATATTTAATCTGCTTAATAATTATACTTTATAAGTAGTTACTCCTAAAAATTAACCCTTCACCAATAACAAAAAATTAAAAAATATATTTATTATCAAAATGATAGAGAATTTACACACCTAATAATACCAACAACCACAACGATAATGAGAATACTTATCAATTGCCTTCATGAAAAAAGATGCTTTTAATACATTCTGTTGATTATCTGAAAAAGATAGATGTGCAACTAAATAGACAATCATCTCTTAACATCTTTGGAGGTATTACAATGAAAGGATTCAATATTATTGCCTTAGTTATAGCATCTTGCGGTATGTCTTTAGCAACAAACGCAATTGCCAGTGTAGGATCAAGTAAAAGCCAAATAGCTAAAAACTCTGACTTAAGAATTGGTGAAACAGCTAAAAATCAAGGCGCTCACAAAGGTCCTGCTGGTGAACCTGGTATTGGTGTAAAAAGTATTAAAAATGGAAAGTTAATTTCATTTGCGGGTTTAACACGTATGGCACCAGCAAATACTGACGATGTTCATGTCATTTCCATGCCAAATTCACCTAATGCGCCTAAATCACACCGTAATATGGGTGTATTTAATTTTGCTCAAGTTGCAGATGCAGAAGTTTACTTTGGTGAATGGTCACAAACAGGTGAGATAACGGATATATCTCATACTTCTTACTATTCAGGTAAAGATATTACAACCAATATGCCAACAGGCGGTACAGCAACATATAGCATCAAAGGCATAAATCAATATGCAGGAGGACCTTTATTACAAGGGCATTTAAATGCTGATTTCGGTGCAAAAACACTAAAAGGGAATATCGATGCTGTCAGTATTAATGCAAAAATTAAAGATAATGCGACATTTAGAGGGTTAGCTGAAATCGGCGAACTTCAAGGTAAAGCAAAAGGGCATTTCTTTGGTGACCAAGCTAAACATATTTCAGGTATTACTCAATTTAGCGATCACAGTAAAGACATCGCCTTTGGGGGTAGCCGTGGTGATATTCAAAATTAAGTTATAAGCAAATCTGTAATATTAATAACAGCGGGAACGAAAGTTCCTGCTGTACCTTTTTAACTTAATAATATGGGAAACTCTTATGCAAATCGCGCCCTTATTTTCCATAATAATAATTTTCATTTCCTCTTTAATGCCATTAACTCTCTATTCCGCTAATATAGATACTGACCGAGAATTATTATTATGGCAAAAAGAACAACAAATAAATCGAGAAAACAATAATAATATTCCTGATAAAAACCAGTCATTATTACCCGATGATGCCATATTAAAATTAGATGGAAAAACCTATTCTGTAAAAAAGAATATTAATGATTTAGGTAAAGCGATTTATTTATCTATTACTCAACATCAATTCGATGATATACAACAATTACTCAATCATTATCAATATTTCCCTGATCATGACCCATTATTAGTTTTATTTGCGCATGCTGAAATTGAAAAATATAATAATCATTATTCTCAAGCCATAAACTATTATCGAGAGATATTAGAACTATCGCCAAATTTTTTACGTGTAAAACTAGAATTAGCTCGTACTTATTTTGAAGATAAACAAAATAATGAATCGTTAAAGATATTTAATAATATCATTAATGATACTGCACTTTTATTACCTGAAAGTACTCGCCACATTATTCAAAAATTTATTATTACTTTAGAAAAACGCATTAGCTGGTCTGGTAATTTCTCTGTTGCTTATACCTATAATAGTAATATTAACCAAACACCAAAGAAGAATAAGATATGGGAAATACCCGGTGGAGTTTGGCAAACTGAAGCACCTATTGCTTATGGTGGACTTTCTTATGATGCCAGTTTAGATAAGGCGATTCCCCTCTTTGGTCATCACTCCTTACAGATTAAAGCGTCTAGTTACGGCGACCATTACCCACACTATGCAGAATTCAGTGAAAACACCTCAACTTTAGCGACCCTATATCAATTTAACAATGCGGATACCACATTATCATTTGGCCCGCAAATTGAGCTAAAAACGATAGATAATCAGCACCTTCATACTGGTATTGGCCTACGAATAGAGAGCGATTATCAGTTCTCTCCCCGTTTTATGGTAAGTGCTTCTGCCAATTATCATTGGCTTAATTATCAAAAAACTTATGCCGGCAGCGATGGATCTCGCAGCAACTTATTACTCACGGGAATTTATGGTCTTACCACAGATACATCACTTTTTTTAGGTACAGATGCCACTCAAGTTACTACCCAAACCCGCAGTGATGATTACGACCAATTAGGATTAAGAAGCGGTTTTTTTAGTGTGTTATCTCCTGATATTCATTTGCTAACCCTTGCCACACTGCGCTATAGCCAATTTCAAGCTTTCAACTCAATGCTGAATGTAAAACGTGATGATCGCGAAGCAATGCTATTTACACGTTTAAGTTTTCCGGGCTATTCAGTGCTCACATTAACACCCTACACCAGTTACCGCTTTCGCGATAACCAAAGCTCCGCTGATGGAATTTATTCTTATCGGCAACACGAGTTTTCAGCCGGATTTGAAACTCGATTTTAATTGTTAGATATAAAGGTAAAAAGAAAATAATGAAACTGAATTCAGTGACTATGGCAATCATGGCTACATTGTGTATTCCAACTATTTCTTCTGCTGAACAGGAAAAAGAAGATTTAGGGAATATCGCAGTACAAGATTCAGCAAAAACAATCAAAGAACGGGATAACCAGGGCTATGATAGCCAATATGATAAAAATGGCTCCCGTATTTATTTAGGGAAAGATCTCGTTGAACGTTATAAAGGCACAAGCTCTGCTGATGTTCTTAATAGTGCAATAGGAGTTTATAGTGGAGATGCACGAAATAGTTCTGCACTTGACCCCAATATTCGCGGAATACAGGGGCAAGAACGAGTACCAGTAACCGTTGATGGTACAGAACAAGCGATTACTGTCTATCGCGGCTATAACGGTGCGAATAACCGTAATTATATTGACCCAAACCTGATAAGCAGTATTGAGATTGAAAAAAGTGGCTCTTTAACGAGTGATATAAAAACATCTACAGGTGGCGGGATAGCGATTAAAACTATTGGTATTGATGATATCGTTGATCCTAATGAAAAATTTGGTATAAGTTTAAAGCTAGAAACCAGTAGTAACTCAGTAAAGCCACGAATTCCTAATCTATCTTATGGTCAAGATTATCGTGATATTCCTATATTAACAAAAGATTATTTTTCTGTGTTTAATGATCCCGTTGTCAATATTGTACCGAAATCACGTGGTAATGCTGGCTTTTTCAATTTTAAAGATAATGGCGGCCGCATCGCTATCGGTACTCGTCAAGCACGCTTTAATTTAATGGCTGTTTATAGCTACCGCAAACAAGGCAACTATTTTGCGGGTAATAATGGCGCACACCAATACAGAGAACCCATTCAGCTCAATGATTTGAATAACCGCGCACTAGAATTAGGTCCAGACCCTTACTTACCTTTTGCAGCAAACGTTTTTGAACCAAGTAAAGAGGTCACCAATACCTCGAATGAAATGGAATCTTATTTAACCAAAGCTAATTTATATCTAACTGATAGCCAAATTTTACAATTAGGGTTTCGTCACAGTAAAAATACTTATGGGGAAATTATGCCATCTCGCCTTGGATATCGAGAAATTGAGGGTAAAAATGTTCTCCCGCAATGGCCACTGTCACGTTTTACCGTAAATGCTTACCAAGCCGAATATGCATGGAAGCCTGAAAATAACCCATGGGTTAATCTAAATATGAATCTCTGGATGACCGAAGCGGTTGGGAATACTCACACATCTGGAGGTTTCCCTCGAGAAGCAAAACAGATAGATTATGAATTCCTGTATGAGAAAGTACGTGATTCAAATATTGATGGTACTTTAATCAACACAGCCAAAACTAATTCCATCAATGACCGTATCGGATTTAATTTACGTAATACTTTTGCATTAACATCTGATTTAGATCTGACAGTTAGCGGCTCTATGCTAAAAGAAAAGTTAGACTCCAATGATACACTGCCTCCAAAAAGTGCAAGTCCCTTTATTGCATCACCACGTAAAGGGCGACGCCAAGAACACACACTCGCTTTCAATATTAATTATCGCCCTACTTCATGGTTAGAACTAGAGGCTGGAGCTAAATATATTGATGGTTGGACAGAAGATGACTTTTTAAAAGAGAATATTCTAAAAAGAACTGATGGTTTTCAAAGCACCTCTAAAAGGCTTGCTCGCAAAATAGATTATTCAAGAATACTCACACAAGATGAATATAACCGCGCAGTAGACTTAGGCTATACCGGCCATAATGGTTACTCGGATGGAGAAATTCTTAATCAAATTATCTATCCTGATGTAGATGATCCTGACTTTGAGGTTAGTATAAGACAACCACATCAGAAAAGTTATCCTGGTGATGGTGAAGGTGCGATTACTATAGAGCATCACGCCGAGTGGTGGCCAGATAAAGATGGTCGCTATACAAGAAAAACCAACCCTTTTTACAATGGTACTATAGACACAAGAAAACGCGCCATTGACCCAACAACCGGGCAAGAAACTTATGTTTATGACTATGGTGACGAAGAACCTGGGAGTGAAATTCTCCGCCAAGTACCTGAAGAAGAACAATGGGAACTACCGGGTAAACAAAAAAGTTATGGCTGGGCCCCCGCTTTTGGTAGCAATGTTTGGTTAACTGATGATGACCGTATCTACGCTCGTTATATCGAAACGGTACGTTTGCCAACTATTTTTGAAAATACAGTTGGCTTTAGTGGGCAAAGTGACTCTCTCCTAGAGCACATTAAATTTAAACCCGAACGAGGTAAAACATTTGAGTTTGGTTATTCCCGTAATCTACAAAGCCTATTAAATGTACAAAATAATGCGGATATAAAAATCAATTACTACCATACTATTGTGGAAAATATTTTTGATCGCGATGCCCGTTTAAATTTCACACAATTACAAGAACAAAGAACAGCAGGAATTGAAGCGCAAGCACGCTACGATAATGGTGGATTTTACATCAATTTAGGTGTGGATTATCGATTACAAAATAAAGTTTGTGATGATGCAGAATCCGCCAAATTAGATGTTACTAATCGTCATAACACAAGTGAATGCACTACCGCAGGTTTTCCTGGTGGTTTTTTACGCACACAACTGCAGCCTCAATATGCCATTAACGCTAATTTAGGTCTGCGTTTATTAGATGAATCTCTCGAAATCGGCTCTCGCATCCGTTACACCAGTCGTGCTGAAAATAAAGATGAGAAAAAACTCATGAAGCTGTTTCCCGCAGAATATTCAATGGCAAATAACAGCCCAATGCATTGGACACCAACCTTTGTCGCTGACCTCTATGCTAATTATCAAATCGGGAAAAATACCGATATTGAATTCTTAGTCACTAACCTGACAGACCAATATTACATTGATCCACTAACACGCAGCATGATGCCAGCGCCGGGGAGAACATTCCGTTTAGGTATTAGTTCTCGGTTCTAAACATTCAAACAACTAAGTGAGAAAAAGGATGAGTTATTTGTTGATACCGCAAAAACAGCTTCAACAATTGAGTCGTGGGCTTATCCTTTCACTGGTATTGCACATTGCTGTAGTGGGCTTTTTATTATATCGCGCCACTACAGCAGCTCAAAATATGTTCCATGAGCAAGTGTCACCCCAATTTTCGATACAACTTGCTCCTGCAATACCAATTGAAAGTGCGACACCTTCAGAGCCTGAAATTGTTGAAGAGTCACAGTATATTTTGCCTGAAGTGATCTCGGAAAATGCAAATGTGATATTACATTCACAACAAGCGCCACCTAAGAAAATCAGTAAGGAAAAAACCCAAAAACCCCCGACTAAAATAGCTAAAGTAATAAAGAAACCTGCTAAAGCTGATCCGCTACCATTAGAAAATAGTGAACAAGTGACGGAACAATCACAACAAGGACAGCCAGGCAATGCACAAGCTGCTTCAGTGGATAGTGGGCCTAAAGGTGATACTTCCGAAATTATGGCAGGTAAAAATGTAAATGGAGAAAATCAAATCTATTTAGCCAAAGTACGTGCCGAAATTGAACGAAACAAAAAATACCCCCGTCAAGCTCGACAACGAAGAGTTTCAGGCCGTGTTGGTGTTGAAATTATCATTGATAACCAAGGAAATATTATTGATGCGCAAGTTGTTAAAAGTTCTGGAAATACATCATTAGATAACTCGGCACTAACCGCTGCACGACAAGCACGTTCATCAGGTCCACCACCAAAAACATTTGCGAAAGTCATAAAAATGCAAATAGAGTTCCGATTAATGAAAAGTTAACAAATACATCGATTATTTATAGGAATAAAAATAGTTGTGAAATGAATAATTCATAAACAAAGTTCTAGTCACAAGGAACAGTAACTAGAACTTCTTCTATTTGATAAAAAAGGAAAAATAAGAAATGATAAAGTTATTCTTCGCTCTCTTTTTTCGTGAGTATTTTCTCTAGCTGGTCACCTCCAACATGGCGGAAATCTTGACCTTTGACATAGTAGAAAATAAATTCACAAATGTTCTGGCAACGATCACCAATTCGCTCAATCGAACGAGCGCAAAATAGTGCCGTTAACACACTCGGGATCGTTCTTGGGTCTTCCATCATATAAGTCATCAGTTGACGTACAATGCCTTCATACTCTTGGTCAACTTTCTCATCTTCACGATAGATACGAATCGCTTCTTCTAAATCCATTCGCGCAAATGCATCCAAAACATCATGCAGCATTTGTACAGTATGGCGCCCTAATGATTCTAGACTCACCAATAATGGTTGGTGTTGCTGAGAGAATTTTTCTAATGCCGTTTGGCAAATTTTATCCGCCACATCACCAATACGTTCAAGTTCAGCAATGGTTTTAGAAATTGCCATAATTAAACGTAAATCACTCGCAGTGGGCTGGCGCTTAGCAATGATTTTCACACACTCTTCATCAATAGAAACTTCCATCATATTAACTTTATGGTCGTTTTCAATAACTTCGCGTGCAAGTGCCTCATCCTGATTGTGCATGGCAGTGATGGCCTTAGTAAGCTGCTCTTCAACCAGCCCACCCATTGTCATCAACTCCGTATGGATATGTTCCAATTCAGCATTGAACTGTCCAGAAATATGTTTATTGTGATTCAGCGTATCCATTGTCGGCTCCATATCAACCGTAACGACCAGTAATATAATCTTCAGTTTGTTTCATCGCTGGCGTGGTGAACATTCTGTCTGTTTCATTAAATTCAATCAGTTCACCTAAATACATAAACGCAGTGTGGTCAGAACAGCGAGCTGCCTGCTGCATATTATGGGTAACAATCACCACGGTATATTCTGATTTTAATTCACTGATAAGCTCTTCAATACGACCTGTAGAAATAGGGTCAAGTGCAGAACAAGGTTCATCAAGCAGTAAAACATCCGGACGAATAGCAATACCACGAGCAATACATAAGCGCTGTTGCTGCCCCCCAGATAGACTGTAACCACTTTGATGCAGCTTATCCTTGGTTTCATTCCATAATGCCGCTTTTGTCAAAGCCCACTGCACACGCTCGTCCATATCAACACGAGAAAGCTTTTCAAATAAACGGACACCGAATGCAATATTGTCATAAATAGACATTGGGAATGGTGTAGGTTTTTGGAACACCATACCCACCTTAGCTCTCAATAACGCAATATCCTGTTTATCTGTTAGGATATTTTGGCCATCGAGTAAAATTTCTCCTTCCGCGCGCTGCTCGCCATAAAGCTCGTACATTTTATTAAATGTACGTAATAACGTTGATTTTCCGCAGCCTGACGGACCGATAAATGCTGTGACTTTATTTTTTTCAATATCCAATGAGATATTTTTTAATGCATGGAATTTTCCGTAATAAAAGTTAAGGTCACGTACTTGAATTTTACTGTTTGCAATCTGATTTGCATTGTTCATGGCAACTTCTCTCTATAAATCTTTTTTAATCTGGAATTAGTGTTTTTTCTGAGCAAACACAACTCGGGCGATAATATTGATTAACAGGACACATAAGGTAATTAAGAGAACCCCTGCCCATGCTAGTTGTTGCCATTCAGAGAACGGACTCATCGCAAACTTAAAGATAGTGACAGGTAAGTTAGCAATTGGCTCACTCATATCTGTGCTCCAGAACTGATTCGACAATGATGTGAACAGTAATGGTGCGGTTTCGCCCGCTATACGCGCAATTGCCAACAAGATACCTGTAATAATTCCAGATACAGATGCTTTAAGTGTAATAGATAAAATCATCTTCCATTTTGGTGTTCCTAGCGCGTAAGCCGCTTCGCGTAAGCTATCTGGCACCAGCTTTAACATATTTTCTGTTGTGCGGATAACAATAGGAATTTGCAATAATGCTAACGCGATAACACCCGCCCAACCAGAGAAGTGCTGTACCTGAGCAACCACAATGGTATACACAAATAATCCAACAACAATGGAAGGAGCAGACAATAAGATGTCATTAATAAAACGTGTTACAGAGGCTAACCAAGATTTACGTCCATATTCAGCTAAATAGATCCCCGCTAGAATACCAAGTGGCGTTCCTATTACGGTTGCCCATAAGATTAATAATCCACTTCCCACAATTGCATTGGCTAAACCGCCACCTTCAGTATTAGGCGGAGGCGTCATCTCTGTAAATAGATTCAGAGACATTCCATCAATGCCTTTCGTGACTGTAGAGAACAGGATCCAAACCAACCAAAATAAACCAAACACCATCGTTAGCATGGAAATAAACAGTGCCATGCGGTTAACTTGACGACGCCATGTTTGACGACGAATACGCTCTTTCTCACTGGTAATAACTGGCTGAGATGTAGACATATTAACGTCCCTCACTCTTCGCTAAACGCATCACCATCAACTTAGATATTGCGAGAACAATGAAAGTGATAACAAACAGAATCAATCCAAGCTCCATGAGTGCGGCAGTATGTAAGCCACTTTCTGCTTCCGCAAATTCATTCGCGAGTGCAGAAGTAATACTATTACCCGGCATAAATAATGAGATGCTATCAAGTTGATATGTATTACCAATCACGAAAGTCACTGCCATTGTTTCACCCAGCGCGCGTCCTAGCCCTAACATCACACCACCAATGACCCCATTGCGGGTATAAGGCAATACGATGTTCCAAATCACTTCCCATGTGGTACAACCAATACCATATGCGGACTCTTTCATCATCACAGGCGTTTGTTCAAACACATCACGCATTACAGAAGCGATATAAGGGATGATCATAATGGCAAGAATAATACCCGCAGCAAGAATACCTATCCCAAAGGCAGGGCCAGAGAATAGCTCTCCAACAATAGGAATACTCGACATCACATTGCCGACAGGTTCTTGGAAGTATTCAGCAAATAATGGTGCAAAGACAAAAAGCCCCCACATACCATAAACAATACTTGGAATAGCGGCGAGTAACTCAATGGCAATACCTAATGGGCGTTTTAGCCAATTAGGTGCTAATTCAGTTAGGAAAAGTGCAATACCAAAACTTACCGGCACTGCAATAATAAGTGCAATAATTGAGGTAACAATGGTGCCATAAATAGGTACTAAAGCACCGAATTCTTCCGCTGGTGCATCCCACTCTTTAGTCCACAAAAACGAAAACCCAAATTTTTGCATGCTCGGCCACGATGCAAAAATAAGAGAAATAATAATGCCGCCTAGCATTAACAATGTAATTAGCGCGGCGATTTTCACGAGCGCCCCAAATATCACATCGCCTGATTTGCTCGGTGCTTTAAATGCCGTTGTTTTTTCGGCCATGCGCTTTTCTCACTCTATCCCCACTTTACAGTAGGATTGAATAACTACACTAAAAGGCGGATATTAGTCCTCAATACCCGCCTTTTATTACCAACCTAGATTAACGACTCTTAGAATAGTGGTTTACCTTGGCTATCTTTCACTTCTGTTTTCCATGCTGCACGAACAGCTGTCACAACTTCTTCAGGCAGAATTGCGTAATCCAAAGCTTCTGCTTGTTGACCGCCTTTCTCGTAAGCCCAGTTGAAGAAATCGAGTACTGCTTTACCTTTCTCGGCATTCTCTTGCTTCTTATGAACCAAAATGAATGTTGTAGAAGTAATTGGCCATGCATTTTCGCCATCACGGTTAGTCAAATCTTGAGCGAATGATTTAGACCAATCTACTTTCTTGGCTGCTGCACTGAAGCTTTCACCTGTTGGAGAAACCGCCTTTCCATCAGCAGAAATTAGCTTAGTATAAGCAAGATTATTCTGTTTTGCATAAGCGTATTCAACATAACCGATAGAGCCAGGTAAACGTTGAACAAAGGCTGCAACGCCATCGTTACCTTTACCACCTAAGCTATTTTTCGGCCAGTTAACTGTTGAACCCGTACCGATATCGTTTTTCCAACTTGAACTAACTTTAGCAAGGTAGCTAGTAAAGACGAAAGTTGTACCTGAACCATCAGAACGTCTTACAACCGCGATAGCTTGATCTGGCAAACTAACATCTGGGTTTAATTTAGCAATTGCAGGATCATTCCATTTAGTGATTTTACCCAGATAGATATCACCTAATGTTGTTCCATCCAAAGTCAGCTGACCTGATTCAATGCCTTTTACATTAACAGCGAGAACAACACCACCGATAACCGTTGGAAATTGAAATAGGCCGTCTGCATTTAATTTTTCATCTGCTAATGGCGCATCTGACGCACCAAAATCAACAGTTTTTGCATTAATTTGCTTAACACCACCAGAAGAACCAATTCCCTGATAGTTTACTTTGTTACCTGTTTCTTTCTGATAAGAGTCCGCCCACTTAGCATAAACAGGCGCAGGAAATGTTGCTCCAGCACCTGTTAAGCTTGTGGCAGCAAAAGAGGACATCGCAGTCATTGAAAGAGTTGCTGCCATTACGCTAGCTAAGGTTGTACGCATCATTTTCATAATCCCTCCGGGGATGTATAGAAACAACTAAGTGTAAATTATTGGTGAAAGTCACGAGAGGAAAAATAGGACAGTTTGATGACGTCAATATGTCTTTTTTATGACAGTTTTATGACAATTGCTTATTTGATAAGTCATTTTGGCGTAAAAAACAGAAGAGAAAAATAAAAATAATAATAAAATCAAAAGATAAACTTTTTTGAAACCACAAAAGGTCAATTGCAATAAAAATGACAAATTGTCATATAACAATTACTGTGTGGCACGGATCATTGAAGAATGCGGTTTATTCTTCTTTTTCTTTTAGTGGTAGGAGTGCGCGTATGGCAAAGCCGCCACGTTCGCTTTTATGGATTTCAATGCTACCTTCGTGAGCATCTACAATCCGTCGGATAATCGCTAAACCAAGGCCAGTACCTGTATTGCTTCGCGCTTTTTCACCTTGTACAAAAGGTTGGAATAGCCGTTGAATATCTTCTTCCTTGATACCTGCACCATCATCTTCGACTTGGAACCAAACTGATTCCTCACTTTTACCACTACTGACTTTTATCCAGCCATTACCATAACGATAGGCATTCACAATCATATTGGTGATAGCGCGTTTGATGGCTAAAGAGTTCGCATTCACAATCATATTGCTTGGCTCGAAATCCGTTTCTATCTCACCGGCAACATTAGTTTCTGCTGTCACAACTTCAGTCAAGATGGCATTTAGGTCGCAGAACTCCATGTTCATCTCTTGACCTGTTTTTAGGTAGTCCATAAATTGACCAATAATGGCGTCGCACTCTTCGATATCTTTATTGATAGATTCAGCAAGATAGCCATCTTCTGGCCCCATCATTTCCGTTGCCAAACGGATCCGTGTCAATGGAGTGCGTAAGTCATGACTTACCCCTGCCATCAAAATAGTTCGGTCATTTTCGAGCGTTTTAATTCCCGCGGCCATATGGTTAAAAGAGCGAATTGCGGCTCTAACTTCTGTGGCGCCTTTTTCTTGCATTGCAGGTAATATCACCCCTTTCTCAACCTGACTGGCATGATACTCAAGTTCAAGTAACGGCTTATTTTGATAACGAATATAAAGCCAAACACCGGCAAAAATGGCGAGAAAAATGCCTAACGTGTAGCGAAAAACTAATGAAAATTGGTTTTGACCGATTTCAGTCAGAGGAACTCGCACCCAAATATCGGGGGCTAGATAAGAAGTTAACCATAAAATTGGATAATCTCGCCCAAGTTCAAGACGGACTTGAGCTTCACCACCAATATATTCCGACATATTTTCACTGAGAAAATCATACTCTTTTGCCCAATTTAGCCCTTCTTTCATTGCGGCTGATTGAGCATAAAAAGTAATCCCTAACTCGTTATATATCTTTTTTCGTAAAGCAGGTGAAACACGCACTGTGGTTCCATCTTGCAGCACCATATTCTCTGTCATTAATGTTCGGACTTCATAAGCCAGTACTTTGTTAAATTGCTGCAAACTTGGCATAACCACAAAGTTCAAAACCACCATATAACTGGTGACTAAGCTGGCAAAAAGTAACGCAACGAACAAAAACAACGAGCGAGAAAACGAACTACGGCGAGAGAACCTCAGTCGCTTCATGCTTTGCTACCATCCGGCACAAATACATAGCCCAATCCCCAAACTGTCTGGATATAGCGAGGATGAGCGGGATCTTCTTCAACCATGCGGCGCAAACGCGAAATTTGTACGTCAATCGAACGTTCCATCGCGCTGTATTCACGACCTCTTGCTAAGCTCATCAGCTTATCACGAGATAATGGCTCTCTTGGGTGTGAAACTAACACCTTCAGTACAGCAAATTCACCACTGGTTAAAGGCATATTTTCTTCACCTTGGAACATTTCTCGCGTACCAAGATTAAGTTTAAATTTACCAAATGTGATAACCGCGTCATCCTGAGAAGGAGCACCAGGCAATTCATTTGCTTGACGACGCAATACTGCACGAATACGCGCCAGTAATTCACGCGGATTAAATGGCTTAGGAATATAATCATCAGCACCAATTTCTAAACCAACAATACGATCAACCTCTTCGCCTTTCGCCGTGACCATAATAATTGGAATCGGATTATTTTGGCTGCGTAAACGACGGCAAATCGACAAACCATCTTCACCTGGTAACATCAAATCTAAAACGATCAAATGAATTGATTCACGTGTTAGAATTCTATCCATTTGCTCAGCATTAGCAGCACTACGTACCTGAAATCCTTGCTCTGTGAGGTAGCGTTCTAATAAAGCACGCAAGCGCATATCATCATCGACGACAAGAACCTTATAACTTTCTTGCATTTTGTAGCCCTCAATATGTGCAATCTATCGAATTATTCTTTTAATTTAGAATAAATATAATATAAATAATTAATGCCCTAATTTATCATCAACTTGAAACTTAATGAATAAATTTTACGCGCTAAATGTTTATTCGTTTGTAATCTATCTCTAAGATACAATAATTAACGACTCCACCTGGCGTATTAACGGCTACCTCATCATCAACTTGTTTACCTATCAATGCCCGAGCAACCGGTGAATCAATTGAAATCCAATTTTTAGCCGGATCAAATTCATCTGCGCCGACGAGTCGGAATATTCTGATATTTTCATTATCATCTTCCAACTTAACCCAAGCGCCAAAAAAAACGCGACCTTCTTGGCGCGGATCGGGTTCAATTATTCTTAGCTGATCTAATCTTTTAGATAAAAAACGAATACGGCGATCAATTTCCCTCAACCGTTTTTTACCATAAATATATTCAGCATTTTCTGAACGATCGCCTTGCGCTGCTGCCTCGGATACAGATTGAGTCACCCGAGGGCGCTCTTCTTTCCAAAGATATTTTAGTTCTTTATCTAATGCATCCCAGCCTTCGCGCGTAATTAAAAGACTTTTATTCATAATATTCAAAATAGGGTAAATAAAGACCAAGTTTATCGCTTTTGATTACTATACTCTAAATAATCTAAGTTGCATGTAATCAATAAGCTAAACAATGACTAAAGAACATTAATATTAAATGATCCAGTTAGCAGACATATCTTACCTATCTCACTAACAGCAGTTGAATTATCTAAAAAACGCCAGATTATATATAAAATGAATCCATTATTCAGGTAAAGTCTACTTATATTCTATTATTTTAATACCAAATTCTAATGTAAATATACCCCTAGTCACCCATTTAATATGTCAAAAAAGAAGTGAATACTGTTTTTTTCACTCATCGCCATCATGGTATTTTATAAAAATGTAATATTTATCACTAAATTTAAGATTAAATACACGCCAATATAATAATAAATAAATTATTATTACTATTTAATATTGAACATACTTATTTTTCATTACGAAATTTGTTTGATTGTTTTTTAACCGGAAATATGATGATTCGCTCTTCTAAATGGTGAATTTACGAGCAATTTTAATATTTAAGATCAATAAAATTGCCCCAAGGCTTCAACATCCCTAATTGAGTCTGGAAATTCTGTTCTTCAACAAGTATAACTGTGACATTAATTATTAACTGTTCTTTTAGTAGGTATAAAAAAGCGACATGAATGAAACGTTAAGTCAGATAATCGCAGCGGAGCTGCAAACACAACCAAAGCAGGTACTTTCTGCTATCACATTACTAGATGAAGGAAGTACAGTTCCGTTTATTGCCCGTTACCGTAAAGAGGTCACTGGCGGGTTAGATGATACTCAATTACGTCAGCTAGAGAGCCGTTTGAGTTATTTAAGAGAATTAAATGATCGTAAGCAAACTATTCTCAAATCTATTGAAGAACAAGAAAAATTAACACCTGAACTTGCCGCTGCAATCCAAAATACCCTCAATAAAACTGAACTTGAAGATCTCTATCTCCCTTTTAAACCCAAACGCCGTACTCGTGGACAAATTGCTATTGAAGCTGGGTTGGAACCATTAGCAGATTCTTTATGGGCTAACCCTAATCAATCACCAGATGAATTAGCATTATCTTTTGTGAATGCAGAAAATGGCGTAGCAGACAGCAAAGCTGCCCTTGATGGTGCTCGTTATATTCTAATGGAGCGTTTCGCCGAAGATGCTGCCCTACTTGCGAAAGTTCGCGACTATTTATCGAAAAATGCTCATTTAGTCTCTAAAGTTATTGATGGTAAACAAGCGGAAGGTGCTAAATTTAGCGACTATTTTGAGCATCAAGAACCAGTTTCACAAGTGCCTTCCCATCGTGCACTGGCGATGTTCCGTGGTCGTAATGAAGGTATTTTACAATTATCTCTTAATTGTGACCCACAATTTGATGAACCACCTAAAGAGAGCTATTGCGAAGAGATCATCACGCGTCATTTAGATATTCGCTTAAATAACGCGCCAGCAGATCAATGGCGTAAAGCCGTTATCAGCTGGACATGGCGTGTAAAAGTATTATTACACCTAGAAACAGAAATCATGAGTTTGTTGCGCGAAAAAGCAGAAGAAGAAGCAATTAATGTTTTTGCTCGTAACTTACATGATTTATTGATGGCGGCTCCCGCAGGAATGCGTGCAACAATGGGGCTTGATCCAGGTTTACGTACTGGTGTCAAAGTCGCGGTTGTTGATGCAACCGGTAAAGTCATTGCAACGGACACAATCTATCCACATACAGGCCAAGCGGCTAAAGCGGCAGCAATCGTCGCAGCATTATGCCAAAAACATCATGTTGAACTCGTTGCTATCGGCAATGGTACCGCATCACGCGAAACAGAACGCTTTTTTGCTGAAGTACAAAAACAGTATCCTGATGTGACGGCACAAAAAGTGATTGTCAGTGAAGCTGGTGCTTCCGTCTACTCAGCTTCCGAATTAGCTGCACAAGAATTCCCAGATCTCGATGTGTCGATTCGTGGTGCTGTTTCAATCGCCCGCCGCTTGCAAGATCCTTTAGCTGAATTAGTTAAAATTGATCCAAAATCAATCGGGGTTGGCCAATACCAGCATGATGTAAGTCAAACTCAACTTGCCCGTAAGCTCGATGCTGTCGTAGAAGATTGTGTGAACTCTGTTGGTGTGGATTTAAATACTGCGTCAGTTCCATTGCTCACGCGAGTTGCTGGTTTAAGCAAAATGATTGCTCAAAACATCATAAATTGGCGTGATGAAAATGGGCGTTTTGCCAATAGAAAACAGCTATTAAAAGTAACTCGTCTTGGCCCTAAAGCATTTGAACAATGCGCAGGATTCTTACGCATTACCAATGGCGATAACCCGTTAGATGCTTCGACTGTTCACCCTGAAGCTTATCCTGTTGTGGAAAAAATTCTTGATGTCGTTCGTCAACCACTCAAAGATATTATGGGTAATTCTCAAGCATTGAATGGACTTAGCCCACGCGATTTCACAACGGAACAATTTGGTGTTCCAACCGTCACCGATATTATTAAGGAACTCGAAAAACCAGGTCGAGATCCGCGTCCTGAGTTTAAAACAGCGACCTTTGCTGAAGGCATTGAGACAATGAATGATTTGACACCGGGCATGGTGTTAGAAGGTGCTGTCACTAACGTGACTAACTTTGGTGCTTTCGTGGATATTGGTGTTCACCAAGATGGACTGGTCCATATTTCATCACTTTCAAATAGTTATGTTGATGATCCACATAAAGTGGTGAAAGCTGGCGATATTGTCAAAGTCAAAGTGCTTGATGTCGATATTGCCCGTAAGCGCATTGCGTTAACCATGCGTCTTGACGAACAACCGGGTGATGCGAATAGTTCAACACGTCGCTCAGCCCAATCACCAGAAAAAAATCAACGCAAACCACAAACGGCATCACGTGATACATCGCGTAAAAATAGCTCTCCAGCAAGTAACAGTGCTATGGGCGATGCACTCGCTGCCGCATTTGGTAAAAAACGTTAATCATTACGCCTCGTCATCAGCGCCATTATGATGACGGGGTCGTTCTTTGCCCAAGTATCAAAAAGCCTACCATTCAATATTTCTTATTCTGACCAAGTATGAATACTGTACTTGGTTGATCCATATCAATTCAATTTACCAAGAAAAGCGGCTAAATAGTATCAATAGCTGATGATTATGATTCCTATTATTAATTATGATTTGTTTCGAGTTCGTATTAGCAGCGTTTTTTGCAAGCACTCACTAAAACTTCTCCATGATAATTACAACTTCACCACTCAATTGATTAATGGAAGGCGATATGTCATTACTTCCGCAACACAGTTATAAAATAGTTGGCTTCTCACCAAAGATAAGTCCTGCATACCGACAAAAACTCCTCTCTCTTGGTTTATTACCGGGATCTGTTTTTAAAATTGTCCGTTTTGCACCATTAGGTGATCCAATTCAGATTGAAACTCATCAAGTTAGCTTAGTTTTACGTAAAAAGGATTTAGCCTTACTCAACCTTGATGAAGCTATGCCTGTTTAATGCCATACACAGCTGGCATTCCATTCTCTTTCTCATATTAAACAGGCAGCAAGACCCGTTTTTTATTTTTAACATTGGCACACATTATGAAACCACTAACTATCGGGCTCATTGGTAACCCAAACGCGGGTAAGACGACATTATTTAATCAGCTAACCGGCTCACGCCAACGCGTGGGTAACTGGGCCGGGGTAACTGTAGAAAAAAAAGTCGGCCGTTTTAACACAGCAGAACATAATATTGAACTTGTTGACCTACCGGGAACTTATTCTCTTACCACTATTTCTGAGCAAACTTCTTTAGATGAGCAAATTGCTTGCTATTTCATCTTAAGTGGTGAAGCTGACATGCTAATTAATGTCGTTGATGCTGCGAATTTAGAGCGAAATCTTTATTTAACATTGCAATTAATAGAGTTGGGTATTCCGTGTATCGTGGCATTAAACATGTTAGATATTGCACAAGGCCAACATATTGATATTGACATTGATAAACTACAGCAACAACTTGGTTGTCCTGTCATTCCATTAGTTTCTACTCGTGGCTCAGGAATTGATAAACTCAAACAAGCAATAGATTGCCATGCACAAAATAGTCGACAAGCATTAGTTAATTACCCTAAAGCCCTGTTAGAAGAAGTTGACGCTTTATCAGCGCAAATATCACAACAGCAATTTAGCCAACAACAACGCCGCTGGTTAGCTTTGCAAATCCTTGAAGGTGATATTTATAGCCGCCAGCGAGCAAACATTAGCGAGCAGCAGTTACAACAAATTCAACAAAATTTAGAAAACACCTTACACGAAGAACCCGAATTATTAATTGCTGATGCCCGCTATCAATCTATCGCCACAATATGCAATATTGCTCTGAATAAAAGCCATGCTCAGCCAAATAAACTCACACAATCCCTTGATAAAATTATTCTTAATCGCTGGCTAGGTGTTCCCATCTTTTTATTTGTCATGTATTTGATGTTTGTCTTGGCAATTAATATCGGTGGTGCATTACAACCCTTCTTTGAAGGAACATCAGAAGCTATTTTTATCCATGGTATTCAATGGATTGGTGCACATTTTAATTTCCCAGACTGGCTCACTATTTTCCTTGCTCAAGGGATCGGGGGTGGTATCAATACGGTGCTACCACTTGTGCCACAAATTGGGATGATGTATCTATTTTTATCCATCTTAGAAGATTCAGGTTATATGGCCAGAGCCGCATTTGTCATGGATAGGCTGATGCAAGCGCTTGGTTTGCCGGGAAAATCCTTCGTTCCATTAATTGTAGGCTTTGGTTGTAACGTACCTTCAATTATGGGGGCTCGTACACTTGATGCTCCGCGTGAACGGCTGATTACAGTTCTTATGGCGCCTTTTATGTCTTGTGGTGCAAGATTAGCTATTTTTGCCGTCTTTGCCGCAGCCTTTTTCGGCAAGAGCGGTGCTAGCATTGTCTTCTCTCTCTATATTTTAGGGATTGCCGTCGCAATCTTAACAGGACTGCTTCTCAAACATACTTTGATGAGAGGTGAAGCATCACCATTCGTGATGGAACTTCCTGTTTACCATGTACCACACATCAAAACATTGCTGATCCAAACTTGGCAGCGTTTGAAAGGTTTCGTGATCCGCGCAGGGAAAGTCATTGTTGTCGCCAGTATGTTTATCGGCGCCTTAAATAGTTTCTCTCTGTCAGGTCAACCTGTCGATACTATCAATGATTCCGCATTAGCTTCTGTCAGTAAAGTTATTACGCCTGTGCTGCAACCTATTGGTGTACATGCCGATAATTGGCAAGCAACTGTTGGGTTAATTACGGGTGCAATGGCAAAAGAGGTGGTTGTTGGTACATTGAATACACTTTACACCGCAGAAAGCATTACTAACGAACCATTTGATGCAGAATCATTTAACTTACTTGATGAAATAGAAGATGCCGTCTCAGAAACTTGGGATAGTCTGAAAGAGACCTTAACCTTAAGCGCGTTATCGAATCCAATCGAAGCCAGCAAAGGGGATGGTGAAATGGAATCAGGTTCAATGGGAACAATGGCCAGTAAATTTGGTTCCGGTATTGCCGCGTATAGTTATCTGATCTTTGTTCTGCTCTATGTACCTTGCGTTTCGGTTATGGGTGCAATCGCACGTGAAACTAATAAAGGCTGGATGAGCTTCTCTATTTTGTGGGGATTAAATGTTGCTTACAGTCTTTCTGCACTGTTTTATCAAATTGCAACGTTCAGTGAACATCCACAAAGTAGCTTTATCATTATTGCTGCTGTGGTGCTCTTTAATCTTGTGCTCTTTACGCTCTTGCGTCGTGCACGTAGCCGGATCACCCTCAACTTAAAAGCATCAACTGCTGAGCAATGTTCTGGTTGTTCTGGCAAAGCTTGTCACTAGGAGGCAATCATGGTCAGTTTGTTACAAATTAGAGATTTAATTGCGCTATATGGGCAAACTGACCTTGAATTACTCAGTGAGCAACTCAACACCCCAAAACCTCTAATGCAAGCAATGGTTGAAAAATTAATAGCAATGGGAAAACTAGAAGAAGTTGATATGAGTGCCTGTTTAACAGGCACGAGTTGCAAAGGTTGCCCTGAAAGTACTGATTGTTCGCATCATGTTTATAAACTTAAACATCTAGCTTGAATTTATCGCAATCTGCCATTGAATGAGATTAAAGATAAATTTGTCACATTAAAAGTCTGGGGCTCTGTCTTTTCCGTAGGGTACCTAAAAATAATCCGCATAGGCCGTTAGTGTTTTATTAATTATTCTATTCATCATCATTTATTATTTTGAGAATAGAGAATATATGAGCTTAATTTTATTAATATTTTTCTTTGCTGGTTTTGTAAAAGGCGTTATTGGATTAGGATTACCAACCCTATCAATGGGTTTATTAACAATTATCATGCCACCCGCTATTGCGGCTAGCCTTCTTATCATTCCATCTTTAGTCACTAATTTGTGGCAATTAATTATTGGCGGAAAGTTTTTATATTTAATTAAACGATTCTACTTATTTATTATCGCTATTTTTGCAGGCACTATTTTTAGTCCACTGCCAAGTCTTAGCTCAACCTCTGTCTGGGTATTTCCTGCGCTTGGAATGGTCTTGATAATCTATGGCTTAGTTGCCATGTTTTTCCCTAAATCGCTAATATCTAGTAAACAAGAGAAATGGTTATCCCCGTTAATTGGCTACATTACAGGCGCTATTACCGCAGCAACGGGTGTTTTTGTCATCCCAGCGGTACCTTATTTGCAATCCCTTAATCTTAATAAAAATGAATTAGTCCAAACTCTAGGGTTGGCATTTACAGTATCAACGGTTGCACTTGCCACGCAATTAACATTGGATGATAAAAGCGAACCAATTAATTATTATTTATCAACAATCGCGCTTATTCCCGCTATTGTTGGCATGTATGTTGGCCAATATTGTCGAAACTTGATAAGTGAAAAAATATTTAGGTGCTGCTTTTTTTTAGGATTAATTGGTTTAGGTTCTTCTATGTTATTTAAATAAAAATAGGTTATTCCAGTAAAAAATTAACAAATTCGTCCATATAAGCAGGTAATTCATCGAAGCTACGAGCGCAAATATAGAGTTTTCGTTTTGCCCATTCATCTGATAGGTCAATGAAATTACCTGGATAGATCCCTATAAATTTTAATACAACTTGTTTTGGTAAGATGGCATAACCTAATCCACTGCTAACTAATTGCATAACCGTATCCATAGTCGCCAAACGCATTCGATAATTTAGGCAAGTCCCTAAATTCTGCGCATAACTATCAATATAATCTTGTAATGCATTTCCTTGAGATAACCCGATAAAATTATAATGAATAATTTCATTGAATGATAACGTAACTTGCTCAGTTAATTCACCGGATAATGGTGCGAAAATAACTAAATGGTCATTACATAATGTTTTAAATTCAAGCCCATGCAATGAGGATGGGTCGGTCACAATACCTAAATTAGCCATTTGATTATGAATATAATTGATAATTTTTTCACTCGGCATTTCGCGAATTGCGACACTAATATTAGGATGATTATGCAGATATTTGCTTAATTTTTCAGGTAAAAAACTGGCTTGTGCTGACGAATTACACAACAAATCAATATAGCCTTTTAAGCCTTGGCTATATTGGCGCAACTCACTACTCATATATTCGATTTGTAACAATACCTTATTGGCATGATTTAATAACGTCAAACCGGCATTAGTTAGCTTTATTCCAGATGAGGAGCGCGTTAATAATAAAACGCCAAGCTCATTTTCCATGCCACGGATGCGCTCACTCGCCGATTGCAGGCTCAAATGTGATAATTGTGCTCCAGCCGTGATACTGCCAGCTTTATAAGTGTTTACAAATAAGCGCAAGTCAATCATATCAAAGCGCATAATCACTCCAAGGCGTGTTTACCAAAATCAGTTTACCTTTTTCATTCTATTCTTCAATTCGCGCCCAAAAATCTAAAATATATTCACAGAATTCATCTGGATGGGAAATGAAAGGCGCATGAGCACTATGACGCATCAATACAGATGGTGAATTAGGATATAAATTATCAAGCAATGTGGCGACCTTACGCGGGACCAAACCATCTAAATATCCGTAGATCCGCAAAAATGGCAACGTGCTATTCTTTAATTCATCGCGTAAATCCGTTACCCGTAATATTTCAAGCCCAGCATTAAGAACCTCAACCGTTGGAATTGGCTGATCTAACACAACGGATTTCAACAATTTGGCATCATTACGAGCACTATGGGTCCCTAATGTTTGCAATGCTAAAAAACGTTCGACTGTACGTTGAAAATCTGTAGCCAAATGATGCTCAAATCCTAATAACACTTCAGCTTTAATACCCGGCCAACCATTTTCGCTTGCTTGAAAACACGGTGATGATGCAACAGTTATTAAACCTTTGACTTCCAAAGGATGGTCAAGAGCAATCCGACTCGCCACTAATCCACCTAATGACCAACCTAGCCAAATAGCCTTCTTTGGTGCTTGCTGCCATACCAAATCAGCCATAGTTTGCACATCCATTGCAGCATAATTTTGGCTACGCCCATAACCCGGCAAATCAACTAAATGTAAGCGAAATTGCGAAGTGAGTCGTGAAATAATTGAGCGCCAGACTTCTGCATTCAATCCCCATCCGTGTAATAACACAAGATCTTGCTTCCCTTCACCAATGGTCTCCCAATACAACTGTGTCATGGCTACACTCTCTTTTTTCTAGGAATATCTCTATGATTATAATGCAAGGTGCCTGCTGGCTATGTCACCAGCCACTAAAACTCATCCATCAGGGAATTTGCTCTTTTTGTTTAAAAAGCTTACCGCCCATGCCGATGTGTTGTTCACGCTGTGCTTTACCCGTGCAAATACCAACGATGGAATGTGGCCGTTGTTTACAACATCCACCCGCTTGGCAGCAACTGATTGCCGTCACGCCTTATCAAGCACCTCTGCGCAAACTTATTCATCATTATAAATTCTATCCTTTGCCGCAATTAGCTTTCACACTTGCACGAATTTTTGCTCTACACTGGCTTAATGGCTATCGACAAAATTTTTGGAACAAACCCGATATGATAGTCACAATCCCGCTTCACCCTAAACGCCTATGGTTTCGCGGATTTGATCATATCGCTTTTATCGCAGAATATTTATCGCGATGGCTAAATATCACCTATTCACGAAATTCATTAGTGCGTACTCGTGATACACTGGCACAGATAACATTAAAACGTAAATATCGTTACAGCAACTTAAAGGGTGCATTTACGCTCACCTCACCTATAGAAACGGGACGACGCATTGCTATTTTAGATGACGTCATAACAACTGGCGCGACAATGCAAGCCGCTTCACAATTGCTGATTTGTGCGGGAGCACAAGCGATACAGGCTTGGTCAGTATGTCGCACCTTGTAGGAATAGGGTAAATGAGCGTATTATAACCAACAGAAGCACTCAACTATTATTGAGCACATTTATTGAGCAGATTTATCGGGTATACATTATGATTAATATTACAGAAGCAGCACAGACCCACTTTGCTAAGTTATTAGAAAGCCAAGAGCCGGGAACTCAAATTCGCGTATTCGTGATTAACCCAGGCACACCTTCTGCTGAGTGCGGTGTTTCTTACTGCCCACCAGATGCCGTTGAAGCTACAGACCAAGAATTGAAATTTGACCTTTTGTCTGCCTATGTTGATGAAATCAGTGCACCATTCTTAGAAGATGCAGAAATTGATTTTGTTACAGACCAATTAGGTTCGCAGTTAACGCTAAAAGCACCTAACGCCAAAATGTGTAAAGTCTCAGATGACGCACCGCTGATTGAGCGCGTGGAATATGTGCTTCAATCACAAATTAACCCGCAATTAGCGAGCCATGGCGGACGTGTGTCTTTGATGGAAATCACGGATGAAGGCTTCGCTATTCTGCAATTTGGTGGTGGTTGTAATGGTTGTTCAATGGTCGATGTCACCTTGAAAGAAGGTATCGAGAAAGAGCTACTGAAAATGTTTGAAGGTGAGCTAAATGGTGTGAAAGACCTTACTGAACACCAACGTGGTGAGCACTCTTTCTACTAATAAATGATGTGTTTTTTATTCACACCAATTAATTAATGAAACACCCGCCTTCAATGACGGGTGTATTTTATCGTGGATAAGAAATAACAAAACAGCACAATTTATCGCTTAGCCATGCGGAATAAGGTATATCTACACACTTAATCCATAAACTAGTCATTTTATCCAATGCTGGAACACATGCTTTTTTAATGGAACCTATCAAATCTTTTATTGATATATCGCTGTAATAACAACGACAAATGATTCATTGTCACTAGCTTATTTTATCGACCAATTAGCCTTTAACATTGGGTATTTTATGGAACAATTTGAAACTCTAACACCAGAACAAGCATATCAACATTGGATTGATGGTTCAGCTATTCTCGTCGATGTACGTGATCCACAAAGTTTTCGCACAGGGCATGCAAGTGGTGCTTATCATTTAACAAATGAGACACTGTCCACATTTTTAGAACAAACTGACTCTGAAAAAACGATCATGGTAATGTGTTATCACGGTCATAGCAGCCAAGGTGCTGCACAATATCTAATTAATATTGGCTTCGACTCTGTTTATAGCATCAACGGCGGCTTCGAAGCTTGGCAGAGAGAATATCCACAAGCCGTTACGGCTCTCTAAAGAGAATTTGTATTCATGATCCATGTTGTTTCATTTGTAAACCCAAGATTGGCTCAAGCTTTTGTTGATTACATGGCAAGCCAACATATCCAATTAAGAATGCGTCCGAATCCCCAACAACAGCAAGTTGAACTTTGGTTGGATGACGAACAACACATTACAAAAGTACGCCATGAGTTGGATCTCTTTTTACAAGATCCATCCAACCCGCGTTATACCGCTGTCAGTTGGCAAACAGGCACCACACATACTAACTTTAAATACCGCAGCTTTTTTTCACTCGCTAATTTAAAAGAGCGTTCAGGCCCTTTAACGCTTATTGTGATGCTAATTTGTACAGGTATTTACTTGTGGCTAGCCATGACGCAACATTTGGATGTGCTACGCTATTTAGCTTGGCCTAGGGAAGGTCAACAATTTGAACTGTGGCGCTGGTTTAGTCCTGCATTTGTTCAATTCTCATTATCCCAACTGGTCTTTAACCTTGTTTTATGGTGGTTTTTAGCCAGTCAAGTTGAGCGGCGTCTCGGCACTGGAAAACTACTGACGATTTTCCTTGTCTCCGCCTTATTCTGTAATTGGGGACAATCTTTATATAGCGCATCCAACTTTGGTGGATTATCCGGTGTTGTTTATGCACTGATTAGCTATGTTTGGCTGACCGGTGAACGCCAACCTGAAAAAGAGGTCAGTGCTCCGCGAGGATTAATGATTTTAGTCGTCATATGGCTATTTTTGGGTTACTTAGATATCTTAGGGTCTAGCATTGCTAATGCCGCACATCTTTCAGGGTTAATTATCGGCTTATTGATGGGAATATGGGATAATCGACATACTTTTAAACATTAAAACGCGATTATATTAACAACATTTGCGTTATAGTTTGAAGTGTGATGGTTATAGAATATTGATAATTAGAGGCTAACAAAGTGAAACAAACCCAGAGGCATGATGCCATCATTGAACTCGTGCGCCTTCAAGGCTACGTTAGTACTGAAGAACTCGTCGAGCACTTCGAGGTTAGCCCGCAAACTATTCGCCGTGACCTCAATGATCTCGCTGAGCAGAATAAAATTCAGCGCCACCACGGTGGAGCAGCTTTACCTTCTAGCTCAGTTAATACCGCTTATCAAGACCGTAAAATCATGTGGTCAGATGAAAAAGCGCGTATCGCGCAACGAGTGGCCAGCCAAATTCCAGATGGTGCGACCTTATTTATTGATATAGGCACCACACCTGAAGCGGTTGCTCATGCTTTGGTTAACCATAAAAACCTTCGAGTTGTCACGAATAACCTGAATGTCGCAACACTATTAATGCCAAAAGAGGATTTTCGCTTAATCCTTGCGGGCGGTGAAGTTCGTGCTCGTGATGGTGGGATTGTTGGTGAAGCCACGCTTGATTTTATCTCTCAGTTTCGATTAGATTACGGAATTCTTGGGATCAGCGGCATCGATATGGATGGCTCATTATTAGAGTTTGATTACCATGAAGTACGCACTAAACGTGCCATTATCGAAAATTCCCGCTGCGTCATGTTAGTTACTGATCACTCAAAATTCGGCCGCAATGCGATGGTTAATCTTGGCAATATGAATCTAATTGATTACCTATTTACAGATAAACAGCCACCAGACAGCATCCAAAAAGTGATTGACCAACATAAAGTTCAATTAGAACTTTGCTAGCTATCCCCCATTATTCACCTAAATGGCTATGAAAATAGCCATTTTAACGATAATACCTCGACATATTTCACTTAAATGTGCTTAAATCTATAAGCGCTCACGGCGCCGTTTCTCTTTTTTTCTCTCTTCTTCGTAAATCTTCCAATACTCTCATTTTAAGATAATAAGCTTATATAAAATGTGGTTATTGAAAACAAATTGTTACCTTTATCACGCAGTTGTTGTTTTTTATTGGTTAATAGTTGGCATATTAGACAATTTTGATTACAATCAAATGAGCGAAAACGAACATTAAAGAAAATGTTTCGAACATTTCTTGGGGGATGCATGGAAATTAAAGACTTGATTGTAATCGGCGGCGGAATCAACGGCGCTGGTATTGCGGCAGACGCTGCTGGCCGTGGATTATCTGTATTGCTGCTTGAGGCTCAAGACTTAGCCAGTGCAACATCATCCGCGAGTTCTAAACTCATTCATGGTGGCCTACGTTACCTTGAACACTATGAATTCCGTCTTGTTAGTGAAGCACTAGCAGAGCGCGAAGTATTATTAAAATTGGCACCGCACATTGCTTTCCCAATGCGCTTCCGTTTGCCACATCAACCACATTTGCGTCCAGCATGGATGATCCGTATTGGTTTGTTCCTTTATGATCACTTAGGAAAACGTACCAGCCTGCCAGGCAGTAAAGGATTAAAATTTGGCGCAAACTCAGTGCTAAAACCTGAATTTACCAAAGGGTTTGAGTATTCAGACTGCTGGGTAGATGATGCGCGCTTGGTTGTATTAAATGCTCAAGAAGTTGTACGTAAGCATGGTGAAGTTCGCACTCGTACCAAAGTCACTCGTGCTTATCGTGAAGATGGTCTATGGGTTGTTGAAGCAGAAGATCTGCGCACAGGTGAAAAAGAAACTTGGAAAGCAAAAGGCTTAGTTAACGCAACAGGTCCATGGGTTAAAGAGTTCTTCGACGATGGTCTGAAACTCAAATCGCCTTATGGTATCCGTTTAATCAAAGGTAGCCACATTGTTGTTCCTCGTGCTCATGATGAATCACAAGCTTATATCTTACAGAATGAAGATAACCGTATTGTTTTTGTGATCCCGTGGATGGATGAATTCTCCATTATCGGTACAACAGATGTGGAATATAAAGGCGATCCAAAAGATGTCCGCATCGACGATAAGGAAGTTGAATATCTGTTGAAAGTCTACAATGACCACTTCAAAAAACAGTTAGGCAAGAAAGATGTCGTCTGGGATTATTCAGGTGTTCGCCCACTTTGTGATGATGAATCTGATTCTCCGCAAGCAATCACGCGTGACTATACTTTAGATATCCATGATGAGAATGGTAAAGCACCATTGCTATCTGTTTTTGGCGGTAAATTAACAACATACCGTAAATTAGCAGAGGCTGCGGTTAATAAGTTATCGACTTATTATCCAAATGCAGGTGATGCATGGACTAAAAATGGCCAGCTACCTGGCGGTGACATTGAAGGTTGTGATCGCGATGGTTATGCTCGCCTGCTGCGTCAACGTTACACTTGGTTGCCTGAAGGACTCGCTTTACGTTACGCAAGAACTTACGGTAGCCAAAGTAAATTGATCCTTGAAGGCGCAAACTCACTTAGCGACCTAGGCGAAGCATTTGGTCATAATGTTTATGAAGCAGAACTGCGCTATTTAGTCGAAAACGAGTGGGTAACTGAATTAAATGATGCTATCTGGCGTCGCACTAAATTAGGTATGTGGCTGAATGATAGCGAAAAACAACACATCGCACAGTGGATAGAAGAACATACAAAAGTAGAAAAACCTGCGGCAGTAATTGAGTCGTAAAAATCGTTGTAAAAAATCTCGTTGGCAGTACCCGAAACCGGCTAGACTATAACTAGCCGGTTTTTTATATGGGTTGCATGAACCAATTCAGATGCTTATAATATTCGCGTCTCTTCCTTTCATTTACCATATAGGTATTTCATTACGATGATTTAAGTTCTGCCAGAAAATATTTTCAGATACCTAACAGGTATTTATTTTTCTGTTTTGGCAGACAATCATCATTCATATCATTTTGTGAAATATAATACATATTGTCTGCCCTCTGTTAACCGGAGGTCTCTATGACGATTGCTTGTCACTTTTCGCAACTCAATATTGAATTTAATCAATCTGCTCTTTTTCCCCCAATAACCAGCACACTTTTGTGTCAACAAAATGCATTGGTTGGTCACAATGGGCGAGGAAAATCCGTTTTAATGCGCCTACTTGCTGGCCAACTAACGCCAACATCCGGCAATATTCATTGGGTAAAACCATTTTTGCATATTGACCAGCTTTCTCGTTTAGATGGAAATACAATCGCTGATGCCTTAGGTATCAACAAGCTAGTAGAGGCATTTACACGCGTTAACATAGGTGAAGCAACAATAGATGATTTTGAATTCCTAGAAGATAAATGGCATTTACCTTCTACATGGCAACGTTTACTCGATAGTGCAAAACTCTCTGTTACTGTTGAAAGCCCAATTTGCCAGCTTAGCGGTGGAGAACAAACTCGCCTTGCTTTATGTCGTGCTTTTTTACATCCAGATCATTTTTTATTACTTGATGAGCCAGATAATCATTTAGATCAAGAAGGTCAGCAATGGTTAATCAATCAATTGGCACAACATCATGGCGGATCACTGGTGATCACACATAATCGAAGCTTACTCGCCCACATACAAACTATTTTTGAACTGACAGAGAACGGTTTATTTGAATATGGTGGGAATTACACGCTGTATGAGCAGCAAAAAAATGCTGAATTGCTATCAATTGAAGCAAAATCAGAACAGCTGAATAAACAGATCCATCAGGAAAAACGCCATCAGCAAGCTACTTTGCAGAAAACAGCCCAGAGACGAAAGCAAGGAGAAAAAGTACGCCGTAGTGGTTCACAATCGCTTTTATTATTAGATATGAAAGCGAATAAAGCAGAAAAAAGGCAAGCTAATGTCACTGAGCGCCATCAACGCGTAATGAATAATTTACAGAGTCAGTTACAAGAAACACAAAAACAGCAAACGCATATAAAACCGCAAAAAATGATTTTAAATTATCAGCCTGATGGCGCAAAAATTACCCTTTTTGCCTCACAACTTCAATTGCCATATGGAGATATGAAACCGCTTTCATTTACCGCATATACTGGTGAACATTGGCATATTAAAGGGCGGAACGGCAGTGGAAAATCCACCTTACTCAAAATATTAGCAGGAAAAATGACAGCAAAAAGTGGGGAAATTCGTCTTGATGAAAATTTCTGCTATTTGGATCAACATCTCAATTTACTCGACAAAAAGCTTTCTGTTGTAGAAGCACTGCACAACTATCAGCCTGCTTTTACGGTAGAGCAATGGCGAACCCAGCTTGGTATGTTGCGAATTCGGGGAGATAAATCATTACAGCTACTAGGGCAGCTAAGTGGTGGTGAGCAGCTAAAAGTTACATTATTAGCTTTAACTCATAGCCCAACACCACCTGCTATTTTGTTACTTGATGAACCTGACAATCATCTGGATTTAGATTCAAAAATATTACTGGAGAATCTAATAAGAGAATATCAAGGTACCCTATTTCTAGTTTCTCATGATGATGAATTTGTTAAACATTGCTCTATCACTCACGAGTTAATTCTCACATCATAAAGATTATTGAATAAAATAGAGCCGAGTATTACCGAATAAATGTCTGTTTTACTCGCTCTGAAAAGCCAAAATAAGGTCCCCAGATAAAACAATAAATAACTGCACCTATTACTTCAGAAATATGGCTATAGATAATCTCCATATTAAAAAGATAGGGAAATATAAAATGAGATGTCACTGCTATTAATGTATATAACAGCATTGTCGCAATAAATAGTACTTTCGCTTTTCGCTGCCATAGTAAAGCGGCAATTAATGTCCAGATCAATAACGCTGCTAATACACCATAACCTACTTGTAAGGAATAAAAAGCACCTTCAAACATAGGAACATAAAAATAAGAATCAGTATTTGTCGCTAATGGCCAAACAATTTGTACTTGATGAATATCTGTTAGTGACATCATTACTAACTGATAAAACATGTAGAACAGCCCAATAACGGGTAAAATAAGCCAACCTGATATTCCTTGCAGGGTTGGCTTTTCAATCACAGGGGATACCACTTTAGCCTCTGACATAATAGGCTGATTCACATCCATTTTTATTACCTTCTAAGACTGACTTTCAAGAAAACGTTTTAATACCTGTGCTTGATTATGTTCTGTATCTTTCGCGCTATATAATAAAGTCACATTACCTTGCCGAGATTTTTCCACAAGAGGCATCCATGATTGCGTATTATGACGTAATTCTTGGTAATAACGCCCAACAAATTGATCAAATTGGTCTGTATTTTGATGAAACCATTTGCGTAGTTCATTTGAGGGAGCAACATCTTTATTCCATTCATCATAGTGTAAATCTGTTTTTTTAATTCCTCTAGGCCATAATCGGTCAACTAATACACGATAACCATCATCCTCAGATACTGCGTCATACACCCTTTTACAGTAAATCATAATAGCTCCTTTTAGAAAATCTGATGTTAACCATTTCTAATGAATAAATGTATTTTTTACTCTAAATGAAACTAAAGAATAAGATATCCAAATAGCGCAAACAATGAAGAGAATGAAGCACTATTTTTTAGAAGTGCCATCGCCCACATCCTTGCCTTATCTCATATTTAAATTATGATAAAAATGATTATCACAAAACAATATAAAAATACATTAGCCTTAACATGCAATTTAACGTCTTTTCAATTGAGATAACATCTGAGAAAACCTCATTTTAGATGCAGAACAAAAACACAATGGATAAGGTGCGCATAATGCCTACAGAAACGGCTCAGTTAATTCTCCCTACACATTTTCGCACTGGTGATTTTTTTTGCATATCATCTTAGAGATTCACACAGTATTGCTGAAATTGTTGAAGGCCAATCTCTGCGTAAAGGGTTGTTATGGGATGGAAAACCCGCCGAAATCTGCATTGATATTAAAAATAATAATGCGGATATTTCACTTAATGTCGATGGACAAGACAAAGATCTTCAGACACAAAGAATTATTGAATTAGGTAACCATATGCTTGGATTGCAGCAAAATGTTGAGCAGTTTGAAGAACAATACGCTGCACATCCTCTTATTGGGCCATTAATTAAACGCCAGCAAGGACTGCGGATTTATCAATCTTCGAGCTCTTTTGAAGCTTTGATTTGGGCAATTATTGGTCAACAAATCAGTGTTACCGCAGCGGTCGCCATACGTAGGCGCTTTATTCAAGCAGTCGGAACACAACATTCCTCTGGCATTTGGTGCTTCCCGAGTGAACAGCAAGTGGCTGCTGTCGATGATGAAGCCCTAAGACTCGCGGGGCTTTCTACGAGCAAAATTGCTGCAATTCGTACTCTTTGTGAAGCAATTGCAAGCCAACATGTTGATCTTTCGAGCTCTGTCGATAACGATAATGTTCAAGAATTCTCCCAGCAATTAATGAGCTTGAAAGGAATAGGACCTTGGACAGTGAGTTATGCATTACTGCGCGGGTTTAATTATCTTGATGGATCGCTACATGGCGATGTCGCTGTGCGGCGTAATTTGCAAACTTTACTTGCATTAGAAAAACAACCAACAGCAAAAGAGACTGAAAAATGGCTAGACGATTTTTCACCATGGCGAGCATTAGTTGGAGCACATCTCTGGCGTAGCCAATCTTCGGCAGGTTATTAATAAACAAAATAAATAGCCCCAGAATCACACAAGATCCTAGGGCTACTGAATCGGTCATCACAAACTATCAATGTAATTGATAGTTAAGCGAGTTAATTAGCGCAGCCAGTTGGTCTTCGCTAATTGGACAACTTCATCACCACGACCATTCATTATGGCTTTTAGCATATATAAGCTAAAACCTTTTGCTTCTTCTAGCTTGATTTCCGGTGGCATAGCAAGCTCTTGTTTTGCCGTTAGCACATCAACAACAACTGGGCCATCGTGAGCAAAAGCTTCTTTTAATGCAGCATCTAGGTCATCACATTTCTCAACGCGGATCCCTTTAATGCCCGCTGCATTTGCCAACGCAGCGAAATTAGGATTTTGTAGCTCAGTACCATTGGTTAAGAAGCCAGCAACTTTCATTTCCATTGCCACAAAGCCCAAAACACCATTATTGAGAATAACCACTTTCACTGGCAGTTTATGTTGAACAAGTGATAGCAAATCACCCATTAACATTGAGAACCCACCATCACCACTCATTGTGATAACTTGACGGTTTTTATCAACAGATTGAATACCCATTGCTTGAGGCATCGCATTCGCCATAGACCCATGGTTGAATGAACCAATCAGACGGCGTTTGCCATTCATTTTCAAATAACGTGCAGCCCAAACAGTTGGTGTGCCAACATCACAAGTGAAAACAGCATCATCATCCGCTAATTCACTAATTTTAGCTGCTAAGTATTGAGGATGAATAATACCGTCTTTACCTGGTTGCGCTAGCTCGTCCAGACCTTTACGAGCTTCAACATAATGTTTTAAAGCGCCGTCTAAATGTTTTTGGTTTTGTTTGACTTCCAACTGTGGCTGAAGTACCGTCAGAGTTGCTTTAATATCACCAAGTAAGCCCATGTCAATATGGCAATGTGAGCCTAAGCTTCCAGCATTAATATCAATTTGAATAATTTTTGCATCATGTGGATAGAAAGGACGATATGGGAATTGTGTCCCCAACAGTACCACCGTATCGGCATTCATCATGGCGTGATAACCTGACGAGAACCCAATAAGCCCTGTCATACCAACGCTGTATGGGTTATCCCATTCAATATGCTCTTTACCACGCAATGCATGCACAATTGGCGCTTTTAGAGTTTCAGCTAATTTAATAACTTCATCATGTGCACCAGCACAACCAGCACCGCAGAACAGTGTAATATTTTCAGACTGATTTAATGCCGCTGCTAATTTTTCAATCTCAGTGGGTTGCGGAACAATCAATGGTGATTGAACAGGATACCACTCTTCTTTTGCCGTTTCTGGCGCATCTTTTAGCGCAATATCACCAGGAATAACAATCACTGCAACGCCTTTTTCTAAAATGGCTTTACGCATTGCAATACCTAAAACTTGTGGTAATTGCTCTGGATTAGAGATCATTTCACAATAATGGCTGCATTCACGGAATAATTCAGTTGGATGTGTTTCTTGGAAATAGTTACTGCCAATTTCACTGGATGGAATATGTGCCGCAATCGCCACAACTGGCACACGATTACGATGGCAATCATACAGACCATTAATAAGGTGTAAGTTACCTGGTCCACAAGAACCTGCACAGACGGCTAAATTTCCTGTAATTTGAGCTTCTGCACCCGCAGCAAAAGCAGCAACTTCTTCATGGCGAGTTCCTAACCATTCAATCGTGCCAAGGCGACGTAAGCTATCACTAAAACCATTTAGTGAATCTCCAGTAACGCCCCAAATACGCTTAACCCCAGCATTCTCTAGAACTTTAGTGACATAGGTTGCAACTGTCTCTTTTTTCATAATGACACTCTTTTTAAGTCAAATAATGTTAAAGATGTTCACGATAAATAGAAGTTATATTCTTTTTAATCCGTAGCCGTTATTGAATTTTCCCCCACCTATTTTTAGATTGTTTTAGCAATGAAATAAATCATTCAGCATAATCGCAACTTAGGTATTAAAGGGCATATCTCTTCAAATATTGGGTCAGTTTAGCTAATTCAGCGCCCTGTTCCTACCTGTGAAATAAATAACTATGGAGAACAGAACAATCTCCTATTAATATCGAAAGAAGATAGTAAGCTTAGGATAAATAAAGAATCATTATGCTCATAATAATAAAAAGAATAGACGTGCAACAATTTGTTAATAGTCAATAAATTGTAATTCCCTCAGCTTATTGCATCTTTAAATTATTATCTTTAATAACCCATCACCCAAATCACTTAATTTTAACCTCTCTCCACATTTTATAAAAAATATAATTTAGTGAGGATATTATCACTTATAATCATTAGCATTCTTTAACTATTTAATATAAATCAGTTATCGCTCAGAAATATCATGTCGATAACATCATATATTTGATGCTTCGTTCGTGAATTTGTCCGTCAATATTTCTATTTTTGTATTGATAAACCCAATCATAGTGAAATTGTTGTTGGATATAGAGGCCATTATTAATAATTACTTAAAAAACAATCAACTAAATATACTAATCTTGACGTTTGTTTTAGTATTTAAATAAGAGTAAAAGCGCAAAATGCCAACAATAAACAGCATAAATAGCCAATATTTTACATTTAATCCCTATTATTGTATTATTGGTCAAATGTTAAGTCATTTATAGGTGTCTATTTTGCTTTTTTTACAACAAAAATACTCCATACTATCCCCTTACCTTTGCAATTCCCTACGCAGTTGTTGGCGGTGATCATTCTCCCCAATATCAGTACTCAGTTAGTCATAATACCTAGTAAAACTAACTATTTTTCTAAATAAAAATTAAAAAACTTATGCATTCTACAGATAACAACATATTCTAAATATGTCAGTAATATATTTTGGGCTGTAGTTAGGTAACAACGGAAATTATTCCGCCAGTTTTTATAAGGATGTTTGGAATAGCGAAAACCGACCATACAGCAACCTAAAGTATGCAAAATTACTTTTTTATCTGATATGAGCAAGATACGGATATCACACATATTTTGAATGTGAAAATTAAATAATTGGATGTTCCTATTAAGAGGATTGTTCTATGAAGTTCAGAAAGAAAAAAGAAAAACCGTTAAATATTAATGATATTACTATCATTGATGATGGTAAGCTAAAAAAAGCAATTACCGCAGCGTCTCTGGGTAATGCAATGGAATGGTTTGACTTTGGTGTTTATGGATTTCTTGCTTATGTTTTAGGCCAGGTATTCTTCCCAGGTGCATCACCAAGCGTACAGATGATCGCCGCACTTGCAACTTTCTCGGTTCCCTTCTTAGTTCGCCCATTAGGTGGTGTGGTCTTTGGGATCTTAGGTGATAAATATGGTCGCCAGAAAGTATTATCCATCACCATTATCATCATGGCTGTGAGTACTTTCTGTATCGGGCTTATCCCATCTTATGCCTCTATTGGTATTTGGGCACCTATTCTGCTTCTGCTCGCTAAACTTGCTCAAGGATTCTCAGTAGGTGGAGAATATTCAGGTGCTGCAATCTTTGTTGCCGAATATTCACCTGACCGTAAGCGTGGCTTCATGGGAAGCTGGTTAGACTTCGGTTCAATTGCAGGTTTTGTCCTTGGTGCGGGTGTTGTTGTTCTTATTTCAAGCATTGTTGGTGAAGAAAACTTCCATGATTGGGGCTGGAGAATTCCATTCTTCTTAGCGCTACCTTTAGGTGTGATTGGTCTTTATCTGCGTCATGCACTTGAAGAAACACCGGCATTCCAACAACATGTTGAATCACTAGAGAAACAAGATAAAGCGAATATTCAAAATCCACCAAAAGTCTCTTTCCGTGAAGTTGTTTCTAAGTACTGGAAAAGCTTAATGATTTGTGTTGGCATAGTTATCGCAACAAATGTAACTTACTATATGTTGCTGACTTATATGCCAAGTTACTTATCGCATAACCTGAACTATTCTGCTGATCATGGTGTACTTATCATTATTGCCATTATGATTGGTATGCTATTTGTTCAACCAATCATTGGGTTAACCAGTGATAAAATTGGCCGCCGTCCATTTGTTATTGCAGGTAGTATTGGGTTAATTATTTTTGCTTACCCTGCCTTTATGCTGATCAACAGTGGCTCTGTCGGACTCATTTTTGTTGGTTTATTAATTTTAGCCGTATTGCTGAACTGTTTTACCGGGGTTATGGCGTCAATTTTACCAGCCATTTTCCCAACTCATATTCGCTACAGCGCATTAGCCATTGCATTTAATATCTCTGTTCTGATTGCAGGTGCAACACCAACGGTTGCAGCATGGTTAGTTGAATCGACAAATAACCTGTATATGCCTGCATTTTACTTAATCGTGATTGCATTGATTGGTTTATATACGGGTATCCGTATGCCAGAAACGGCAAATAAACCACTTCGTGGCGCAACGCCTGCGGCATCTGATAGAGCCGAAGCAAAAGAAATTTTGAGCGAGCATTTTGATAATATCGAGCAAAAAGTTGAAGATATTAATGAACAAATTGCAGAACTTGAGAAAAAACGTCAATCGCTGATTAATCAGCACCCTAAATTAGACTAAAACTATCGTTCTTAAAATATCATGGAGAAGCAAAGCGATTTGCTTCTCCATTTTTTTATAATAAGTTGAAATTCAAATAGAACAGCCTAAGCTAGGATAAATACCGCATAAAGGATAAGGAATAGCGATATGGCGAAACATCTTGTTTGGTTCCGAGGCGACCTAAGAATTACCGATAACAAAGCGTTGTTCTCTGCTTGTACCGACCCTGAAGCTGACGTATTAGCCGTATTTATCGCAACACCTGAACAATGGCAAAAACATGATACATCCCCTCGCCAAATTGCCTTTATCCATAAAAATTTAATTGCATTACGTGAGTCACTTGCGCAGTTAGGTATTCCACTCGTATGCCAAACTGTTCCTAATTTCTCAGCCTCAATACAATGGCTAAGCGATTTTGCCCAGCAACAACAAATAGATGCTCTCTTTTTCAATCGCCAATACGAACTCAATGAATACAAGCGTGATAGACAATTAATCTCACAAGAAAATTCTTTTCAAATTCATATTTTTGATGATGCTTTACTGTTACCACCAAAATCAGTTTTAAATCAAAAAGGTGAGATGTATCAGGTTTACACGCCTTTTCGTCGAGCATTTCTTTCCCAATTAACAGCATCAGATTTTCATTCTCTTCAAGCACCAACAAAACGAGCAAACGCCATCATACTTGAAGAAAATGAACCTCTATTTGAGCATGATGATATCGAAATAGCCGCATGTTTCCCTGTTGGTGAATCCGCCGCACGACAAAAATTACGTCAATTTTGCCGAGAAAAAGCGGAAAATTACCAAATAGATCGCGATATTCCAGCAATTGAAGGTACCAGTTTATTATCACCTTATTTAGCCATTGGCGTTTTATCTCCACGGCAATGCCTCAATCGGTTACTTGTCGAAAATCCCAATGTATTAGACTTCCCTGATAGCGGAGCATTTTGTTGGCTAAATGAGTTAATCTGGCGTGAATTCTATTATCATCTTTTAGTCGCATTCCCCCATTTATGTCGCGATAAGCCTTTCATTGCTTGGACTAATTATATTCATTGGAATACTTCGTCAGCTGATCTAGAAGCTTGGAAGAAGGGATTGACAGGTTACCCCATCGTTGATGCAGCCATGCGGCAATTAAATACATTAGGTTGGATGCATAATCGATTGCGAATGATTACCGCAAGTTTTCTGGTTAAAGATTTATTGATTGATTGGCGACAGGGCGAGCAATATTTTATGCAGCAGTTAATTGATGGCACGCTTGCAGCGAATAATGGGGGCTGGCAATGGTCTGCTTCAACAGGTATTGATGCCTCTCCTTGGTTCAGAATTTTTAATCCTACCACTCAAGGGAAAAAGTTTGATCCGCAAGGCGAATTTATTCGTCACTGGCTTCCAGAGCTACAAGCTGTACCTAATGATTGTATTCATACTCCACATGAATGGGCTGAAAAAAATCAGGTTGTGCTCGCCTACCCAACGCCGATTGTCGACCATAAACTCGCTCGCTTACGGACATTAGAAGCATTTGAGGCCGGTAAAAAAGAGAGTATTGCCTCAAAATAGCATCAAATTAGCGGTTAAAAATATTCCATATTTAAAATGGCCGTTGTTTTTACCGCACCAGCTGTGAGGTTTTTTGTGTCGTAAACATTATAGTAAGCGACTAAAGGGACACTTAAATATTTAGGCACATCATCATTATTTTTTTTATTAATTAACAGAGTTGCACCATTTCGATCACCTTGTTTTGTTCCAAAGTGAACCACGTTATTTTGATATTTAACACTAATACCAACACCTTTTGCAGAATTAGCCTGTTTGTCTAACATAATTGTTTTGTCAGGGCTCAGTGCTGAACTACTCAAATAAGCCGTAATTGGGTTATTTGTTTTACCATTTAATAATGATTCGCAACTAAAATTTAATGCAAAAGGTGTTTCACCAGCTTGTTGTTTTTTGAGTAATTCGGCTCTTTCTATATTAGGTAATTTGACCACCATCCCTGCATCATCAAAAGAACACGTAGTCTGTTTAGGCTCAAATTTAATAATAAGTGGCTGATAATAGATATCATACTGCGTTTGTTCCCAGACAAACAAACTTGCTAATAGTTTTAAAATCAAAATAAATAAACTCGAATTACTGGCATCCAAAGCAACTATGGCAGACTTAATTTGATATTCGCTAGCGCCTTTTGCATCGAGTAACTGATTATTTGGTACAGAACCATAATACAACTCCGTTTTGACGGAAAAATTAGTATTGATTTTAGATGTGCTGTGAGTATCTTTTTTACTTCCCAATGAAATTTCTTTATTATTTATATTTAAAATTGTTAATTTTATTATATTTTGATTATTTAACTTAATATAGATACTTTTATTTTCTTGCGCGGACATATTTATCACTTTATTGTCACCAAGACCCGGAATAAGCGCTGCAGCGTCGCATTCAAAAAAGCCCATATATTTGGTGGAATACGTTTGAGTTATACTTGTTTGCTGATAAAGCAATTCGCTTAAATTAATTGTGATAGGATCGGCTGTTTTGGGATTTTTAGTTTCACAATCAGCATTTGCATAGAAAGCTGAGCATAATAAAACAAATGATAATGCCTGTTTTTTTAACATTACTCTTCTCCTACACAAATATTTTTTTGTTTTTCTAAAGTCACAATTGGGTTATGAATGACACAACGCCCTTTTGGGTAACCATTGATTTTGATATAAATTGCTTCAGGTAAAGTATCTGCACGTAAGAAAAGCAAGCTACTTTGCCCAACATAGCCAATATTTTCCCCTTCCTCATTGATAACTTCAGTACCGAAAGGTAAGGGATTACCATCCGCTTTGTTGGCTTTCAAAATATAATTTTGACGGTTATCCGTTTGGAATGGAATATAAGTAATCGCCCCCGCATAGGGAACAATATCTTTCATATTACCAACAACCTCAGTATTACTATCTGTATCTTCAGTATCTAGTCTTATCATATTTTTACGATAGGCAGATAAATAAGGCACAAGAGCAACACCATCATCATTGGTAATTAGTGTTTTATCTCCATTAATTGCTGCATTTTTAACACCAGGAACATCAATAATGGCAAATGTTTCTCCCAATTGGTTACTGGCTAAAACACCTTGTTTAACTGCAACAATACTCCCTGTTGCCCCAACGGTCATTTGCGTATAATCAGAAGAATGGCTAAAGCTGCTATTTAATGTCGCAACAGACGTTTTATAAGATAAATTGGTATTAAGGCTTGTTGAACCTTTATTTTGATCAGAAACAGTAGCGCCATAATTGATCTGATTATTTTCTCCAGCAACACCACTTAATCCGACATTACTATTTGCATATGTTCCGTCATTAAAATTACTCCCAGCACTTAAATAGGCACTTTGTTCAAAGAGTGAAATTGGTATAGAAACATTGAAATAGTAACGTTGTTCTTCTTTTAAATGACTATTTTGATCATTATTGCTATAGCGAATACGACTGGTCGTAATAGAATAGTTAATGCTATTCCAACTATTGGAATAACCAATTTGGTATTCTTTACTGCTGTTATTTTCACCCCAGTAATCACGTAAAGTTCCTGAGATAAATAAAGAACCCACATTTTCACCTAAATCCTGGCTCATATTAATATTAAATGTATTTTTCTGATGAGAAAAACCACTTGGTGAGTTGCCTGAATTTAGCCATTCTCTTAATTCGATGCTATCACTAAATGTTAAATAATCTTTCGTTGAATACCGATAAGCAGCCAAAGAGAAATTCGTACCCGTTTGATTAAAATAGCGGCTATAAGATACTTTATAACTTTGACCAGTTAACGATGCATTATTATCAAAACGGCTTTGTGCATGTGACATATCAATGGAAATTGCACCGATAGGTAAATTAAATCCTCCACCGAGTAAAACGGAATAGTAATTATCGCTGGCAATACCACCTGTATAGCCAGTCAGTGTATTGTTAATCCCAAGTTGGTAACCACCCTGAATAAAATTCGGTCGATAATGATTTGAATTGATGCGAGCTTCCCCTGCATACAATTCATATTTTGTTACCCCTTCTTTCAACATATTTGGGACTGAGGAAAAAGGTACAATAAACTGGTTAACACTGCCGTTTGCTTCTTTCACTTCAACAGAAAGATCGCCACCGGAACCTGTTGGCAGAATATCCTCAATGGTGAATGCACCCGGCGGAACAGTTGTTTGATAAATGAGTGTATTATTTTGGTAAATATTTACCGTTGCATTAGACTGCGCTACGCCTCGCACGACTGGAGAAAAGCCTTGCATCGCATCTGGATACATTCGCATATCTGTTTTCAGGGTCATGCCTCTGAAAAAAATAGAGTCAAACATATCGCTCTTGCTATAGCTATCACCTAAACGGATCTCAGAACTTATTGATGGAAGGCCTTTTTGAATATAGCGATTATTATTTATCCAATCGCTACCACTTTGATTATCATAATTATAAGTAGACTGATCACGAAATTGCCAGCCTAGGAGATTAACACCACTATTTAGTGATAAATAAACATTATCATTATTCTTACTGTCGGCTGAATTGTTATATTTGCTATAGGAATAATTGCCACTATAAGAGACAAATGCCCCCGAAATACCCCGTTCCCAATATTCAGGCGCAATATAGCCTTGTAAACCTTGAATTAATTGAGCTTGCGGAACTTGAATATTCAGTTTGAATTGGCTTAAATCCAGCTGATAGGAACCCTCTTGTAAATAATCGCTAAGCGGTACAGCATCTGGATATTTTTTCTCTTTATCATTTAATTTGATACCCAAATCATTTATTTGAGCCGCTGTCATTAGGACTGAATGGTTATTATCCTTGATAATAACAGGCAGGCGCCCACGCCATTCGTGATTAATGTAAACATCTAATTCGTAATCACCATCAGCAAGCACGGCATTTTTTTCAAACCGTGACAAATCAGCTTTCGCAGATTCGCCTGATAGGAAATCCATATTAAATGATGCCGCATATGAGTATGAAATATCACACATGAGCAAGGTAAATATATACGCAACATACTTCATCATTTTCATTATCGGATTAGAACTATAATTATTGGATTGGAACAGTCATCGATTCATCGGCACCGAAGTCATTAATAATCGTCAACTCAACAGTTTTGCCATTCAGTAACTTTGTATTCTGTAAATTAACTTCCTGTTTGGTATAAGGCGAGATCATCAAGCCTTCAGAAAGAATATTCTGTGCTTTATCATTATTTTTTACTTTCAGAAGATTTAAATTGTAAGGCGTATCATTATTAATAAGGGCACGACTGCCATCCAATTTAGTCAATACAACATGAGATTTAATCTCAGATGTTGAAAAAGGCAAATTTGCTGGTCTATAAAATAATTTAATTCGTGAACGAATAGCTATTTGCATGACATTCTGATTTTGCATCGATTCATTTAATGGTGGAATATCTAATGTATTCAAATAAAAGACAGATTCACGATCTTTTGGCAAGTTGCTATCTAATAATTTAATACGTAATTGTTGCCCACCATTACCCGCAATTTTCGCCACGGGTGGCGTCAAAATAAAAGGCACATCTGCTGTTTCAGGCGTTGAATTAGGATCGCCATCATCCAACCAAGACTGAACCAACGCATCTTGTGAGCTATTGTTACGTAATTGTGTCGTAACTTCCTTATTCCCTTCCGGATAAATTATTCTTGTTGTTTGAATAACAACATTTGCATAAGAATAAATTGGTAGAAGAACAAATAATAATGAATAGATTATTTTTTTCATTTCTTTATTTCAATAGAAGAAAATAAGTAAAAAGAGATACCCCGAATCAATATTCAAACAATTTATTAATTCGGGGAAAGAGATTAAAAGCAGTTAATCTTATAGGTAGCTTAAGCTATAAGTTACCATTGCAGCTACATTACCAGGCGTAACAGGACCTGTTGCTGGTCTGTAATAATGAGCAAAGAAATTAACAGTTTCTGTTGATTTATCATCAGCAATTGTTGTTGCTGTTTTTCCTCTTAAATCAAGCGGAGTTGTATCACCTTTTTTAACGATCGCAATACCAATATTTCCAGCTTTTGCAGATGAAGCATCACTGTTGATTAAATATTTGCCAGTATTATCAATTTTGTCTGAAGTAAATCTGATATTTAATTTAGAACCCGCAGTTGTGCTAGCTGCACAATTAGATAACTCAATAGAAAAAGGTGCTTTACCTTCATCAATTAAGCTATTACCGTCACTTGCGATTTCTGCAGTAATTGGTGCTAAAGCAACTGTCATGTTATTAGGGTTACCACCATTAACGGTACAAGTCGTATCAGTTACTGCACCTGTAAATTGGATCACACCCCCTGAAACCTTTTCAGTAGCTAAAGCAGGAGTTGCAGCAAAAATGATGGCAGCAGCAGCAGATAATACAAACTTATTGTTCATTGTCGTCTCCGAAAAAATAGTTATTTTAGTCATGTCTAGGAATAGTTATTCTCTTAAAGAATATATTTGTTATTATTTGATTCACTTGTTTTGTGTAATAAATAAAGTGCATCTAATTTATTCATCAATATCTATATTTATGCATAAATTTCGAATTTATTTACAATAATAACGTCGGCATATACTTAAATATAAATTAACTTAATTTAAAGAATACACCGCTTTATCTCCGTCATTAATTAAGTTGCATTTAGCAATACAAGTAAACTCCTGAATGACATAATGCTTTATCTTTCAAGGAATTCTATTGAAATAGTTTCACCTGTTATTTTTATGCAAATTAAATTATCTGAGGTTCATATTCTGTTATTAAAAATAACTTTTAAGTCTTTTTTCTTATGGCATTAATTTATGATGAGAAAAACGTTTATCTCATCAGCATATTGTTACCATATAACTGTGTTCGTTTTTATGAAAAATTTGTCATCAATACTATGTATATACTCTTATATTTTCTAAATTACTATTAGCAACACGTAAACCTCAAAGCAACTTAACTCTTTATGCTCTTTTAGGGTTTTGAGAGAGATAGTCTTGTTTTTACCTATAGCAACTCGAATGATTTGGAGTATACCGCTGAAATTTACTTTTAGGTTAAATAGCACTGGTGGCATATTATACCGATATTAATACAATTAAAAAGATTGCAACATTTTGTTACCACTAAACATATATAGCAAATATTGAAACAAATCAAAAAAAGAGCAATTGGGTAGGATAAACACTATTTTCAAAACCTAAAAACCCGCCTTAAATATTAAATTATTATAAAAAAAAAATTAAAAACTGTGTTTATATCAAACGATCGAATTACATACTCATCACAATCAATAAATGAATACCAAATAGTGAGTAGTAATTTTTTAAAAATCATATAGTTAATAATTGAATCGCTACATCATTATCTTTTTTTCTATATAACCACACGCGAGTTAAGTAATCAAAAAAACTATATAATGGAATATAATTGATATTTAATTTTAAATTAACTGTTTTAATAAAATTAAATCTTAATGAAATGATTTGATTTAGATATTCTATTTTTATACAAAAAAAATGACTAACTAAAAAGCTCTTTTAATAAATTAGACTAGCACTCTTATTTTGGCGTCAATAATGCCACTATCAATGTTTAGCATATTTTATATTTTTTATTTTTAATACTAAATAATTTCAATTATAAATTACCTTAATGATACTGCATTGTACTATCTATATATGAGAAGGAAGATTAATTATCTATAAATAAAAAATATATTGTGCCATTAGAAACTTTGATAAAACATAAACATTAAATAATCTACAATAATCATTAAATGCGTCACACCTTAATTTTAGCATTTATTTAACAAAATAAAAAATATAGGTATGGTAAAGGACAATATCTAAAAATAAAAAAAACGCATGCAAGAAAACTTACATGCGCTAAATATCATAGTTGGGATAGTAAACTAAAGAAACTTCATCACCTATTATTTACTGGCTTTATTACCAAATGGTGGCTTCGCAAACCACACTGTAATAATCAGAGCAATAAAGACCCAACCACATAACCAGAAAATTTCATTTGCCGCGATAATCAATCCTTGACTGGTAATTTCTTGGGCAATAAAACCAGATGTCTGTTCTTGGCTAAATCCAGCAGCTCCCATCTCTTTATACATTTCAAGAGATTCAGGATTGTAATCCGTAATATATTCTGTCAATTGGCTATGATGCAAAGATTCTCTATCACTCCACATTGTGGTTGTAATCGATGTACCAATTGAACCCGCTAATGTCCTAAAAAAGTTCGCTAAGCTTGATGCAGAAGCGAGTTTTTCAGGCGGTAATCCTGAAAGTGTTAACGTTGTCAACGGCATAAAGAAGCACGCAACCGCCATTCCTTGTACTAATTGTGGCCAAACAACAGCGGAAAAGCTCATTGATGGCTCAAAAGTATATGCTCGCCAGAAGAAACAAATCGCATAGAACACAAAACTAAATGTAACTATCCAACGGATATCAAGGAAATCAGATAATTTTGCCACAGGTGCCGAGAACAATACGGGCAATAAACCTATTGGTGCAAGTGCTAGACCGGCCCAGGTTGCCGTGTAGCCATATACCTCCTGTAACAACTGAGGTAATAAAACTATCGCCCCGAAATATGCCATATAAGCAAGGCTGACAGAAATTGTCCCAATGGTAAAATTACGCGATTTAAATAACGCCAACTCCACAATAGGATTTTTATCTGTGAGTTCCCAAATAACCAAGAATACTAATGCAATCGCAGAGATAACGGCTAAGATCACAATCTCATTCGAAGCTAACCAACCTAATTCTTTCCCTTTATCCAGTAAAACTTGTAGACAACCAACACCGACCGATAATAATGCTAATCCAATAACATTGAAGGGAACTTTAATGACTTTTGATTCCATTCCTTTGAGAATTATTGATCCAACAATAACAACAAAGATACCCAATGGAACGTTCATAAAGAAGATCCATCCCCAATGGAAGTTATCACTGATATAACCCCCAAAGATAGGACCAAATACAGGGGCTAAAATGATGGTCATAGACCAAAATGCTAGTGCCATATTTTGCATTTTGGGTGGATAGCAACGCATTATCAAACTTTGAGATAATGGAATAACAGGCCCTGCTACCGCGCCTTGTAAGACACGGCAGAGAATTAACATTCCAAGGCTGTCAGAGAAGCCACATAATAACGAAAATATGGTAAATAATGCCGTCGCCCATAAGAAAACGCGTACCTCCCCAAAGCGTTTCGCCAGAAAACCTGAGATAGCGATTGAGATCGCATTTGATACCCCGAATGAGGTAATAACCCAAGTTCCTTGCGACATCGAAACGCCGAGATTCCCCGCAATCGTTGGAATAGCAACGTTAGCAATTGTCGAGTCGAGTACCTGCATAAAGGTCGCTAAAGACAATGCAATGGTTGCCCATACCAGTTTCGAGCCCTTTAGTGGTTGAATATCTGCCACAGCCACTCCTTTCGGGCTAATCCGCGTTCTCGTTAATAATGGTGTCAATCACGTGATCAACATCGTTAAGCTTTAAGACCAGAGCGTCACTTTCAAAAGCAGGAGTGTCGCGCTGAACTTTAGCTAATACAGGACCATTGAGATCTTTAATATCAATTGTTGCATTCATTGAAAGCCCAATACGCAACGGATATTTTGCAACTTGCTCAGGGTCAAGCTCAACACGTACAGGTAAACGTTGTACAACTTTGATCCAGTTACCTGTCGCATTCTGTGCTGGTAATAAAGAAAAAGCACTCCCGGTTCCCATATCTAAGCCAACCACTTTGCCTGTAAAAATAATGTCATCACCATAAAAATCACTGGTTAATGTCACTGGCTGACCAATACGCACATTACTGAGCTGCGTTTCTTTAAAGTTAGCATCAACCCATACTGGTTGAGCCGGAACAACAGCCATTAATGAACTTTGTGAACTAACTTGTGAACCGACTTGGACATTACGACGAGAAACATAGCCTGTCATTGGGCTTTTAATTTCAGTACGTTGCAGAGCAATCCACGCAGTGCGTACATTATCAGCCGCTTGTTCAATAGCAGGCTGTTTTTTCAATTCAGTATTGCGTAACAATGCGCGATTTGCATTGTATTGCTGAATGGATATGTCGAGCGCTGCTTGTGCCAATTGCACAGCTTCAAGCGAGTGTTGCAGATCTTCTTTTGAAATCGTGCCACTACGACCTAATGCTGCACGTCGTTGATAATCTTTCTGAGCTTGTGCAAGCGAAATACGATTTTTTTGTATTTGTGCTTGATATTCATCACCATTGAAATAGAGCTCTTTAGTTTGGCGAACTGTGCTCGCTAAATTATGCTTAGCTTGTTCATAAGCAAGTTGTGCATTCGTCTTATCTAAAACGACTAACACATCACCCGCTTTAACTAAATCAGTATTTTCAAAGTTTACTTGAATAACATTCCCCGTTGTTTGTGCAACAATAGGCACTTGAACACCAGAGACATAAGCATCATCCGTATATTCTTGAAAACGAAGTACCAAAAACCAATACGCACCATAAGCGACAAAAAGCAATACAATAATGATTGATGCAATCACCATCCATAATTTTCTACGCTTTTCATTACTCTTTTGTTGATTACTTTCAGTTGAATTTATCGATTGATCCATAATAACTCTCAAGGCTTCAAACTTAATTAATAACTTCTCTTATCTTCACGGAGTAAAGCACAGAAAGCAATAGTGAATTACAGTTACTAATATTAATTTTTTATCTTTATCTATTCTATCATCATCATACTTTTAACCTTGAAAAGACAAAAAATATGATAAGGAATGTCTAAAATAGATTCTTTAATATTCTGAAATATAAAGATTATTTTTATTGACATATTAATATCAATATTTATTATCATAATAAAAAAAACAATTCTAGATTTATTAAGTTACTCTTTGTCTTCATCAACACCAACCTTATTGATTTAATGACTATAATTATTAAAGTTAAATTCTAATACATGAAAAACAAATCACAATTAAGCTATCATTAAATGTAATTTGATTTTTTAAAATATTAGACTTCGTAATCATTATTCTTAAACAATGATACTTTCAGATGGCTTACGATAATATGTCTATACATAATCATTTTTGTTGTTAACTAATTATAAAAATATCTAAAAAGCATAAATAATTTGTGATTTATATATATGTGACCTAGGTAAATGCAGCTAACAACAACTTATAGGAAGATAAATATTCGTTGATTCATCCCAAAGCTTAGCAATAAACCGCAGCAAAAACTGAAGGTTTGACAGGAAGATGTGATGGAAGATATCCAGCAATACTCAATTATCGATAAATTATTTGCAGGAAATTACCAAGATCCCTTCTCTTTTCTTGGTATGCATCAAAAAGATAAATCAACATACTTTCGTGTGTTATTACCAAATGCTCAACAAGTGATTGTCCTTGATAGATTTACAGCAAAACCTATTATTCAGCTAACAAAGCTTGATGAACGTGGTTTTTTCTCAGGCTCAGTCACCACACTGCCCAAAAAATTCACCTATGTATTACAAGTTGATTGGGATGATACTCAACAAATTATTGAAGACCCTTATCGTTTTGGTGCGTTATTGGATAATAGTAATATGAAAAGTTTTTCCTTTGAAAAACTTGGCGCACATTTAAGGCAGATTGCGGATATCTCAGGCACCCATTTTTGTGTTTGGGCACCGAATGCACAGCGAGTTTCAGTGGTGGGCGAATTTAATTTTTGGGATGGACGCCGTTATCCTATGCGTTATCGCCCTGAAAGCGGTGTCTGGGAAATTTTTCTGCCCGGTATTCAAGCGGGTGTTCATTATAAATATGAAATACTCGATAAAGACGGTACGATTCACCTAAAATCAGACCCTTACGCATTTCGTAGCCAATTACGACCAGATACCACATCCATTGTCTCACCTTTACCGAAGAAATGTACGGTAAAAAATTCACAGATAAAAGCCAATCAACGCAATGCCCCTATCTCTATTTATGAAGTTCATCTTGGGTCATGGAGGCGCTCACAAAGTCATAAAACTTGGCTTACCTATCATGAGCTTGCTAACACGTTAATCCCTTATGTGAAAAATATGGGTTTTACGCATATTGAAATATTACCTATTAGTGAGCACCCTTTTGATGGCTCTTGGGGTTATCAGCCTCTTGGTATTTATTCCCCAACCAGCCGCTATGGCTCCCCGCAAGATTTGATCAACTTTATTGAGGAAGCACATCGACAAGATATCAATGTTATTCTCGATTGGGTTCCCGGCCATTTCCCTTCCGATTCAAGTGGATTGGCAAATTTTGATGGCACACCGCTGTATGAATATGCTGACCCTAAAGAGGGACAGCATCGGGACTGGGGCACACTCATTTATGACTATAAAAGCCATGAAGTTCGCGACTTTTTAGCAGATAACGCCGTGTACTGGATTGACCGCTTTGGTTTTGATGGCTTAAGAGTTGATGCCGTTGCTTCCATGATATACCGCGATTATAGCCGACCAGATGGAGAATGGATTGCTAATGAATATGGCGGCAATATTAATCTCGAAGCAGTTAGTTTCTTACAACAAACCAATGAATTGTTGCACAAGATTCAGCCCGAAACGCTAATGATTGCTGAAGAATCCACCAGCTATACTGGCGTCACTCTTCCACCCAATTTAGGGGGGCTTGGATTCAACTATAAATGGAACATGGGCTCGATGCATGACACCTTAAATTATATGCAACTTGATCCACTCGCGCGGAAATATCACCACGATAAACTGACATTTAGCGTGATGTACGCATGGAGTGAAAACTATGTGTTGCCATTATCTCATGATGAAGTCGTGCATGGAAAAGGCTCGTTATTGCGCAAAATGTCCGGGACACCTGAGCAGAAATTCGCAACATTACGCGCATATTATGGCTTTATGTGGGCACATCCCGGTAAAAAATTGCTGTTTATGGGGGGCGAAATTGCGCAATGGCGAGAATGGGATCATGATGGAGAATTAGACTGGCATCTGATTGAGATCCCGTCTAGCCCACATTCTGGCGTTCAGCGATTAGTGAAAGACTTAAATTTCATCTATCGTGATACGCCTGCCCTTTTTGATAATGATCATCATAAAGATAGTTTTGAATGGTTGATCGTTGATGATCATGATAATTCCGTCTTTGCCTTTCTCCGTTATGCCGCAAATGGTGATGCTTTACTGGTTATCAGTCACTTTACCCCTGTCAAACGAGATAATTACCGTGTGGGTGTCAAAATACCGAGCCAATACATACCGTTATTTAATACAAATATAAAACTGTATGGCGGGAATGATGATCCATCTTCCAACATTATTACTAGCCAACCCATAAAGGCACATGGTTGTGATTGGTCTATTGAGGTCACTTTACCCCCATTGTCGACGCTCTATTTTAACGTTTCCCTCATGACAACCAACCACAATCAATCGAAAAATAGGGAGCTAAAATGAAAGTATTACATGTCTGCGCTGAGTTTTTTCCTCTATTAAAAACAGGTGGTCTCGCTGATGTGGTTGCTGCATTACTACCAGCACAACGGCAACTTGGTGCTGATGCACGCGTCCTACTTCCGGGTTTCCCTGCCATTATTAATCAATTTCCAGACAAACAAAAAGTCACAAAGCTTAATACGTTTGTCGGCGAAGTTACCCTATTTTATTGTCTATATCATGACACGCCTTTGTATATTATTGATGCACCTCATCTCTATCAACGTGAGGGCAGCCCATATCATGATAATTACCATAATGCTTACCAAGATAACTACCTGAGATTTGGCTTGTTGGGATTTGTTGCCGCAGAATTAGCCAGAGGTTGTGATCCCTTGTGGAATGCACAAATCGTTCATGCTCATGATTGGCATGCTGCACTTGCTTGTGCATATTTAGCGGCTTATGGCTATCCTGCACGCTGCATGTTCACTTTACATAATATTGCATATCAAGGCCTATTTTCGCCACATCATATTCACGAATTATGGCTACCGCCTGAGTTTTATAATACTGAAGGTATGGAGTTTTTTGGGCAGCTATCCTTTATGAAAGCAGGGCTTTTCTATGCAAATCATACTAATGCTGTTAGCCCAACTTATGCGCGTGAAATTTTAAATCCTTATTTTTCCTATGGTCTTGATGGGTTGCTCAATCGCCTCAATATTGAGCATCGATTAAGTGGCATTTTAAATGGAATTGATACTGATGTTTGGTCACCAGCCAGCGATAAACTAATTGCACAAAATTACAATGAACGTAGCCTCAAAAAGAAATCGAAGAATAAACTCGCATTACAAGAATCTTTAGGTTTAACCAAACAAATAGACAAACCCCTATTTGCCGTTGTCAGTCGAATGACTCACCAAAAAGGGTTAGACCTTATCTTAGATGTCTTACCCGATTTACTCAGTACGGGAGGGCAATTCGTATTACTGGGTAATGGTGATTATGATTTGGAAAATGCTTATCGCCATGCGCAATCTCAATATCCCGATCAGGTTCGAGCCTATATTGGTTATGATGAAGCGTTATCGCATCAAGTGATTGCAGGCGCAGATGTTTTGATGGTACCGAGCCGTTTTGAACCTTGTGGCCTTACTCAACTTTATGCATTACGTTACGGTACACTTCCTTTAGTACGCAAAACAGGTGGGCTTGCAGATACAGTCACTGATTGTTCTTTAGAGGCAATGCGTGGTGGGCAAGCAACGGGTTTTGTCTTTAATGAAAGCCATCCATTTGATCTCAAAGCCGCGGTTGACCGTGCGCTTGCTCTCTGGGATTCACCAGAACAGTGGCAACAAGTACAAAAAAATGCAATGGCAAAAGATGTGAGTTGGAAAAAATCAGCAGAAACTTATCTTGATGTTTATCGGCAACTACTTGGGCAATAAATAGCAAAACCTAATTATTGTGAGTTGATTGAGAAGCGAGTATTAACTCGCTTCTCATTTATATCAATTGAAAATATCTTTTATCAACAAGACGACCTCGCAATATTTGCTTACGCTTTAATATTGATCTGCCAATCTTGCCCTTCCCAACCAGTCGCATCAAATCGCCGCGTAAACTGGAGTGCTTTACCTGCTAATTGACTGACATCTAACATGACACCATACATACCTAAACCAAGTGGTTGGCTACTTTGTTCTTTAACATCATGCCAGTTGTCATAACCATAATGCAGAACAAAAGGCTCCCGAGCTTCAATCCATAATTCATGATCAGCAGGAACATTGCCACAAGGTAGGTTATCACGCCAATGACGAGCACGCGGCGCTAACATACCTTTGCTATAACGCTGCACAACAGATTTTAACTGCTCAATAGGTACACCTGTTTTTTGTACATAAATCAATTTTATCAACTCAGCGTGTGCCCAAATAAGCGGCATCGCGCTACCACTAGGTCGACCCGTTAATAAACCTCTTTCTGGAATACTTTCTTTATCCCAAATTTGTTCAGGTAACATGCCGCCAGTACTTGCTGAAGCCAACATGGCATTCAAATAAGGCTTTATATCTTCTTTACGCGCTGCGGCATAATGTCCACGTTCACCACTGAGTAATGGCCATAAACGCCCAATGCCACTACCATCAAATGCTCGACCATCTTCATGTTCGCCATAACCATCTTCGTTATAACGATAATAATAAGGGCCAGCGGGTAAATTGACGCAAAGTTGCTTATCAACCAAACGCGTTGTTTCTTCAATCCGTTTATCTGTTGCTTTGCGCAAACCAAGTCTCACTAAGTATAAATATTCCATGCCGAGCAATGCCCGTGTTTCAATAACTTCATTATTGCGATTGCGCAACATGACATCACCAAAACGGGCTGAATGGCAGTTAGGATTCAAGCGAATATAATGCCCCGCTATACCGAGTTCGCGATCAAGTTCAGTATCTGAAACATATACCCATGATTCTAAGCGCTCGTTCCAGTCATCCGCTAAATCTAGCGCATACTGTTTGTCACCTTCTTCTAAGAAGCCCGCTTTTGTGCCCGCGATGAGTGCAGCAACAGAAACGGCTAAAGTGAATGGGTTAATACCTGAGTTTTCTTCCCAGCGATCTTGCGGACTTGCAGGACCATATTGCGCGATAAACTCTAGTGCTTTACGCGCCATACGGGCTGCTGCGCCTTGCATTTCACCTAATAATCCTTGTTCATGCAATTTCGCCGCAAATAAAACAGGAAGAGCTACCTCATCTAACTGAATTCCTTGCCAATAAGGTCGGCCATCGGTGAAGTTATTCTGCATCCAGTGACCATCTGGCTGCTGTATTGCAATAAGATAAGCCAACATAGCCCGAACTTCGGTAATCAAACCACAAGCTAACATCGCAAAACCAACTTCAACAGAATCGCGAGGCCAGACTAAATGATAACCACCGGGATCTTTATGTGTATCACCCCAAGGCGTACTCAAACTAGCAACTAATGAGCCAGGAAAAGTTCTCCCTTCATGGGTTTTCAAAACAACAATTGAGGTTAATACCGCATCCGATAGCTTTTTAGGGAGTTTATTTAATCCGGGGAATTTAACGGTTTCATTCCACATAGCCCAAAGATAAGTATATTGGCGTTTAGCTTCCTGATAGCCTGCGGCAAGAGAACTATGCGCTAATGTTGCAGCACCTTGCGCACTATCAGAAAATGCTAAGGCAAGTACACCTGAATTATGATTTAGCTCTCCCATCATCGCAATATTTCCGGGACCCGCTTCTTGATATTCCCAAGTCATATGCTCATTTTGGCTGAAATCTTGCCAACCATCAGAACGACCCACATAACCGACACTTGCGCGAGTAAAACCATTTTCAGCGGCTAAAATTAAATACTGCCCACCTTTCTGTGCTGTCAATCCTTGCTCAGCGACTGCACCATAATTATTATCACCTTCGCCGCCTAAGTGTGGAGCCAATAAAGGATACAAACGTAATCCTTCACCTTCGAGGTGATAATGGATCAGCAAAACATCCCTTGCCGGATCAGTGATAATCTCTAACTCAAGTCGATAGCGCTCATGTTGATGAACAATTTTGGGAATAGGTAAGGAGGCTGATGGCGTGGTTAACATGTATTGATGAACACGTTTTACTTCAGACCAAAAATCATCACCTGCAATAATAAAGCCTAAATCACGGATTTGCGGTGTGCTACATGAAGGCCAATAAACCTCATTTAAAATACCATAGCCAACCGTAAACCAGACACGGCCTTGCCCGATTGCCGTTCCCACCATATCTTTAGCACTGCTTGTCCATGTCGCAGTGCTACCGGGTGCACCGGGTGCATATTGCTCTATCATTCATTCTCCTCCGATTCGAAGAGTGAACGCCATTGATGCCCTGCACGCATAATTCGAGATTGCGTATCAGGGCCAGCAGTGCCCGCTTTATAAAGATCAGGCATTCCCTTCTGCCATGCTTTTAATGCAGGGTCAATCACCCTCCATGCCCATTCAACTTCATCAAAACGAAGGAAATGCGCACGCTCACCATGGAGCGCATCAATCAATAACTGCTCATAAGCAGAAACTTCATATTGTCCCGGCTGCGAATATGGGGCGCTCAAGGTAATACCATGAGTATTTAGATTCATGCCGGGCAATTTTGCTGTCATGTGCATATCCATGCCCATTGATGGCGCAAGCCTAAAGACTAACCAGTTATTATCAACCTGCACATCCCCCGGCAATGCTCCCGCAGGAGCTTTAAATTGCACTGCAATTTCCGCATAATTATTTGCTAAGCGCTTACCACTACGCAGGTAGAAAGGAACACCTTTCCAACGCCAGTTATCAATTTCAAGGCGTAATGCAGCAAAGGTTTCTGTTGATGTATTAACAGGAATACCCGGCTCATTGCAGTAATCCGTCACGGTTTCACCGTCGATTTGCCCAGCACAATATTGGCCACGAACAGCCCAATCATCAGCATTCATATCATCAGTTGGGCGAATTGATTTGAGTACTTCAACCTTATGATCACGTAAAATTTCACCATCCCAACGGCCTAATGGTTCAATAGCGGCAAGCGTTAATAATTGCATCAAGTGATTTTGCAACATGTCGCGCATTGCGCCCGAGTGATCATAATAAACAGCACGATTTTCAACACCTAAGGTCTCCGCATAAGTAATCTGCACTTGTTCAATATGTTCTGCATTCCAAACAGGTGCGAGTACACGGTTAGCAAAGCGGAAAATCATGAGATTTTGTGTCGCTTCTTTACCTAGGAAATGGTCAATACGATAAACTTGCGATTCATCCCAATATTGATGCACTTGCTCACGCAATGCTTTTGCCGATGCTAAATCTGTTCCAAAAGGCTTTTCGATAAGGATACGACGCCAGTTATCACCACTTTCTTTGGAAAGTCCAGCTTGACCTATCGCTTGCGCTGCTTGTCCAAATAATGTTGGTGGTAATGCCAAATAGAATAGAGCTGATGGTGTTAATTTACTTTCTAACGCGCGCAAAGCATCTGCTTCTAATGAGCCACTGACAAAATCCAAATGCTCACTAAATGCTTGCCATTCTGTTTCATTAAAATCGGTAATAAATTCGGCTAATGCATCATGAATATGTTTTAAAAAAGCCTCACGATCCCATTTATCAATTGAGTAACCAATAATATTAAGCTCTGGGATCAGACCTAATCGATGCAAGCGAAATAATGAGGGCATTAAAAGGCGTTTGGTCAGGTCACCACTTGCACCAAGAATAACTAAAGAGAGGCGATTACTCATTAGCTTCCCCCTTTTTGGTATCGACTGCTTTTTCTTGGTGTCCACCAAACGCATGCCGCATAGCAGACTGCACTTGGTCAGCAAATAAATCATTATCACGAGAAGCAAAACGTGAATATAGCGCGGTAGTTAACACAGGTGCTGGAACACCTAAATCAATTGCTGCTGATGATGTCCAACGACCTTCACCTGAGTCTGAAACCCGCCCCGCGTAATTTTCTAATGTTGGTGATTGGTGCATCTCTTGTGCAATTAAATCCAGTAGCCAAGATCCCACAACACTACCGCGTCGCCATAACTCACTGATTTCACCAATGGGTAATTGATATTGATAATATTCAGGATGCTCTAAAGGTGCCGTTTCTGCATCTGCAGCAACAGGATTTAACCCTTGATCAGCATGTTTTAGGATATTTAAGCCTTCGGCATAAGCCGCCATCAACCCATATTCAATGCCATTATGTACCATCTTAACAAAATGACCTGCTCCACTAGGACCACAGTGCAGATAACCTTGTTCAGCTGGTGATGGCTCACCTTGATGTCCTTCCGTACGAGGCGCAGCTTCTACTCCTGGTGCTAATGCACGGAAAACAGGTTCTAAATAATCATAATGTTCTTTGGAACCACCAATCATCTGGCAATAACCGCGTTCTTCACCCCAGACTCCACCACTCACCCCGACATCCATGTAGTTGATACCTTCAGCTTTGAGTGCGTTCGCTCGACGAATGTCTTCAGTAAAGTGAGAGTTTCCCCCATCAATCAAGGTATCTCCTTTTTCCAATAGAGGTTTAAGTTCAGCAATCACCGAGTCTACTACTGCTGCCGGTAACATTAACCAGATGTGTCGCGGAGCTTTGATATTTTTTACCATCTCTTCAAGAGAATTATTAAACACGACATTTTCAGGTAATTGTTGGCGAATAGCAGGATTTTGGTCATAAACTACACATGAAATACCAGCTTGCTGAATACGGCGTACCATTGCTGCGCCCATTCTACCAAGTCCAATAAAACCAAGTTGAAGCTGATTTACAGATGATTGAGTCATACGTTATTTCTCCAAATTCTTAGTCCGCCAATAAAGGCCTTGTCGTTATCCCCACGCCTAACATGTTCTGGTAATTCAGTAAATTGATGAACATTACCACCACCAATAACAATATAGTCCGGCATTAAGGCTTGATAAAAATGATCTACAATCTTTAAAACATTTTGACGCCACACCTCATTCCCTTCTGACTCCCTATAGTGTTCACTAACATAATATTCATAGTCATGATCGAGATAAGGTAAATGCGCAATTTCCATCGGTTGTAGCTGATGATTTACAATTAATGAACTTCCCAATCCAGTGCCTAACCCTAAAAACAGCATACTGCCGCCTTCATAACTTCCGACGGCTTGCATTGCAGCATCATTAATTAAACGTATGGGGCAAGAAAAAGCGCTCGCTAAATCAAATCCTACCCATCCGGTACCTAAATTTGCCGGTTCTTTTAAGATTTGATTGCCCGCGATAGGCGAAGGAAAACCAATGCTGATGCCATCAAATTGAGAGGGATCAATAGATTGATAAATTTGATGAATAAACTGCTCTGGTGTCATTGTATTCCCAGAAACAAATTCAATCGCAGGAGTATGGGAGTCGGTATACAGCTTTACGTGTGTTCCACCAATATCGACGACTAAAATAGACTTTGTTGTAGGTACATCTGCAATAGTAATAACACTAGATGTTTTATTCGGTAAAGGCATAGAAAGGTATCTCCATCTTGCCATATTAGGCTATGGGTGTTGCATTACAGGAAACTCCTGAACTTAGTTATAGTTAACTAAGTAAACAACTTTCTTCCTTTAGGTGTTGAAAAGTAAAGTATAAAAATTAATCAATAAACAGCATTGCTTTTAATAGTATTTAACTTACGGGAAGTATACCCATAAATATTGTTTAGAGAAGTAAAAATGTATTTAATTAAATTAATCTTAACTAACGTCAACATAAACCATCATTAAAAGATAGTTTTTGTTAACGGGGTAATTAGCATGACTTCTTATTTCAATATTACAAATAATACTTAGAAATAGTACCTATTCTTTTAATGAAGAAATACATAAAATCATTAAAAGAGCATCAAAATGATCCGTATTACCTTGTATCTAACACAAAACTTTTTCGAAAAAATTTAAAATAAGTTTCTCTATTATTGATTAATAATCACCTCTTTTTTCCATCTGCATTTTTATAAAAAATTATTTATAGAATTAAGAAATCCATAAATAAATATTAAAAACAGATAATAAATATCATTTTAAGCGTAAATTTAAATATTATAAGACTAATTCTTTTGAGGTATTAAAGGAAATATATAGTTATTCAAAAACAAAAATTTAATGGCGATCATCATAAGTCGTTATTATCAACAGGAATAATCAACCATCATGCAACAAAATGATTTATTTTGTTGCATTTATTTATTGCATAAAACTTACCAGAAATATAGTTGTTTTTACTTAAATTTAAAGTGAATCATCATCACATTATTTATTTTTATAATTTTAAATTTCAATACTCAAATATCAAGTAATTATATATACGCAATTAATGAATTTAAACAATAAAAATAAAATATAACATATTGATTAAATTAAATATTTTTAATGCAACAAAATAAATCATATTGTTGTAAAAATAAAACCAATTCAAGGTGGTTTTAATATGAGTAACATCAACCAATATAAGAGTAAAAAGAATCCATTAATTGATTCGAATATAACTTTATATTTGGATAAAAGTAATCACACTTATTACTTTAATTGTGTTTATTGCCATTGCTTACCTGCATCTTATCTATCAAAGGTAAAGTCCAAATATAAAAATAAAAATTAAAAAACAGATATAAGAAGGAGTTTAATTATGACTGAAATAATTATAGATATAATATCCATATTCTTCGTACTAATTTTGGGCTTCTTTGCAGGAAAAAGAGCTTTTTTATCACAAGATCAAGCGCAAGGATTAAATAAACTTGTTTTAAATTTTTGCCTTCCCGCAGTGTTATTTATGAATATCATGAAATCAACCAGAGAAGAATTATTTTCTGATGTTCGTTTTTTTATTGTTACCATTATTGTTTTATTAGGCTGGTATATTATTGCCTTTCTTGGCGCAATGTTTATTTATAAACATAATAAACAAGAAGCGGGCATTGCTGGCCTCAGTGCAGCAGCCCCTACCGTGGGTTTCCTTGGAATTGCAATTTTAGCGCCAATGTTTGGTAGTTCAGCCGCATTGAGTGTTGCCGTTGTTGCGCTTGTCGTGAATGTACTACAAATTCCGTTAGGGATGTTTTTTGTCACACCAGCGGGTTCAAGTCCTATATCAGCCTTGATAAAAGCCATTAAAGAGCCTGTTGTTTTAGCGCCTATTTTGGGATTCATACTCGTCTTATTGGACATAAAAATTCCAGCTGAGATAGCGCCGTATATCAACCAACCGCTCTCTTTAATTGCTCATGCAAACTCTGGTGTTGCTGTTTTTGCTGCTGGTTTAGTTATCTCTGCACATAAATTGTTATTCAGTATTGAAGTCGTATCAAACTGCATCATCAAAATGATATTCGTACCTGCTTCAATGCTGATCCTCGGATTACTCGTTGGCATTCCTCATCCTCATCTAGAACAAGCTGTTTTATTAGCCGCTTTACCGCCTGCATTTACAGGTATGGTGATGGCAGGACGCTTCCAAACTTATGTTCAACAAGCCGCATCCACTCTCATTATTTGTGTCATCAGCTTCGCCATACTGGCGCCAGTATGGATCTTTATCATTCAATCCCTTTTTTCGTAATAACACAAAGATAACTCTATTAAGGAGATATAACTATGTCACAATTTAAATACGAATTAGAGAAACAAGCTCCTCGATTAGGTCCCGGTGGGATCACTCGCGGTGCTTCAGTAAAAGAATTTCCTGCAAGCATTGGTATTGCTGGTGTTTCTATGCGCGTAGAAGCCGGAGGTATGCGTGAACTTCATTGGCATGCTAATGCAGCTGAATGGGGATATGTTGTTTCAGGAAGTTGCCGTACAACTTTACTAAGACCAGATGGCTCTTGGGCTATTGACACATTTTATCCTGGTGATACTTGGTATTTTCCTAGAGGTTGGGGGCATTCCATTCAAGGACTAGGACCTGATGAATGCCATTTTATTTTAATGTTTGATAACGGTAATTTCTCTGAAGATCATACATTTAGTATTACAGATTGGCTCGCCAGTACCCCAGCAAAAGTCGTTGCCCAAAGTTTAGGGATCTCACTTGATGAGGTTGGTCAACTTCCTAAAGGGGAGGCTTATTTTGCAAAAGGTGCAGTTCCTAATGATGAATCTTTTATTTCAACAGAAAGAAAAGAGAGTGAATTAATCACCGTACATCGTTACCCATTAATGGCACAAGAGCCGCGTAGAGTGCCTGGTGGCGGTACACAAAGAACTGTGACAGTTGAAGAGTTCCCGATTGCTGAAACAATGGCTTGCTCGGTATTAGAAATTGAGCCAAATGCAATGCGTGAACTTCATTGGCATCCAAATGCCGATGAATGGCAATACTATTTAGAAGGTGATGCCGAAATGGGCGTTTTCCTTGCGGAAGGGCAATCAGTCATTGACCAATACGCTGCTGGAGATATTGGATATGTTCCCATGGGAGCTGGCCATTATATTAAAAACACCGGCACAGGGGTTTTACGTGTTTTAATTGGTTTTAATCAACCACATTATGAATCTAATGACCTATCTAATTGGTTATCAACAAACCCTGCGGATGTATTGATTACTAATTTAGGCTTGCCACCTGAAATAGTAGCAAAATTACCAAATAGAGGACATTTTTTTGTTCCAAAAAAATAGTGAATATTAATAAATAACTTTACTATTTGAATAATGGGTTAAGGAAATAATATCCTTAACCCTTTTTTGTATTTAATTTATTATTTTTTATCTAATCTTTATTCGATAAATACTTCATTCTTGTCGATTTATGACCGACTTTAAATAATACCCAAAATCAGTATCAAATTTATCTTTTGTTAAATAAATATATATCTAGGCCTAAGAAATAATTTATTTTAAATTTTATGATATAAGGTATATTCCAATAAATATATAAGCAAATAAATATCAGCAACACACATCATTTAACTACAGTCAATTTACGCTCTATTATTTTCACTCGCTATCAATTATGATTATTTACGAAATAGAGTGTTGTTGTATCACAATATTAGAACCATGTTTAACTAATTCATTTAAAGCGATGTATTAAGGTGAAACTATGAAAAAATATTTTATTGCTGGTCTAATAGCTGCATCATTAACAAGTATTTCAGCATTCGCTGATGATGCGAAAAAAGATGCTAAACCTATGTCAACGTGGACTTGTGAAGACTTCCTAGCTATCGATGATAACTTCTACCCAACGGCTGTTGGTTTTGGTGAGCTATTAACGAAAAAAGATAAAGTAGAAGATGCAGTATTAGATGTTGATGGCATTCAAACACTGACCCCAGTTGTCATTGAAGCCTGCAAAAAAGATACTAAAGCAAACTTTGTAGAACAAGTTAAAAAATCAAAGTAATCTTAAAATGATATATAATGCGTAACGGATTATGTTACGCATTATTATTCTAAATACGTCATCGTGATGTAATCCTATATTTAAAATGAGCTGCAATATCTCAATAAGATTATATTTCTCAATTAATAACAAATTTTGTCATAATTAATAACAAACCATATAAATACCATAATCATTGTGGCTTTATTATCCCTTTTATCTCCCTTTCATATTTAGCAACTTATTGTTTATTCAGATTTTTACAATAATTAGTTAATCACATATTTATCTATTTCATGTTTCAATGTTAATATCCCGCACAAAGATGATTATGGCTATCATTTAGATTTGCATTTACATCACTCGCTAAATCGAGCTCCAGCGAAAAGCCTTTGGCGTCCTGTATCACGAAATAGAGTGGATTATTACTAGGGGATAATTATGTCTACGCTTCACAACTACACGCGACTCGCAGCAGGTATTTTAGCCGCGGTTTCTTCAATTAATGCTTTTGCGCAAGAAGAATCCGACAAAATGATTGTTACCGCATCTGGATATTCTCAACAATTACGTGATGCGCCAGCAAGTATTACTGTTATTTCAAAAGAACAGCTACAAAATAAACCTGTTCGCGATTTAGCTGATGCCGTTAAAGATGTTGAAGGTGTCAGTGTTGTTGGTAGTCCAAACAAACAAGATATCAATATTCGTGGTTTACCCGGCGAATATACCTTAATCCTTGTCGATGGTCGTAGACAAAATAGCCGTGAATCTCGCCCTAATGGTAGTGGTGGTTTTGAAGCTGGATTTATGCCACCCGTTGAAGCTATCGAACGCATCGAAGTCATTCGTGGCCCAATGTCTTCTTTGTATGGCTCTGATGCCATGGGCGGTGTTATCAATATTATTACCAAAAAAGTCTCTAATGAATGGCATGGCAGTGTGACAGCAGGCACTATCTTGCAAGAAAACAGTGATTCGGGTAACTCAACAGATGGCAACTTCTATCTGGCAGGTCCTCTTATTCAGGATAAACTTGGCATGCAACTTTATGGCGGTGGCGATTAAACTGCAATGAATGTTTATCCGCCATCATATTGATATAAATGACATCATGATATTCAATAAACTCTTGCTATCAGGCTTATTACTTTCAATGACATTGACTGCTTTCGCTCGACCGTCTCAAAAGATCCCCGTTTTAAATGAAGCCGTTAGTCAATTTTATGACATTCAGCATCATGATATGACAAATACTCAAGCAGAAACAAAACGGACTTTCCGGATTTTTAGTGCCGTTCCACTTTCTACATCCTCACCAAGACCTATTTTATATATGCTCGATGGGAATGGGTTATTTCCTTTAGTGGTTAATCAAGCAATACAACAAATTCCCGAAGATAAACTACCGATTATTATTGGTATTGGTTACCCTACAGATGAAGCTTTCCCAAAAGCACTACGTGACCATGATTATACACCACAGGTGCCAGGAGAAGCATTTAAGCATGGTGGTGGTGACAAAGCGCTATATCAATTTCTTGAGCAACAAATTCGCCCTTGGGTCGAACAACAGTTCCCTCTTGATAAACAAAAACAAACCTTATTTGGCCATTCATTTGGGGGATTGTTTACGTTAATGACTTACCAAAATCATCCTACAGCTTTCCAATCTTTTGTTTCCGCTAGCCCTTCACTTTGGTGGGGAAAAGGTGAAATGGTCAATCTGATGCAATTAACCGCTAAGCAAAAAGCATCGCCTATTTTTATTACATTAGGAGAGCTGGAAGAAAAACCGGATTTATCACGCCTGAGTGAAGAGCAAATTCAACATTATCAAACACGCTCTAGCTGGATCACTGCTCGCCAAATCTGTAAAAAAATAGATAATAATGGCCGAGATTGTGAATTCACCTTGTACCCAAACAAAAATCACGGTGCAGTTATTCCAGATGCAATTACTAAAGCACTCGAAGTCACAATTAAATAAATAGAGAAGCCATACATTAATCTATGGCAAAAAGACCATATACCCTAAATGGGCCTTAATAAATCTTGGTATAAGTTTGTTAATAGCCCATTTTCTGCAAATTCATGTTTTATCCACTGAGTCACTAATCCTGTTGATGCATGTTGAGTTGCTAATAACATTCGCGAATTTTGTCTAGGATTACGGATCTGCTTACTCACCAATAAACCATTTTTTACATATTCTTTAACCATATAATCTGGCAAAAATCCGATCCCCACCCCTAAAATATGGCACTGGCATTTCGTTATAAAATCAGGAACCTGTATTGCCTCTTGGCCATGAAGTAGCCACCCAACACGTTTATTAATCGTGAGAGCGGTATCTTCAACCATAATATTTGGATAAAGCCGTAATTGGCTTTCAGATATCGGCTCTGGTGCTAATGCTAAAGGATGGGAAGATGCGATAGCAAATTGCCAATGAATGGCCCCAATTTCTGCGTAATCAATTCCACCGCCATCCATTAATGTTCCCGGTGCGCCGATCGCAATATCGGACTGATTATTAATCATAGAATCCCATACGCCATTATACACTTCGGTTGTGATTGTAATTTGACAAGTTGGAAACTGTTTTTTTAGAAGTTGCAGCAATTTAGCTGTATGATATGGCGTATATAGCAGTTGGTTAATACAAATACGTAATCGTGATTCTATGCCTTGTTCTATTGAATATATACTCTTTTTAATTAAATAAAAGTCATTCAATAGTTCCGTTGCTTTACGATAAAAATAAAAACCCGCATCTGTCAGTTCAATATTTCGAGTATCACGAATAAACAATACGACATCTAAATACGTTTCCAAACGTTTAATTGTATAACTTACCGCTGAAGTCGTAATGCCTAATTCTTCCGCAACTTTACTAAAACTTGCATGCTTTACTGCGGTGGTATAAGTCAATAAATTTTCTTCGGTAAATATAGAATTCATGCTAGTAACCTAAATAATATCATGTATTCAAATAAGAATTTCCTGTGTACTCAATTTTAACTGAACCTGAAAATTCTAATAGCTATTGTTAGATTACCAGAAACATAAGCAAATATAGAGTAATTAATTTTTAATGCCTTTTTTTATCAAAAATAACCTAATGAATATTTATCTTCAATCTAAAAAAGATAATCATAGTTTATTTTATTTACTATTACCCATATCAATAAAATAACTATAATATCTAAATTATTTCACATAAAAATAACCAATATAAAATTAACTACTATAATAACCCGATATTAAGCTAAACATTGATTAATATATGGCTATCTGAGTAGATAATTTATTCAGAATCTCAGATAGTCAAATCATATATTTTATTTTTGCCATTATCTAATCTATTAAGCTAGATTAAATTTTCCTTCACTAATTTCAATATATCTGGAAATTCATAATACCCCTCGCTATCTAAAAAATGTCCTGCATTCTCGAAAGTGAGAATATCAGTATCGAGTAAATTAGCTAATTTTCTAGAGGAATTAGGTGATACAATTTTATCATCCAATGAAATAATAGAAATGCGAATATCTGAAATAGACTTAAGATAATTATAATCTAGTGTGACATCTGTATGAGATTTTAATTCCGGTAATGTTTCTTGTTCATTAGTAAAACCAGATACTAATATATATCCACCAATTTTACATGGGTTAATATCTTGAGTTGTAAGAAAACGTAATAATGTTACACAGCCAAGGCTATGACCAATAAAAAATGTATTTTTATCTAAATCGATCTGGTAACCATTTAAATGTTGCAACCAACATTCCGGGTCTGGATCTTGTGAATTTGGCATTTTAGGTACAATAACGGAAGCACCGAGTAACTCAAGTTGTGATTTTAACCAAGGAAACCAATTTTTTTCAGGTGATGCAGTATACCCATGAATAATAATAATTTTTTTATCTTTTAACACTTCAAAATCTAACTTATTATTTACCATAATATTGCTCTCTTTAGAAAAATCTCATGATTAATTTACCTTTATTTATATTAAAACTAAAAATAAGCTTTTGATATTAATAATAACCAAAATTTAAGGTACATCAATCTCATCTAATTTTTGGTAATAATCTTATTATCGAAACATATGATGTCATTATAATCACCTAACAGCCTAATAAATGGATACCTTACTAATGCAAAATAACATTCAACTATCAGATAAAATATTAAAATCCTTTCCATCTAGAGAATTAACACTTACGCCTTTAAAAGGTGATGGTGGGATAATTCGTACATCTTTACTCACTCTTGTTATGCTAGCTTTTATAGCATTCTTTATATATCAAATTCCTAATATTGCTTATGATTATAGAATCAGTCAAAATGCAATTCCTGTTGACGCATATGTTGATGGTTCTTGCAAAACTAGGTTGCTTGTTATTACAGATTGTGACGTCGATTTACGTTATCAAGGCCACTCCGTTTCTCATAGTTTTACTTTTTTAGGCTTTAATCCTGGGGATATTGAGGTATTACCTCTCGCTGATGCAAATGATCCATCAAAATTAACTGTGGATGTAGCTGTAGATAATGTAGAGCTCCGTTTTATTAGCGTTATCGTTTTAATCTTATTATTTATAGCTTGTATTATTATCTTTATCCGCTCTCAGATAGTCACAAGCCAAACCAAAAAAGCGCTATTATCAGTAGGCACAAAGCCACTCAAATTAACAGCAATCCCAGCAAAAGTAGTTAATGTTAATCGGCAGTTTATTGCAACCTACAAATTTGATTTCAATGGTAAACAAAAATCAAAGAGCTATTCTGGTAATAAAAAAACAGCTCCATTTTCTTTTGAAAGAGATGGAAAAAGCTATATTTTTGTTGTTTATGATCCGGAACAGAACATTCCTTATGTACTTGACCTTCCATTAAAAAGAATTCAAGCAACACCCGAAGAAGTACAACATCTTTATAGTGCTCTCACCGAAGAAGGTATTATCTAGTCAAAAATAAGCTGCTTAGCGAACAGTAAAACATAGCAAAGCAGCTTATATAATTAGCTCATTCATAGTTATACCTTACTAAGGCATTATTAATAATAACCAAAATGGTTAAATATACCATATTAAATACTCAACCTATTAGATAGATAAAATTATTGAAATAACTTTATTGCACTAATGCCCTCTTTATATTGTCTAACCTTAAATCCTTTTAACCTTAAATTAATCATAATATGTTTAGATAAAAAACATTCTGCACCACGGCAATATACAATTATTTCCTTATTCTTAGGTAATAAAGCAAGATAATATTCAAATGTCTCAAAAGGAACATTAACAGCCCCCGGTAAATGAACATTATTAAATTCTTCAATTGATCTTACATCTATTAACATAATTGATTGTGTTCTTAAGGCATCAATTAATTCATAATGGGAAATATAACAATTTTCATCATCTAAAATTTTTTCTTGATTAACGAGTTCTCTAAACTCTTTTCTGGCATAGTCAACCTGCTGTTTCAATGAAAAAAATATACTTATCACTGGTTTATTAGAAAGACGATAGTAAATTAATTTACCTTCACGTCGACTTTCTACTATACCAACGCGTTTTAAATGCTGTAAATGTTGAGACGCATTAGCAATGCTTAGCTTTAATAATTTAGCTAAACTATCAACAGAGAACTCTTTCTGAACAAGATGCTGGATAATATTAACTCTATGTGAATTACCTAATGCTCGCCCTAACTCCGCACACTCAACTAACAGCTGTTCACATAAATAAGCCTGTATTGGCATTTATTTTTCCTTATACAATAAAATAACTATTTTTATTTCAATTACATTTTATTTTTACAATATAGTCTAAAATATCTTTAACTTGATACCATTTCAGCAAAATATCATCATTAATTGATTTTTCAGTGCATTGTTCAACCGCTGTAATAAGCTCTAACATCTCTAATGAATCAATATGCAAATCTAAAATAAGCCTAGAGTTCATCGATATTAATTTATCATGAGCTGAATACGTTAAAATATTATTGATTTTATCTATTAACCATTTTTTATAATCTTCTGTGCATTCATTTATCTTCTTCATACTTAATGACTACATATTCACAAAACCATTATTATATTGCTGAAGATCTTTCAATAATTGAATTAATAACTGAATTATCGTTTCAAAATGATTATTATCTTGACGGAATACTTCTAATAATCGGGAAGCATTATTATTGATTATATTTTTTTGACTATCTATCCCTGTTTGTAAGGTTTGGAATATTTGAGGCTGTATATCATTACCATTCCAAGCATCCGTTTTTAATATTGATGATAGAATTTCTTTAATAGATTTAAAATCTGGATAGATATTTATTTTTTTACTGTCGAAATTATCCTGTTCAACAGCAAACCCTTGACCTTCTAATTTTCTTTTCCAAAAGGCATATTCCCCCTCTTTGCCTTTAATTGAGAATAATGGTGTTGCATTAGTTCTATTTATATCCCAAGATGCAAAATATTCCTCAAGAGTTAGATGTTTATTTTTCATATCATCATGCTTAACACCAGAATATTCAGAGACAGCTAAATCTAAAGATTTAGCAAAATCGATAGCATTAAATTTTACTTTTCCATCTTTACCACTATGAATAAAATTACTTATTTTTCCTAATTCTGTATTTATCTTTTCCATATATTTTGTTGATGCTTTAACAACATCACCAAAACTAGCTTGGTAATCAGAATGTATATTTAATATTAATTCTTTAATACCATCTATATGTGAACATCCATTATCTATTGGCTCATTAATCGATTTTAATACTCTATTAACACTATCTTTAGATAAATTAATTTCCCGTATTATCTCTCGTGCTTTTTGTGTAATTTTCTGATAATTTAAATTATCATTAGAATATGGATATTTAATATCATCTACATGATAGCCCAATTCGTTTAATAACATTTCAGCCTTCTGAATATTTGGCACATCAGAATTTAAATTAATGCTTGATTCAAAATGCAGAGGTTCTGATAACTTATCCGTTATTATTTCTGAAATAGGTAACGTGTTTAGTTGATGGTTAACATATTTTTGCATAATATCGAGCTTCATTGCTCTATTTAACCTCGTGTCGCAATTACTTGTAGTGTTCTTTGCTGTCCTTCAACAAGATTACGTAATATTTCAAACATTCTTTTCACTAAGTCGAGCATCGTCTCAATTTGTTTTTCTTTATCACCTGCAATAGAACGTGCAGTTTCTCCTACATCTTGCTCCATTATTTTTAATGCTTCTAACTCTTTCAATTGCATTTGATTTGCAGCAACAGCAACCTGAGAAAAATTATCAGACAACCGCGTTCCACTGTCTATAATTCCTGATTTAGTCCTAAGGATATTTGATAACTCATGATAATTAGCTCCTTGAGATAGCTCCTGATTATTCATTAAATTTTTCTGTTGCTGTAAATTCTTTGCTTGTAATAAACCACCTGCCGCCGTAATACCAAATGAAATCACAAAACCTAATAATGCTCCTTTTAAAGCCATTTTCCCTTCATCAATTGTCGCTTGTGCATTTTTTTCAACCATTTGAGTTTTTAATTTTAAAAATTGAGCATTAATTTGACGATCAGAGATATCAAGCATTGTTCTCACTTTACTCAATAAATGGCTCAGTTCTACTAAAATATCATTACTAATCATGCCAGAAAAATGGCTATTTTCTACTGAACCAATAGATTCAGACCTTAACATTACGTCATCATGATTATATCTTTCTGTCATTATGTCATGAGTTTTTTCTCCCATGACCAATAATGGAATAAGTATTTGAGAAAGTTGCTTTAACTCATTGTCATCTAATGACGCAATAGTAGAGAACATTTTTGTAGATTGATGACTTTCATCTGCAATAATTTTTTTTAAGCTTTTCTCTACTTTATTGGTTGACAATTCTTGCATAAAATCCAAGTTATTAATGATATTAGATAATTCATCTTCGTCTAATGCTACTAATAATGGATTTATTTTTTGACTATTTGTTAGTGCATTTAAAAATGGTTGTTCATTTTTAGGTGATGTGACTGTCTTAGTGATATTCTCAATATCAATATTTAATAAGGGTTTAACCATGATATTATTAATATTTTCATCACTACTTACTTGTAAAGAATGTGAACTAACATTCTTTACATCATTATTAAAAATAGATAAATTCGGGTATTGAGTGAGCTGTACCATATTAATAATCTCCCTATTAAGCAAACTTTCCTAAATTAATTGAATTTGTCTTTTGTTGATCCGTTTGTTTGAGTGATAATAGCATTCCTGTGAAAATATCATTCATCTGCTCAAATTTATCCGATAATGTTTTAATCAGTGTTTCAAGTAATTCATCTAATGCTTTAATGGTGTCACTATTTAATGTCATATTTGCAAGTGCTGTTTTTAAATCCTGATTTTTAGCGCCAGCATATAAACGAAACCCTCCACTTGTTGCAGAGCTCACAACTGAAACGGCAATGCCCGTTGCTTTAGCGCCCACTTCAATATGGCTCGCCAGCGTCTTTTGCGATTTAAGTGCCTTAGTTGATTTTTCAATAAATTGGGTTGTTTTCTGAGATTTATTAGCACCTTCTAATAATTTACTTAATTTAGCTAAATCCGGAGATTTTTTTGCTAATAGCTTCACGACCCCAACAATAAGAGCCTTTGGTAAAACTTTAATCGCCCCTTGAATAATATTTTTAGTGTGGTTAGAAATTGTTTTAGCCATATTTGTTACTGTGCTTTGCATATTTTTAAATAATGAAGAACTTGATAAAAAGCCAATAGCAAGAAAAGCAGCCGCCGCAATAACTATTCCAAGAATATTGGCAATCTGTTTAGCTTGCTCTGCTTCGACACCAAAACAAATCAACACATCTGTCATTACATGAGAAATCACCCCTGCCATTTTTTGCATTAAACTTCCTTGTCCTGTTTCTTCTAAAACAATATCAGTCACTGACATTGCAATACCTAATGCAGCAATTGCTATTGTTAATGGCGCAGCAGAACCAAACGAAGCCACCGTTGCAACAACAGAAACCGCTAATAAAACATAACTTAAAGTTTTACTTGCACAAGAGGCCGACTTACTTGCATCCTCAGCTTTACGTTGTGCTTCCTCCGCTTCTTGAGCTTTATTTTCAGAATCTTTACGGGAAGCGGTACTAATTTGTTCCATTACACTTTCTTGCTCTTTTAAGCTGCGAAGAGAATCTTCATTCATCATTTTTTTCAGCTGAGCAGTTAGCATTGTCAATAATGCAAGGGTGTTTTCCCATTTCGGTCCATCAATTTCGACAGAGAGCGGGGCATTTTCTATAAATAAATTTAACTTTATACGGGCATCATCAGCCTCAATAGCTAAGCTAGCCACATTATTGTAAGCACTTTCAAGTTTACTCTCAGTATATGCCAAATCATCATTTAGCATATTTATATCAGATGTTAATCGCATTTGTTCTGATAAAAAAAATGATTTATTTTCCTCCGTTAAATTAATTGAATTAAAAGCCAACTGCTCCTTGATGTTATTTAATTCATTATTCATCAATAACAATTTCTTTTGATTATTTGTATATTCATCTCTTATTAGTTTAATATCCTGTTCTTTATTTTGTAATTTTTGAGTGCAATATTCAAATTCATTTAATAAATATGTTCCTTGTTGATTTAATGATTCTGATTCAGCTTTTATTCTGTATAATTGACTCTGTATATGGCTGATATTACTTTCATTCAAAATTTTACGTAATGAAGATAAAGAAGAAATAAAATTGATATTTGAACTTAATTTTCTCTCTGGTATTTTAATTTTTGGTTTATGGTCAATATTACTATTATTTATATCTTCATGTAACTCTAAATTACGACAAGCATCTTCCATACCAAATACGAGTTTAGCGATATCTTTTCCTATTTCTATAGGATTGATCTCTTGTTGAAAGAGTTTAACTAAATCAATTCTATCAGATACAATATCAATATTATTTATTTTATCCATTTAAAATCCATATACTATATTGATGTATTTTTGTGCTCAGATTCGATTTTTTCAATATTTTTTCTAAGGCATCTAAATAAATCTGAGCTTTAACTTTTAATTCTCCATCTGAACTATGTTTGTATACACTTTCAAAGCAATGTAAAGCAGCACTGCTTTTTTTTAAAATTAAATTGCATTGCCCAGCATGAAACAAAGGCCTATAATCATCTTTAGCCAATACAAATGCTAAGGCATATAATTCTACTGCTTTTTCAAACCGCTTAGTTAATTGATAAACTGCAGCTAACCCCATAATATAATCAGTATTATAAAAATCATAAATACTCAAAAAACGAAAAAAAACCTCTGCTTCTTTTAATTTTCCTTGTTGATAAAATTCATAAGCATATGAATAAATACCATCCATCATATCTTGTGAAATACCATGAATATCTTTATATGAAGCACCTCGAATTAGAGCAGATGTTATATTATTTAATAATTCAACATCATTAAGATTCTGTTTTTCTTTTTGATTATCCATATATTAACCTTATCATTATTGATATGATGCAATTTATTATGGTCACATCATAAATAATTTAATTAAATGTTTCTTATAAAAAACGACATACAAAAAATCCATATTAAAAATTATTAATCTACTATGATTATTTACTTAAACTATCTTTCTCTATTGTTCTTAATAAATCATCATCAAAATCTATTCCCATTTTTTGTAATTCAATCTGTAGTAACCAATTAATAACTTGCATAATATTTTGTAAGCCATAATCATCAATAAAGCTATCTTTACGATATGCCCGCCATAATTTTCTAGCTAAAGGGATATCTTTAACAACAGGAACACCCTGTTGGTAAGCATACTTAATAACCATTTTTGCTTGTAAACCATGACTTTTAAATAATAAAAAAGGCAATGGTGCAATATCAGAATTATAGTAAATAAGTAGTGCAATATGTGAAGGGTTTGCCATCACAAATGTTGCATTACGAACATTTAATTTTATTTCCTCAGATAAAATTTCCTGATGTAAATTTTTTCTTGCTCTTTTTAAATTTGGATCACCTTCATTATCTTTATATTCTTTTTTTACTTCCTGCTTCTCCATTTTTAACCCTTTAATGAACAGGAAAAAATCTATAAAGATATCAAAAAAAATAATAATAAATGAAACACCAAAAAAAACCTTGATAAAAGTAATACAAAGTTCTATCCATTGATAAATAACAAAATTAATCGATGCATGATATAGTGAAAAAATTTCATTACACCATATAATAAAAAACAAGCCCAATGAAGATAAGATAGAAATTAAGTAAATGAGCGATTTAATTAAATCCTTTAATGAATTAATAGAGAATATTTTTTTATTCCTGATATCGGGTTTAATTTAGTCAAATCAAATTTAATTGCATCAGTTGCTAAACGGAAACGACTTTGTAAAAGTGAAATAATTGCGCCTGACAGAAAACAGGAAAATAGAATAGGTAGGATAATTTTAAAGAAAATTATAGCACAATCATATAGTAATATATTTATATTAATATCATGTGGTGAAATCAACACCCTTTTCATTAAAATGGATATTTCAATAAAATTACAATTCTCAGTCAATATATATAAACCAAAAATTAAAACTATCGTTGTAACGGCATCCTTACTTTTAAAAATCTGCCCTTTTTTAGCTGAATCTTTAATTTTTTTATCAGTCGGTTTTTCTGTTTTTTCAGCCATCTACTTTTCTTATAAAAAAACATTAGGTAAAATAAATATATTATATAATGGCGTAAGATAAATCATATTAATTAATATAACTGGCACCTCATTTTTAAAATACAGTAAAAAAACAATAAATGCAGAAATTGATTTTATTGATAATGATAATGAAAAAGTATTCAACTGTGGACAAAATCGCGAATATAACCCCAAAGCAACTTCACTAATAAATAAAGTAATAAGTATGGGTATAGCAAGTATAATCCCTTTAATTACCATCTGATTAATCCATTCACCTAGTAATAAGCTATTAAATTGTGAAAACCCTACAGCAAATGGTAATAACTGGTAACTTTTATAAAATATGTTTACTAATACTAACAATCCATCCTGAGATAAAAAAACAACACAAATAATATAACTGATAAAAACAGAAAATTGAGATGCTTCTGTACCAATTGTAGGATCAATAATACTACTAATAGTTTCTCCACGCTGAGTATCGATAATTTCAACAATAATATTTGCAATCATAAAAGGTAATGCAAGCATTAAGGAAATCACTATTCCTATCACTAATTCATATAAAAGGCTCTCAATAACAGTCACTATCTCCCATTGCATTTTATGCTCTGAAATTGTTGGCCACAATCCCAATATAAAATAAATTGTAATACAATTTTTAATTATTCCATTATTTAATAATTTATTACTGAGAAACGGTAAAAAAAATAATACAGGAGCAATTCGTCCCCACGCAATAACTAAAGTAAATAATATTTCCTGTAAAGAAAAATAGAGTGATGAATAAAAAGTGAGTATCGTCTGATTCACCCAAACATTCCTATTGCTGGTATCGCAGTTGTGTATACCTCTAATGTGTAGTTCATCACTTTGTCAGATAACCAACCGGAAATAGTGAATAAAGATCCAAAAACTGCCAACAACTTAATTCCAAAAGGTAAGGTTTGCTCCTGTAATTGAGTCACCGTTTGGATTAGCCCAACGAATAAGCCCACAACGGTTGCCACAATAACGGGAATAGCCGAGAGCATCACAATTAATATCATCGCTTTATTACTACTATAAATAATCTCTTCCATTAATCCTTATCCATGTGGCATAAGCTCAATATATTGCATTACTAATCCTTTGGAAATGAGTGACCAACCATCAATCGCAACAAATAAAATCAATTTAACTGGTACAGAAATAGTAACAGGACTCATCATCATCATTCCGAGCGCTAAAAGAATGCTAGAAATCACTAAATCAATTACAACAAATGGTAAATAAATATAAAACCCAATTTCAAAAGCAGACTTAATCTCACTTAATGCATAAGCTGGTAATAATGAAAATAATGTTACTGAATTTTCTAACGCTAAAATCTGTTCTTCATTACGCTCTTGCTGCACAGATTCAAAAAAAGCCACTAATTGTGGATCAGCATATTTCTGTAAATAGATTTTATAACGTTGCAATCCACCTTCTACAAAATTTTCGATTGATGCTGTATCTGTAAAATCAACATTCTCTTTTTGTAAATGCTGATGAATATCTTGCATTACAGGCATCATGACAAAAAGCGCCAACATCATAGCAATACCATTTAATACCATTGTAGAAGGAACTTGCTGAACTCCCATTGCATTTCTAACCATAACTAACACAATAGATATTTTTAAATAACAGGTTCCAGTCGCGATTAAAAAAGGTAATAATGTTGCCAAAGATACCAGTGTTAATAAAGCGATCTCATTTGAGATAATAGGCATATTAACTCTCTTCAATCACCTAAACTTGCCATGCGATTAATTTCTAAGCCCAATTCTTCACCATTTCCGATATAAACTAACTCTCCTTGTGCAATAAGCTGTTTATTTGCGTACACCTTCACCTCACGCTCTTTATTTTCACCTATCGAGTACACCATTCCCGGTTGAATATCAGCTAATTCTGCAACTGATATTTCACTTTGCCCTAATACAAATGTCAGTTTTACTGATATGGATTTCATATCAAAATTCATTAATACATCATCCACAAAATCTTCTTGATATTTCGACTCACAATCTTCGGGTGGCATATCAATCATTTCATCAATCATAAATTGACCTTTTTGCTGTTTTTGAAACCTTGCGATTGGCCGCCTCTCAATACATATCTGAGGCTGCAAATATTGAATACAAAGCACATCACCTAATTCAATAGAATTTAAAAGCGCAGCACTAATCATGCTGTAACCCCATACCCAATCAATCTGTAACGCTAAGTTACTCCACACCTTATTTTTTATAGATTGTTTAATGAGAGGTTCAATTGGAGATTCAAGTAACGTCTTGCCAAGATATTCTTCTTGTACCGATAACCAATATTGTTGAGAACAGCAATCTTTAATCACTTCAATAAACTTGCATTTAAACGTCCCGAAAAATAATATTTCTTCATCATATTCCGAGCTCATTAAATCAATAAGATTGATATCATCAAGTGCTTCCCAAGCATAATCACCTAACAATGGCCAACGGTAATGACACCATTCATTGACACGAACAAGCACACATGCTTTTTCATCTCCACTTATTAAAGTTAATCGAAAATAACGTGTGTCATATTTAAATTCAGAAATACTAAGATGAGGTTGATAATATAATTGCCACTTTTGAACTTGAATTTTTTGCCGACTCACTCTTGGGATCTTTAACATTACTACTCATCTTCTTGTTCAGGTTGATGTTGGTCTTGAGGGCTATCTTCATACCTGACAGATAAAGGATATTCACAATGAAAAAAGTGTTGGCTTTCATGCAAAGCACTATGAACCGCAAAATTATTGGTAATAGCCAATAACTTTTCACCTTGCTCACTAAATTTAAATGTTACCGATGGCTTATCCTGCCAATGACTGAATGTATATATTAGGCGGCGTCCTACCGTTGTTTTCATCTTATCAGCAGAATTTTTCTGTATCTCCTGACCTTCATTGACTGGATAAATAGATAATTGCGTTTTCGTTGAATAAACATCCAAAGTTTCCTGACAAATATCTCTGCTAGGCAAGGTATTTTGTTGAGATATCGATAAACTTGGGACCCTCCCTTCCTCTAATTGATCATTTGAAGCAGAAAAATAATCAATTATCTCATTTTGAGACTGCTCCAAAATACTTTGTGAGCTAATGGGCAATTCATTCTTTAAATCATATTTAAAATTTTGCTCAAATAAGAAGGTATCAGAATTAGCCATATTCCTGCTTTGGGGCCTATCATTCAAACTTATTTGTAATGACTCAGACTGTATATTTGTCAAATTAACCAGTTTAGAATGTTGAGATAAATACCTATTATCTATAGCTAACGCCGTCTTCTCATTAGCGCTGGTTTTTACAGCTATTTTTGTTTGATGATGATAATTTTTTTCTGGAATAAAATGATTACCAGTAGGTAATTTACTAATATGCAAACTATTTGTAGCTGTCAAATTAGATGTGCCCACATCTAATAACCTAACCTCTTGCAATGATTTGGAATTACTGCAATCAATATTATTTTCATATTGATAAGTTTGTAACTGTTTTAAAAACGATCTTGTTTGATATCTACTCATTGGAAATTGTGACAGCAATGGTGCAAAGGTTTCTTCTGCCCGTTTTTTGCGTGATTTAATCAACATTAAAGCTAACGCTTTTTTCGAAATCACTTTTTGGAGATATTTTTTAAGCTGTGTAACTGGTTCTGGGAGTTTTTCAATTTTAGCTGAAAAAATCTTTATATCGTCAATTTCTAACGAAGAACTAAATTCAGATACTGAGTTTTCCTCTAAGAGAGATTGATGATTAATATATTCTGACTCATTCATCCCCAATTTTACAACGGCCATAAATAGTTAATTCCTCAATTTCATTTTGTTGCTGACATGCCAATTTTAAACATCGATTCTTACTTTGCTGCTTGAGATAATTTCGGAATTTTTCGCACTTACTACTAAGACTAAATAAATGTTCCGCAGTATGTTTTAGTACTTGCTGATGTCGAGCCAATTCATCCGCTATTTCATCTAGTTGATATTTATAACAAGCAATTTTATTTAATAATAATGCTTTAATTCTTTGTTGTTCCCAGAAAATAATTTTGCTAAATTCCTCTGGTTGTTCATATAACGAACTTTGTATTTCTAATATTTCTATATTAGATTGAATATCTAGCTGTTTTTTTCTAATGTATGAATAAGTGACTGTTGCTTTATTTGCTTTTGCTGGGCTCGGTCAAAACGCCTTTGTGTTAATTCCAATAATTTTACCAACATTAACAAGCCAACTGAGCTAAACGATTAAGTGTGTCATCAAATGATCCATATTCATCCATTCCTTGCTGAAGGAATTGAGTAATAGCTTCTTTTTTATCAAGAGCATTATCATTTTCAATATTCTCACCACGCTGATATTCACCAACCTCAAGATAAAACTGAATATCTTTAAGACGCGATAATCTATCTCGAACAATTTGAGCGGATTGATAATGAGATGTGGTTGTCACTTTTTGAAAGACCCGACTAAGACTGCGCAAAACATCAATAGCAGGATAATGCCCAGCACCGGCTAATTTATGGCTTAAATAAATATGCCCATCAAGAATTGAGCGAATTTCATCCCCAATTGGGTCAGATTCCTCCTCACTTTCAAGCAAAACTGTATAAAATGCCGTGATTGAGCCTTGCTTCATTCGTGCAGGCCTTTCCAGCAAAAGGGGTAATTGTTCAAATACTGATGCTGGGTAACCTCTCCTTGCAGGAAGCTCCCCCCGCAGTTAATGCAACATCGCGTAATGCTCTAGCATAACGTGTCATTGAATCAACAAATAACAGAACATTTTTACCAAGATCACGAAAAAATTCGGCAATAGTTGTTGCAAGCAATGCAGCATTACAGCGTTCAATCGGCGGACTATCCGACGTCGCATAAACTAAAATAGTTTTTCCTACATGCGGAGAAACTTGCAGTTCCTCTATAAATTCAACTACTTCACGTCCACGTTCACCAATCAAAGCTATAACATAAATATCAGCTATAGCATGGTTAATAATCATGTTCATTAATGATGTTTTACCGCTACCTGCGGCAGCAAAAATACCAATCCGCTGACCAAACCCGCAAGTCAGTAAACCATCAATAGCACGGATCCCCGTGACCAAAGGTTCATCAATCCCTTTGCGCTCGCTAATATCCGCAGGTGGGTTATCAATACGCATCACTCTGTTTGATGAATAATTTTGCTTAAGTATTGTTGAGCATAAAGCTCCAACTTGTTTACCTGAAGCGGTGAGAATTTTACCAACTAACTGTTCATTCATCGAAAAAGTAAAAGCCGCTCTAGTTGGTCGAATTATCATTTCTCTGGTTAAACCATGAGCACGTCCAATTAAGCTGAGTATTGTAGAATTCTTTTTAAAACCAATTACCTGAGCTTTTGCAATAACTTCTTTATCGAATAAACTACGCTCAATAATACAAATCTCACCAATAAAAACCCCATGTAATGGGGCTTCAATTAAACATCCTTGAATATGTACAGGATGCGCACAAATATCAAAAAACTTCATCATTTAAGATACGAGCAATGTTCTAATTTGGCTACTATACTCAAAAAACTCCTCAAAACTGCCAGAAAATAGTTGAATATCATCAAGAGCTGAGGGTTTTATAACAGCCGAGAGCATAAACATATCATCGACCAAATGCAGTGCCGGTTGGCCGGGCTGAAAATGTTTCGGTATATATTCGATGATCATATTTAATAATGAATAACTAAGCATATCCATATTTACAACACTATGTTCAGCGATATGACTCCATATAATTATTTCATCGCCAGAAAGATCGATATTAATTGATGGACTCTCATTCATCTCTAACTGAATATTAGAATGACAATCTAATTGTGGATTAATTAATTCTTTTCTTCCCATTAAATTTAAATAATTATTTAAAGCTTCTACAAAGCGATACTTCATTAAAACTCCCTTATATTGTCTTAATAATATTTATCTTTACCATTTCAGAAATCTCATTAAATGAAAGAACTTCTAATTCAGGAAAACGACTTTCAAGAATTCGTTTTACAAATCGACGAATATCAACAGGAACTAACACATTAATATCTCGGATAGATACATGACTATTATCTAATGCGAGTTCCGCAGCTTGAATTAAATCATTAGTCTGTTCCGGCTCTAAGTGTAAATAACTACCGCTTGATGTTTGGCGAATTCCTTGGCGGATAACATCCTCAAAATTTGAATTAATCATCAGCACATTTAAACGGCCATCAACCGCAAAACGTGAAGAGATATAACGTGCCATTGATGTACGAACATGCTCAACAAGCATCATGCTATCTTTCTCTTTAGGCATCCACTGAACTAATGTTTCAATAATTAATTTCATATTCCTAATTGAGATTTTTTCCATTAATAGGCGCTGAAAAACCTCTGTGATTTTTTGTACTGTTGCATGGCGATAACACTCTTTTAATAATTCAGGAAATTTATTTTCTAAGTCATCCAGTAGATTTTTTGTTTCTTGAATACCAAAAAACTCATTAATGTAACGTAATAATAGTGTACCAATACAATCAATCATTTCAGTAATATCATCACGGGTAATAAAACCTAATAATTCAACCTGCTCAACATCTTGTTCAGTAATCCAAGTATTAATAACACCATATTCATCAGTAAAATGAAATAATTCGACACCTAAGCTTCCTAACTCATCATTCATCGTCAATAAGCGATAACCACCAAAATATACGTCATATTCACCCGCTTTTATTTCATTTATTAAAATAATAATTTTATTCTTTGGTACTATAGGCGAATAATTAATAGCAATATCAGGAATACGATATCCATATCGAATAAATACCTCTTTTTTTATTCTAGATAAAAAATTTTTATCATCTAGAATGGGCTTGTACTGCTCATATACCGAAATAATAATAGGTAATGTTTCTGGAATATATTCTTGTTCAAAGTGGCTATTTTCTCGTTGTGTCTCACCTTTTGTAATTTCTGAATTTATATTTGTATTTTCTATCACAGTATTTTGTTGGTTGTTTTTATTATTTTTCAAAAATCGAATCGTGAATAATAGAAATAATAAACCAGATAAAAATATAAATATACTAATGGGAAATCCAGGTAAGAATCCAATAAATAAAACAATAAATGCGGTAATTAATATCGTAAAATCGTTAGCAAATAACTCTAGGACAATATTTTCACCTAAGTTTTTATCATTTCCGCCAACACGGGTGACAATAAAACCCGCACTAATCGCAATCAATAAAGCGGGAATTTGTGCAACTAAACCATCACCAATGGTCAGGAGAGTAAAGGTATTCATTGCGGTAGAAATATCCATTCCTTGTTGAGCAATACCCACTGAAATACCCCCAATCAAGTTTACAAAAATGATAACAATACCCGCAATAGCATCCCCTTTAATGAATTTCATTGCACCATCAAACGAGCCAAATAGTTGACTCTCTTTTTCTAAGTCGCCCTTGCGCTCTTTTACTGTCGCTTCATCAATCACACCAGCTCGTAAGTCAGCATCAATACTCATTTGTTTACCCGGCATTGCATCTAATGAAAAACGTGCCGCGACTTCTGCTATTCGCTCAGAGCCTTTAGTAATGACGATAAATTGCACAATAGTGACAATGGCAAAAACAACAATTCCAACGACAAGGTTATCTTGAATAACAAATTCACCAAAAGTGGCAACAATATCCCCTGCATCAGCATCAAGGAGAATTAGTCGGCTGGTACTAATTGATAATGCAAGACGAAATAACGTGCTAATTAATAAAATAGATGGAAATGATTGAAAATTTAAGATCCGCGTAATATAAAAAGAACCCATAAATATCAGCACTGCGATCATAATATTTAAGCCAATCAATAAATCGATTATCAGTGTAGGTAACGGAATGATAAGCATTGCCACGACCATCACCATAATAAGTAAAACAATTAATTCAGGGCGGTTTCGAATAGCTAAAGCTAATTTAATGGCAGAACTCATTATTATCATTTATATTCCTAAATTAATTCCATTTTTTTGAAAAAATTTATCCATGAGTTCTTTTAAATTACAAATCAAATCATCTCTTAATTTATTTGATTGATAAATATTTATTGGAATAGAACTAAATGCAAAAATTAATAATTGTAAGAAATATGCCTGATGATCAGCACTTATCGTTTTTAAATTCGATGAAATAAACAATAGCAGCTTATCATCAAAATTTTCTTGCCCTCTTATCCCACTGATGAATAATTGGCTTAATTTTTTTTCTAGTTTTGTATTTGCTTTAAATGATTGAAATAAATTTGTGTCTAGAATTTCATGAATAAAAACCTGATCTAATGCGTTTAATTCACGTAATTGTCCAATACTGTTAAAGCAACTACCAAATACATTAAGATAACGATGACCGAATGGTAATGATTGTAAATCGCATGCTAAAGCTCGACTTAAATAGCGCATCATATTTGTACGAATAGATAACGTCATTTCCTCAACCCATTGTTCATATAAATAGATAACAGGTCCATCATAGCTAAGAAATTCACGATATAACGACCGCAAATGACTAGCAGATTGCTGCAATTTTTGTGAAAATATTTTAGCAATCAGCGCAACATTAACACCCGCTTGGATGTTTCTGTCGTTATCCTCTTGTACTAATTGCTCTTCAAGTTTTTTTAATTGTGTTAATTGTTCCTGTCGTAGTTTTCCACGATTGATCAATGAAATAATCGCCATCAATAGATCACTAAGATCAGAAAAGTATTGGGATAAAAAGATCTTTAATTCTTTAGATGCCATAAATTTCTGATGAAGTGTATTTTCGATATTTAAAATGGTCTCATCAGCATTTTCGCAAAGAATGCGTTCTGAAAATTGCAGCCATTCTTCCTCATGGCTTTTTTTGGCACCGCTTCTACGAATATGACTCGCAGCTAACATCGATATTGATGCATATTCGCTAGTACTATCAATAACGCCTTGCCCACGAATGACTTCCTCCGAATCATCACTTATTTTTGATGATCGATTTTTTTCTTGGGGGTTCATTAGTAAACGAGAATGATTAGCTAATGGCATTATTGCCATGGACTCTCCATATAATTTTTCAAAAATTGAATTGTTCCATGTAGATGGCTATTTAATTCTTTAATGCGTGTGTTCTCAGAGAATTGGCGTCCATCCCACACTTCATTTTCATCAAGTAAACGAGGTTGAATTAGAAATAAACGCACCATTTTTTGCTGGTTAACTGAAGAATGTCTAAATATTTCACCAATGATAGGAATATCGCCAAGTAATGGTATTTTGCTATCATTCTGCACAATCTGCTCTCTGGTATAACCCCCAATTAATAAGCTGCTATCTTTAGCTATGCGTGCAACAGTATTAATACTTGTTCGACTCACTGATGGTAAACCTTCAACATTCGATGATTCTCCATTATGCTGCTGTTTCTCCCCCCCATCCTCAATATTCACTTCCATCTCAACACTATTTCCCGAAGAAATTCGTGGTATAACACTAATCATCGTGCCATAAGTTATTTGCTCTAATGTTGCAATCCTTTCACCCTGCAACTTGGCATAAAAGCTAGTGTTGTTATCAAATAGTGCGGGAATATTTTCTTGGGTTAATAACACTGGACGAGATACTATATTTCCATTCCCACTTTTACTTAACGCATCAATTTGCAATAAAAAATTATGGTTATCCACTAATGTGCTACGATTAAAAGTCAGAGCACCTTTACCAGTATTAATCCCACCAACTTCCCAATTAATCCCTAAGTTATCTAATTCACTGCGTGTAATATCAATAATCCACAGGGATAATTCGACTTGACGACGACGCATATCTAAATTTTTCACGAGTTGCCTTACATTATTAATCTGTTCAGAAGAACCTTTAACAATTAAGCTATTACTATCTGGATGAGCAACGAGGGAGAAAACCACATCTGATTTTTTGTTTAATGATGAATCTGTTATTAACTTCTTAGCGTCAACATCATCTTTTTTTGACGCCGGTATCGCGGTTTCTTCACTATTTTTATTTTCCTTTACCTGAATAGCTAAAGGTGTTTCCGTCCTATTTTTAAATAACGCACTGATTACAGATAACATTCCTGGAATGGTGACATTTTGGCCTCTCAATATATAATTTCTATCACTTACAGAGGCATATTGAATAGGAATAACAGCCAGTTCCCCCCCAGTTAAAATTTCTTGTTTTAGTTGCTCACTAAGATATAAAGCTGTTGCCTTGATTAATTCGATATATAAAGGAGGACCTGAGATAAATAGTAAACTATTCCCATCTTGAGCTCTCACAGGAAATCTTTGGTCATAGATTCCATTATTTTTAATATAATTAATAACTTGAATACTACTCGCATTATTCATAGGAATAATAACACTACGCATCTCACTGTTATCATAAATATAAATAGTGGCACCATCATCGTACCAAACTAAAGCAACACGTCGGGTAAGTGCTTTAAACATTTCATCAGGGTTTGCTAAGCTAAAATTTCCTGTGACACGCTTTTGTGCCGCTAGTTTACTTAGAATAATGGGCTTATTTAAACGCTCCGATATGGCATCAAATACCTTTCCAACCATAATATTATTAGCAATAAACGTATTATGATTAATATCTTGTTGAATAGGCTCTGCAACTAGAAATTCATTGGTTTGTGAATAACAATTTATACTTATAGTAAAAAAATAAAATAATATTATGACATTAAACTTATATTTCATATAGTTTAATTCCTAGACGTCTAATATCTGATGGAGTTAGGCCTAATTCCCTTTTTATATCATTGGTAAAATGAGAGGCAGAACAATATCCAGAATCTAATCCAATATCTAATATAGAATTATCACATTCTATAAGCTTTAACACAGCAGAAGCCATACGCACATTCATAATTTTTCTTTTAGCTGTCTTATTAAAGTTTTCTCTATACAGTTGCCTAAAATATGAAGCTGAAATACCATATTATTTACACAATTGATTAATATTTGCATTTCTATCTTTTTCTACTGCTGAAAGTAAAAATCGCATAATCCCATATGCTTCATACCGCCTTAATACATTACACCACAAATTAAAATTCGTATCATTTTTTATAACTAAATCTATAATTACATTTTTTATTGAATGACACATTGAGAGATCAACATTCGCTTCAATAATATTTTTATTTATCTTCCCTGTATAAAAGCTTTCATTTTCTGATAAAAACGATTTTCCTATAGCAGTATCGACAACTGCTAAAATTTCTATAATTTCTGAAATCAATATTGTGTAAAATGACCATTCTTTACTCTGAATTATTTCTAATTCAGAAGCAGAAAGAACAAATAAAGATTGTTCTGTGATTTTCATATCACATTCAAAATAAAAACCATTAATATATAATGGACTGGCATTTTTGCCAGGTATAGCTAAAACTAAGCTATCTTGTAGCGAAAAATAGCCTTCTTTATTTATGAGTAATGCATCAATATTTGTATTATTTATCATGATACTTCTATATTTTTAAAGTATTTTAATAACTACAACATCGACTAAAAAGTGTAATGACTCAAAGGAATAGTCCGGAATAAATTGTACTAAAAAGGATAAGCAGTAAGTCAGAAGGATTAAGATAAATTCTGCTGACGAAAATCAGTTAATACGTTTAACTATCCTTAACTTCTTTGATTGGGTTTAATTTTATGGATGATATCAATAACCGTATCTATATAATGAAAATAGCCAGCGGATCGATGAGTGGACAAGAGTTATTACTAACCATTGATAAACATCTTATCGTTATTGACCCAACCGTAAGGTTTAGAACAAAAATTGATGATAATGGTTATATTACTTATTATATCCCAAGCCATTCAGCATATTGTAAGCTAACTATTATAGAAAATGATAATGATTCATTAACTGATAATAATTTAAAAAATGAATCTACACTAGATTTACAAGTTAATGATGGGGTGAATACGACTCTTATTCCCATTATTTTTCAGGAAATAATGTTAGCCGATTTATTTCCAATTGCATTTAAGGCGGTGGATATGCCTTGGGAATTAAACGTACAAAAGCTAAATTATGAAAAGAAATTTAATATAAAAAACAAACTTATTTGTTTAATTACTAAGAGAAAACTTATTTTTATTATCACTTTAATTATTATATTCATTTTTCTTGGAGTAAAAATAAAATATCAAAATAGTCAACCAAATAAAATAGAGGCAATACGCTACATTTTAAATAATAAATATTCGCCAATCATCACTCTAGATAATAATGAAGATTTACTTGTTTTAATAAAATCAAAACAAGAAGCAGATTGGATTAAACAAAATTTATATAAATCAGGGTTTAATGAAAAATATATCATTCGTGAATTAAATGATTTAGAAGAAGAAATTGAAACTGAACTATCCTTATACATGGATAATATAATAAAAGTTGATTTATCTAACCCATATAAACCCGTTATTAAAGCAATAATGAATGGTAGTTAAAATGTCAATCAAGATATTATTAATAATGTTATTAATCGCCACATAAAATGTTTTAAAAATAGTGAGGTCATTCAAATTACACTTGACGAACTTTTAACAATCGTTGAAGTTGGATTAATAGAAAGCATATTGAAGTGGAAAAAAATAAAGAAAGATAATACCATTATTTATCTAATACAAGGAAAATTAAATGACTATCAATTAATTGCTATTTCTAACTTTGCCCAACAGTTTTATCATCAATGGGGTGAAAAATATATAAAATTTTCCATTTCTATTTTAGAAAATAAATTAGAAGGAAAATCCTTTATTATCAACCAAAGTGATTTTACCTTAATAGATAATAATCATTGGTCGTTTATATCAAATAAAACATATTAATGAGGTCATTTATGCCTATTCTTGGAATTAATGAAGCAACGGGTAATTGGGTAGCATCAGATTTTGAAATCCCCAATTCAGACAAAAAAAATTGGGGAATGATGTACCGAAGTACTTCTAGTATTAGTGCTCGAGCGAAAGACTTAGCCGATGAGCTGGATAAGATACTTAAAGGCACAGGCGAAGAATTAGAGGTTGATAACCCCTTAGTCCTTGCAAAAATAACTGCACTTAGTGGAAATTATAATATGGCTAGACAATTACAAAGTAATTTAATGAAATCAATTAAAGATACAGCACAAACAGCAATTCGTAATATTTAATCATTAAATCTCTTCATATACGGCAGTATAAGGAAAAATAATATATGTTAGTAATGAATCCACCAATAACAAGCTCTATAGATAACCTTGTTCCAGTATTATCTGATCAGCCAATTGAAGATAAAATAAAGTCTTTATATTCACAATATACAGTTGAAGTGCAAAACAAAAAGAACACACTAATTGATCAAGCAGAAAATCTTGATGTTAGTAATCCAATGGAAGTCATGAAAATACAACATTTAATTGGTCAATATAGTTTAGAGCTAAATTTCATTTCAACAATCACTCATAAATTAACGGGTACTCTTGATACTTTATTAAAAGCTCAATAAGCGATGAAAATTATAAAAATCTTACTTATTATCAATTTTATAGGACTTCTTACTGGTTGCGATACACCAATATTACTTAGCCATCTTAGCCAACGCCAAAGTAATGAAGTCCTCGCGATTTTACAGGAACATGGAGTAGATGCACAGCGTAAGCAAGATAGTAAGAAAGGTGATTCTATTAAAGTTAATACGCGCGATTTTGTGTTCGCAGTAGAGTTATTACATCAATATAATCTGCCAACTAAGGAACCTGTCGAAATTATTCAAGCTTTTCCTAATGACTCCCTTGTCGCTTCACCACAAGCAGAACGGACGCGGTTACTTTCCCTCATAGAGCAACGTTTAGAGCAATCTCTACTGGTCATCCCAAATATTATTAATGCACGAGTCCATGTTAGCTATCCATTAAATAGTCATAATTTACTAAAGCAACCACAAAAAATATCATGTCTAGTCACTTATTCAGGGAATGAAGATGAAAAATTAATTATGAATAAAATAAAGCTATTTCTTACTGGAAGCTTTACTGATACTCACTATGATAATGTTTCAGTCGTTATCCTTAATCAACCATCATTACAACATCAAACATACAGTCAAAAACCAATATTAAATATAAACTTACCTTTACTTACTTCCATTATTTTAGCAAGCTTCGCTATTATAATCATTTTCATATACTTATATCGTCGTCATTTTTATTTAAAAAAACAACATAACTAAATTAATAAAAAATATGATAGAACAAAAAAATAAATATTATAATGAGATCTTTCTTGCTCCTGGCAAATATTTCCATCATGAATATAATATTGTTAATTATTATCAGTTACCGGATACATTACAACAGATACATAATAAAAACTTAATAAAGCAATATTCATTAATTTTACCTGATAAAAAAACATTACCATTACCTGATTGTTTTTTAAAACAATGGAGCCTATTACCTCGAATCGTACTTAGCTTAGGAATGCTATTATATTCTAAAATATTACCTTGTAGCCATGGCCCGGCAGGTTATTTATCACAATACCAATAATTACCTTCCTCATTATGGGAAATAACTAAATCACTCAACCCTATACCTGATAAATTAATTGCCATGGGAGTAGATCAAATTCTATTTTATTTAATGCCATTTGGTTCTATTTATACTAATAGATTCAAGTATATGTTTAATTATGAAATTTTAAAACTATTACCAGCAACAATAAACACTGTCTTACCATGGAATATTATTGAAGAAACTTGCTACTATGTCGGAAGAAATACAACCAACAATGAAACAAACTGCAATTGAAAATGTATTGATCAAACATCAATCAAAAATAGCAAAGTTATATACAAAAAAAATAATAGAGCAATCAAAAAAGAGAATTAAAAATCAGTATAAACAAGCTCAAAAAGAGCTCGAACATATTCATCATATTGCTTATCAGCAAGGATATAATGATGGTTTAAAAAAATTGGTTATCGATATGATAAAATGTATTGAAATGAGTGAAAAACATTATCAAAGTCAGCGAGAGCAAGTCCATAAAAACCTATTACAATTGTTATCTGAAATCTTTCATGACACAAAGTTACAAAAAATCATTGCTGAATATTTTGTTCAAAAGTCAATTGAAGTAAATCAAAAAATCATTTATTTACCGGAAAAATTAAAATCATTTTTCTGTGCAGAAGATCCTTACATTCAATATAAATTTCATCAACATAGTGAAATAACAATGGAAATGGATAATGAAGTTATACAATTCTCCCCATCAAATAGTGCCTCATATCTATTACCCTATGTTCTAAATTCACCTACACACTGTGACTTATTATCTGAGCAAAAATTAGCTTATCAAAAACTTTTAGAATCCATTAATAATAAAGAACAAAAATATGATAACAACGATTAAACCAATAATAAAATCGCCATTAGATGATTTTTCTCAAAATAAAAGTGAAGATATTAAGTGTAAAGTAAAAAAAGAATGGAGTAAAAAAACGGATAATACAGACATTTCTTATAGTTATATAAATAACAATATTGAACTAGAAAAAACAAATCCTATTGATTTAATCAATAAATTTAAATATGTGAATATCAATAATTTACCTACGAATAAAAATATATCAGCAGACTATAATAGATATAATTTCTTATTGTTATATAAAAAGATATCAAATTTATCTGTTACGGAGAAAGAAGCCTTCATATCAGAGATGATAAAATCACTAAATAAAAATAATGCATTTCAACATCAAGAGTCACTTAAAAAGGCTGTAGAAGTGGCATTAAATAAAGTCACTATGGTAAATTTAGCTTTAGAACCATTGACCACCCAAATGCATCATAATATAGCCAATCTCACTATTGAATATAATGATGATGAAGAAGAACTCATATTCAGTTAATAGATTTTATCTTTATTCATTCCCCTTTATTTTATATTAATAATGATAGCCAAATCGACATTATTCTAATAACTAAGTATAAAAAACAAGCTACCCAACCCAATTATTCATTAATAAATCCTACTTTTTCTCGTGATTGTAATTCTTAAATATAAAAAAACATATATAAAATTGATATATAGAATTAACAAAAAAATTATAAATTAGACGCTATAACACATAAGGTGAAATTATTAAAAATTACCTTTTTATATTTTGTATCGCTTTTTATATTTAACCCATCTAACGAGAAGGTTAGGATAACCATCATGGCTAGTCGATAAAGTAGGTTCATGGGAAATATTATGAATAATACAGACCAAACAGAACAAGAAACACTGATTATTCTATCAGAATATGTTATTTATAATCCTCTTAAGCGGACACTTTCACGAGGAAAAAAAACAGTTAATCTTTCAGAAAATGAGTCTTGTTTATTAAAATTATTACTAAAACAAACGAGTAGTAAACGAGAAGTGATGTATGATATATGGGAAAAACGAGGAACTATCGTTACTGAGAGCAGCTATTATAAATTAGTCCGAAAACTACGCCAATCCTTTAAAAAAATCGATCTAGATGAAAATTTAATTATGACCCTGCCTAGGGTTGGTGTTCTCTACACTGGAACAAAATCTGAGGCTAGTTATACATCAATTTGCAAAGAGAAAAAAAATATTTACAGCTTTTTCTACTTAATTTTTAATAAACTATTTAATCATGTCATCTCAAAAAATAAAAATGAGAATCATAGATGAAATCTATAGAAATCAAAAAACAATTAAATCTATCAGTATATTTATTATTATTAATCACACTCGCTAGCGCTTGCAGTCAAAAATCGATCCACAATAATACTCATGAACAGCTCATTAAGTTAGAAGGTTATATTGATGCAAAATATAATAATATTCCTAAAGATTCAATTATAATACTATCCATTGCACCTTTTCAGCAAGAAGGTAACCATAGTATTCATGACTACAGGATAATAACCAAAACGGCAAATAGCTCTATTGCATTCCACCTTTTTTTTCCTAAGTCATTATTAGATGAAAAAAATAATTTAGGGATCAGTATCAGAGTAGAAAGAAATAATAAAATCATTATGATGAGTAAAAATATCATTCCATTACCCCGAAATTTTTCTGAAAAAATATATCTTGATATCATTAATATGATATAAGTTTATATCATATTTATCAGAATGTTATCGCTATTAGAAAAATTCAGCATGCATTCTAAACTATAGAATTATTTATGTATTTTTTATTTTATCTTGCTCTCTTATTTCTTGAGTAACAAAAAAAGTCTTTTTATGATTATAATTTAAATTACTAGAATATATTAGTTGTTATTTAATAAGAATGAAAATCACAATAAAGATAAATTAGTTAAAATAATTCAAACACATCCAGACTCCTTATCTTAAATATTAAATATTGAACAGATAATATTTAACGAGATTTAAATCACAATTTTGCAACATGCATTAGACAGTAAAGGTTTTTGTATGTTAGAGATGTTAATAGCAAAGCAAGCAATTACATTTCGTTACTCATCATAAAACGGATGTAAATCAATTGCGGGTAAATAAATTTCTTTGTCTTTAATCACTAAAAATAAGATAAAAAAATTTAACGCATTTTGAATAACTAATTTAATTTTAGTTTATATTTTTTATATAAAAATATAAACAATAGGGTCAGTGAATAGAAAGCCCTCAGAGATCATTACGGTCTCTGAGGGCTTTTTTTATTTTTAATAAGGAAACATTATGTCCAAACAACGTCGTTTATCGAAAATCTTTGCCAAAGATGGTAAATCTGTCACGCTGGCACTTGATGGATATTTTTTCTCAACTAAAACCGCAGGGATTGATAACACTATCAATAAAATGCCAGAACTGGCTGCAAATGGTTTAGATTGCGCATTAATTACTTATGGAATGGCAATAAATAATCCTAACGCATTTAATGATGTCTCTATCGTGCTACGCGTAGATTCGACCGTCAATATGTATGACAACAGTGTGCCAGACACAATGCAAGTTTTTGATGTGGAAGATGCTTTAAAACTTGATGCAGATGGAATTGTTTGTATGACATTCCCTGGCGCTTTTAATGAAGAGAAAACACATGCCATGACGGCTAGACTCGTTAAAGAAGCTGAACGGTGGAATATGCCATTTATTGTTGAATCATTACCTTATGGCTACGCGGTTTCTAGCCCTGAATCTAATGAAGCAAAAGTCATCGCAGATGCCGCACGTATTGGTGTGGAGCTTGGTGCCGATATTATTAAAACCCGTTTTTCTGGCACACCAGATGATTACCTAATCGTTGAAGCAGCACAAGTGCCAGTTCTTGCACTTGGCGGACCAAAAACAGACACCTTGAGTTACTTTAAATTTGTTGAACACTGCATGAAGATGGGTGCTAAAGGTGTTGCGGTTGGTCGAAATATAACCCAAGATCCAAAACCAATCGCTATGGTTGCAGGCTTAAATGCCATTATTCATTTAGGAATGTCACCTGAAGAGGCCTTTGCGATTTATCAGAATAAAAATTAATTCAAATAAACCGAGACTCATTCTATGAATTTAAACAACACCATTATTCCATCCGTGAGAAATTATAAATATTTCGAGCAGGCTCTTAATAGCCGTTCTGAATATATCTTATTACCTGATGCTGACATTGGTAATTTGCAATCCATGGTTGGGAAATGCCATAAGGCTGGGAAAAAAGTTTTAGTCCACTTGGAATTATTAGGTGGATTTAAACCTGACCAAACTGGCATTACCGTTTTAAAAAAGTTTTATAAGGTCGATGGTGTTATTTCTTCAAATTTTACCGCATTGAGGTACGCCAAAAAGGAGGGGTTAAACACAATATTTCGCGTTCTGTTAGTGGACTCACGTTCATTAGAACAGGCAAGCAATGTTGTTAAAAACCATTCTGTAGATGTTGATGCAATTGAATTACTGCCAGCTGAATATGCTTGTACCTGTTTTGATTTATTAAAAAGAAGTTTTAATCAAGCCAATACGCAATTCATTGCAGGTGGTTTTGTAAAACGAAAATATTTAGCCGATAGAATATTTTATACCGGGTTCAATGGGATAACCACCAGCGAACATACCTTATGGTAACGAAAATTCATCATGATTTAGCTACTTAATATTAATAATTCATAAACTTACCAAACTGTAGCTTAAAAATGATGAGTACCCTACACAATAAAAAGTACCCAAGATATTCCGTCTATCTGTTTACGACAAAATACGACTTTGCTGGAAAACAAAAAAGTAAGCTATTCAGTAAAACGTAATAACAATTTTGGTAGCGGAATATACAGAGTACAAAAGAGGCCATCATGAAAAAAAATACATCATGGGCATTGATAATGGCGGCACTGTTACTAAAGCTGCAATTTATAATTTGGAAGGCCAAGTGCTTTCTATTGCCTCCAACACCACACGCATGATCACTCCTAAGCCCTTCTTTACAGAGCGCGATATTGATGAACTTTGGCAATCCAATTTGTTAGTCATTAAATCCGTGTTAGAGAAATCGGGTATTGATGCAGAAGATATAATAGGAATTTCAGTAACAGGTCATGGAAATGGTCTGTATTTGGTTGATCACCAGGGAAAGCCAACTCGCAACGGGATCATTTCAACAGATAACAGAGCAAAAAGTTATGTTGAAAAATGGTACCAATCACCTGAATTTGAGCAAAATATCCTACCTAAAACAATGCAATCCATTTGGGCAGGTCAACCCGTAGCATTACTTGCATGGCTTCAAGATAACGAACCTGAATCTCTAGATAATGCACAATATATTTTCATGGTTAAAGACCTCATACGTTTTTATCTTACTGATGAAGCTTATCTAGAACTCACTGATATTTCAGGGACGAATCTTATTAATGTGCGTGATAGGTGCTATGACGATGAGCTGCTCGCCTTTTGGGGCGGCTTATCTTGGAAAGATAAATTACCTCCAATTAAGCTTTCGACTGATTGTTGCGGCCGCATTAGCCAAAATATTGCTGAACTCACAGGATTAAAAGCAGGTACACCTGTTTCTGGTGGGATTTTTGATATCTCGGCTTCATCACTGGCTTCAGGCATTAATAAAATTAATAAGCTTGCCATTGTCGCGGGGACTTGGAGCATCAATGAATACGTGACAGACAAACCGGTTGTCGACAAAGATTTATTTATGACATCCATCTACCCAATGGAAAATCGCTGGCAAATCACTGAAGCAAGCCCTACATCTGCGAGTAATCTAGAGTGGTTTATCACTCATTTTATGGCTGCGGATAAGCAACTAGAGGAAGCAAAAGGTAGCTCAGTCTATGAGTTATGTAACCAATTAGTTGGTTCAACAACTCCAGATGAAAGCCAACTCATGTTTTTCCCGTTTGTTTTTGGCTCAAATACGATCCCTGATGCCACCGCAGGCTTTGTTGGCGTAACCAGTTTTCACCAACGTGCCCACTTTTTACGCGCTATTTATGAAGGTGTTGCATTTAGCCATCTTTATCATGTTGAGCGACTTCGCCGAATTAATCCACAACTTAGCGATGTTATCCGCATTGCCGGCGGTATTACTCATTCTCCTGTATGGCTATAAATTTTTGCCGACATATTCCAATGTCAGCTGGAAATAGTCGATGTTAAAGAGCACGGAACATTAGGTGCTGCCATGACGGCGGCTGTAATGGAAGGTCATTTTCCTGATGTATTCGCAGCTTGTGAAGCAATGGTGAAAGTTTCGAAAACCATTCAACCGCAGTTAGACAAAAAAGCGGTATATGCTGAAAAATATGCACTATACAAAAGTATGTTGGATGATATGCAAGCGACATGGAAATCTTGTAGCCAAGCGAAAAATACGGCCAATTAAGCTTAATCATCTTTAAGGGGAAATCCATTATGGATCTTAATTTACAGCAGAAAAATGCATTAGTAACTGGTGGGGCTACAGGACTGGGTCGGGAATTGGTTCGCTCATTAGTAAAAGAAGGTGTTAATGTCTGCTTCACCTACCGTAGCCATCCAGAGGAAGCTTTAGCATTAGTTAATGAGCTCAATAAACCGGGCCATATTACAGTTGTTGCAATACAAACTAATTTAGGTGACAGCCGAGAAATTGAGGACTTATTCCACAACGGATTAAATACTTTTGGGCAGTTCGATATTCTTATCAATAACGCAGCGATTTGGCTATCCGGTCTCGTTACAGATATATCACTGGATGATTGGGATCGCGTCATGAATGTCAATTTAAAATCAGTATTCCATCTTAGCCAATTATTTGTAAACCAGTGTTTAGACAAAAAAATAGCGGGTTCAATATTAAATATTACTTCACAAGCAGCATTTCATGGCTCAACCACTGGGTATTCACATTATGCAGCAAGTAAAGCAGGGCTTGTGGCATTCTCAATCTCTTTAGCCCGTGAAGTTGCTAAACAAAATATTAATGTGAACAACATTGCCGTAGGCATTATGGATACAGAGATGATCCGCCATAATCTTGAGAAAGACCCTCAATATTACTTAAACCGTATTCCCATCGGCCGAGTCGCTAACCCAACTGAAATTGCAGATATTGGTGTTTTTCTTGTTTCTGAAAAAGCGAGTTACATGACAGGTGCAACCCTTGATGTTACGGGTGGAATGTTAATGCGTTAATACTCTTATCCTACAAAATATCCGCAGAGTATAAGAATTTGTCAAAATATTAGGAGAAAAGAAAATGAAATGTCTCGCCATTGCAGATTTATTTATTGATCAACCCACTATGGAAACTGGGTTAGAGAAATTACGCCAACATGGTTTTGAGGTTATTGTGCGTCAATGGAGCCACCCTTCCATTGAAAAATTACAGGAAGATAATTTACAAATTGAGCAAAATGGAGCCGAAGCGGTTGCTCTTCCTACCGATCTCTATGATGATTTACAAGATGTTGAGTTAGTTATTACTCAGTTTGCTCCCGTTAATAAAGCCGTTATCGATAAATTACCAAACTTAAAATTTATTGGTGTGTTACGCGGCGGCGTGGAAAATATCAATCAAGAATATGCCAAAAGTAAAGGCATTAAAGTTATGAATACACCGGGTCGTAATGCCCGCAGCGTTGCTGAATTTACGGTCGGTATGATCCTTGCTGAAACACGTAATATTGCCCGTGCTCATGATGCATTGAAAGATAAATATTGGCGAAAAGATTTTCCAAATGCTGATGTTATTCCAGAAATTGGTGGCAAAACAATTGGGTTAGTCGGCTTTGGTCATATTGCTCAATTAGTTGCAAAATTTCTGAAGGGTTTTGATGCAAATATTATCTTCTTTGATAAATATGTTGACCACATTGAAGGATATACAAAAATTGATTCATTAGAGGATTTAGTTAAAAAAGCCGATATTATTTCAGTGCATGCACGTCTAACGCCTGAAACACAAAATTTAATTAATGATAAACATTTTAATTTAATGAAAAAAACAGCCGTTATTATTAATACGGCTCGTTCAGGATTAATTAATGAACATGATTTACTTCAAGCGTTAAAAGATAAACGGATCATGGGAGCAGCAATTGATACTTTTGATGATGAGCCTTTAAAAGAGGAGAGTGCATTTTATTTATTAGATAATGTGACTATCACTCCCCATATGGCGGGTAGCACATTAGATGCATTTAGCAATACACCGAAATTATTTTCCGATATATTTTTAAAAGAATTAAATAAATAATAAAAAATTAATTTATATTACTGGGGTGTTAACCTCCGGCACCCTATACCCTACATGAATTTACCCTGAATAATTTAAATAGCAAAATATAAAAGCAATACAGTTATTAACACCACAATTTAGTTAGTTGCCATAATTCGAAATATAACGGCATTCTCAACCTAGATCACTAAAGAATAAATCCCAAGGAGCATACATAAGACTGTGACTTGGGTTTATGAGTGAAGTCAACAACGCGGTGAAGTGAATTATAACGGCAGCTTTACCCTAAATAAGTCGCGCTACAGCTAGGCGACGAGGGAATAAATCCCAAGGAGCATACATAAGTATGTGACTTGGGTTTATGAGTGAAGTCAACAACGCTGTGGTGTGAATTATAACGGGTAAAAAAGAAAGGACATACAAATGGACATAATAAACAACATCATCGGCCTCGGGGCCTCCGTCATGATGCCAATTATTTTCTTTATTATTGCATTATGTTTTGGTGTAAAAATCGGCACTGCGTTTAAAGCGGGCATGTTAGTCGGTATTGGTTTTGTCGGTGTCGGCTTGGTTATCAACTTACTTCTTTCCAACTTAGGTCCTGCATCACAAGCCATGGTTGAAAAAATGGGACTGAATCTTACTGTTGTAGATACGGGTTGGCCAACCGCATCGACTATCGGTTGGGGTTCACCTATTATGTTACCTGTCGTTATTGGCTTCATTGCAATTAATCTAGTTATGGTTATTTTTAAATTAACCAAAACAATCAATATTGATATCTTTAATTACTGGATATTCTTATTAGTTGGTTCTGTTGTCTATGCTGGAACAGAAAGTTATTGGTTATCCATCGGCATAACCTATGTTATTTTTATTGGTACATTAATTGCTGCTGATATTACCGCACCTTACCTACAACGCAATTACAACCTACAAGGAATTTCATTTCCACATTTGACCTGTATTATGTATGTACCTTTTGGTATTGTCACAAACTTTATTATAGAAAAAATTCCCGGATTAAATAAAATTAATCTTGAGCCAGAAACAATTAATAAAAAATTTGGTGTATTTGGCGAACCACTCACGCTAGGTTTTATTTTAGGATTAGTACTTGCTTTAATGGCAGGTTATCCAATTAGCGAATCTGTTGCACTAGCAGTTACGGTTTCTGCGGCTATGCTATTACTGCCTAAAATGATCGAAATTCTTGTCCAAGGATTACTTATTGTTCGTGATGCTGTTGAAAGTAAATTGAAAAAGAAATTCCCTAATCGTGATTTTTATATCGGCATGGATACGGCATTATTAATCGGTGAACCATCTGTATTAGCAACAGGCTTACTTCTTATTCCAATGGCGATTGTGCTCGCATTTATCTTACCGGGAAATAAAGTTCTTCCGTTTGTTGACCTTGCCTCTCTTATGTTTTTATTAGCCATGGTAACACCATTTTGCAAACGTAATATGTTCAGAATGTTCGTTTGTGGGACATTAGTGCTTACTTCTATTTATTATGTGGGAACTGATATTTCAAAGGAATATACACAAGCAGCAGCTAATTCAAATATTCCAGTGCCTGAAGGTATATCAGAAATGACAAATATTGTCGGCGGCGCGACAACGCCTGCAGGCTGGGCAGCGGTAAAAGTGGGAGAAATGATCGCTGAATAAATTCTAATACTGAATTAGTACCATTTATAGCAACTAAACCAGCTAATTATCCACTTTTGATAAGTTAGCTGGTTTTCATTATTGAAACCGAGAATATTAATACTCATTCAAAATATATAAATATTGCTCATATTTTTCATATCAAAATGATTTATTGAGCTTCAAATGAGAATATTTTTTTCCAATCATTTTTCATGCTGATGACAATCCAATTTTTTGCCATTGCTTCGTCATACAAGCTTTGAGTAAATGTTCCAACTTCTGTATCTGGAAGACCTTGAGCTGGGCCATAAGCATATTCGCGAACCTCATCATCATGGAAAACTAACATACCCAGTCTTAAACCATTTCCTGATGTTGTATATTCTAACATTTCACGGTCACCGGTTGAGTTACCCACAGAAATAATAGGTTTCTTACCAATAAGTAATTCAATACCTCTTACTTTGCCACCAAAATCATCGTTGATTAATAATGATGGTTCAATCAGCAAAATAGGCTTACCAGCTTTAGTGTATGAGTATTTTGTCATAAATGAAGAACCCATCACTTGTTCTGGAGGAATTCCATAAACATCGTTGCTATATACTCTGACAAAGTTTTGACCGCCACCAGTAACAATAAATGTTTTATAGCCGTTATCTCTTAAGTAATTAAGCAGCTCGACCATTGGTTGATAAGTTAATTCGGTATAATGTTTATCCCATCTCGGGTCTTTTGCTTTTTTCAGCCACTCACTAACTTCTTTATTATAAGCTTCTAAATCCATTCCAGTTAAAGCCGTTACAGCGATAATATTTAACTGTTCTGGTGTTAATTTACTTATTTTTTTAGGATCTTTAGAGAGAACCGTTTTGAATGGCTCAGCCTCTTTCATTTTAGGCTGTTCTTTTGCTAATTGTTCTATACGGTCAAAAACATATAAGAACTGTGTGTACATTGGATGCTCAACCCATAATGTACCATCCTGATCAAATGTTGCTATACGATCTTTAGCTTCAACAAAATTAGGACTTCCTTCAGTTGTTGTTTTCTCAACAAAATTAATAATCGAAGATTTCGTTTTTCCATCATTCCATGAAGGTAATGAATCAGTTTTAGATAAAGCGACAGAACTAAAACATATTGATAGAGATAAAATACATATTTTACTAAATAGTGATGTTGTGTTTTTCATATTAAAATAATCTTATTAGGGTTATTAGACAATGAGATAAAAAATTCTAGGTAATTCTATAAATAACATAACACTATGCTATTTATATATAACGAAACAAATCTTAAAAAGATTAATGAAGATAACCTATTTTTACTTTATTCATTTATCTCCTCTTTTTCTATTAGTGCATTCTTTTATGACACTACAACAACCCCTAAAAGATCTCAACAAAATTAAGCTTTATATTATCTATAATTTATATGATTAAAATTCACATCAAATAAGTACTATCAAAATAAAAAAGATAAAATTTATAATAAATTATCATCTTGATTTAATTAATAATTACAAAGAGAAACCTATAAAAATATTTAATTAAAAATGTAATATCCTATATTTAAAAAGGCTACTTGTAGTGAAAACCTTAACAATCTTCATTATTTATTTTCTTCAAGTAGCTTTTATCAAAGCGAGTTTTTTAAGTACTTTGCCTAACTTCAAATTTATAAGGAAAAATAATATCCTCTTGAGTCTCACAAAAATCGCCTTCAATATCAGAACCTGCTAGCCACTTTTGTAATTTCTTTGCCGTATCCCGCGCCATTTTACTGTAATCAATGCGCACAGAGGTTAATGATGGCTGGATATGATCGCAATTAGCCGATCCTTCAACACATGCTAATGCTAACATTCTTGGAACTTGGACAAGTCTTCTTTGACATTCAAATAGTACACCTAAAGCAATCATTTCATGGCTGCAAATAACAGCTTCTAATTCCGGCTGTCGAGTTAACATTTCACTAATTGCCTGACGACCAAAATCCATTGTTGCGACATAAGGGGTTGTAATACTTTGCTCTGCACTTTCATTATGAGCCAGCATCGCTTTGTTCCAACCACTCAATTGCTGGCTTTGCATTTTGCTATCCATTTGTGCACCGATATAGCCTATTTTTTATATCCTTTTTGTAATAAATAGTTTGTTAAAAAATTTACCGCTTCTCCGATATTACTTTTTATATTTAATGAAACGGGATAATTAGATTCTCCAGCCGCATTTATAATAGGAATATCTAAATTTTTAAGGCAATTAAATACACTTTGTGAATTAATTGTACCAAATATAATAAGTGCAGCAGGATTGCTTTGTAATAAAGTAGATAGAACTTCAGATTCTTTTTTTTGCTGATAATCATGACTACCAATAACTACTTGATAATTATTTTTATTCAAGACTTCTTGTAATGATTGTAAAAAAACGGCACTGGCATTATCCCGTAAAGATGGAATTAATACTGCAATCGTTCGACTTTGCCCCGATGCTAAAATTCCGGCGGCTAAATTCGGAATATAGCCAAGCTCCTCAACAGCCAAATTAATTTTTTCACGTAACTTATCAGAAACGAGTTCAGGTGTACGTAAAGCACGAGACACCGTCATCGAACCTACGCCAGCATACTTAGCAACATCTTGTAGTGTCACACGCCCAGTATTTTTTCTTTTTCGTATTTTTTGCATTGAGTAGTTTTATTTAGCCTTAATTAATTCAACAGCCCTAACTTAGCACAAGTCTCATTTATTCATCAGCTCACAAGTTTATTCATTTCGCCTTTGTTCGCAATATTTAACTAACATGATAGCGCTATCACAGAAATGAACAATTCAACTAGATAGCGCTACCATAGATCACTAATATCACCCAATGATTAAAAATATAAAATTCTATTCACCAGGAGCAACACCATGCTGACGACATTATTGACCCCGAATGTTATTCAGGTCGTAGAAAGCGCCTCAGATTGGCAAGATGCAATTCAAATTGCTTGCAATCCATTAATTAATAATAAGTTCATCGAACAGAGATATGTTGATGCCATAATCAAATCACACGAGAAAATTGGCCCATATTATGTTTTAGGACCGGGTATTGCTATGCCGCATGCCCGACCTGAAGATGGTGTGAATCAATTATCTCTTGGCTTAACAGTCATAAAACAAGGCGTTAAGTTTGGTTCTGAAGGAAATGATCCCATCAAACTATTAATTGTCCTTGCAGCAACAGATAGCAATAGCCATATCGGGGCGATAGCAAAACTTGCCGAACTTTTTGATAATCAAGACGATATAGACAGCATCATGCAATCAGAAAACGTTGATGACATTTTAAAAATCATCGCTAAATACGAATAATTAAATATTGAGGTAGACATTATGAAAATCACCGTTGTTTGTGGAAATGGCTTAGGCACCAGTTTAATGATGGAAATGAGCATCAAAAGTATTTTGAAAGATTTGCAAGTTAATGCTGATGTGGATCATGTGGATTTAGGCTCAGCAAAAGGCACTGTCAGTGATATTTTTGTTGGCACAACGGATATTGCAGAGCAATTAATTGCCCAGCAAGTCGGTGGAGAAATTGTCGCTCTTGACAATATGATTGATAAAGTAGCTATGAAAGAACGCATCACTGCTGCATTACAAAAACTTGGGGCGATGTAAACGGAGGCTTTATGTCATTTTTTCGTTTTCTGATGCAGGATGTTTTATCTGAACCTGCTATTTTAGTCGGTTTTATTGCACTTATTGGCCTAATCGCCCAGAAAAAGCCCGTTACAGAATGCATTAAAGGCACCATCAAAACCATAATGGGTTTTGTGATCTTAGGTGCTGGTGCGGGCTTAGTTGTTAGCTCATTAGGTGATTTCTCAGCTATTTTCCAACATGCGTTTGGTATTAATGGTGTTGTACCAAATAACGAAGCGATTGTCTCAATTGCACAAAAAAGCTTCGGTCGTGAAATGGCAATGATCATGTTCTTTGCGATGTTAATCAATATTTTGATTGCACGCATTACGCCATGGAAATTTATTTTCCTAACTGGTCATCACACACTATTCATGTCAATGATGATAGCGGTCATTCTAGCAACAGCTGGAATGGAAGGAACCCTGTTAGTCATTGTCGGGTCTCTGATTGTTGGTTTCTGCATGGTCTTTTTCCCAGCCATTGCGCATCCATACATGAAAAAAGTAACTGGTTCAGATGATGTCGCAATCGGGCATTTCTCAACAATTTCCTATGTATTAGCAGGTTTTATTGGCAGTAAATTTGGTAATAAAGAACATTCAACAGAAGATATGAATGTACCTAAAAGTTTACTATTCCTGCGAGATACGCCAGTCGCTATTTCATTCACCATGTTCATTATCTTTATTATTACTTGCCTATTTGCAGGCGGTGATTTTGTCCGGGAAGTGAGCGGTGGCAAAAACTGGTTTATGTTCTCTTTGATGCAATCCATTACCTTTGCTGCCGGGGTCTATATTATCCTGCAAGGTGTGCGTATGGTTATTGCTGAAATTGTTCCTGCATTTAAAGGAATTTCTGACAAATTAGTACCGAATGCAAAACCTGCATTAGATTGTCCTGTTGTTTTCCCTTATGCACCTAATGCGGTATTAGTTGGATTCTTAAGTAGCTTCGCCGCAGGTATTATCGGCATGTTCGTACTATATGCATTAAATATGACGGTTATTATTCCCGGTGTTGTACCGCATTTCTTTGTTGGTGCAGCGGCGGGCGTATTTGGTAATGCAACTGGCGGGCGTCGTGGTGCTATCTTAGGGGCATTCGCTCAAGGATTATTAATTACATTCTTACCTGTATTCCTATTACCTGTTTTGGGCGATATTGGTATTGCGAATACCACATTCAGTGATGCGGACTTTGGTGCTATCGGAATTCTATTAGGTATTATCGTTCGTTAACTTTTTACACGCCTCAAGCAATATTATTGAGGTGTGTTCTACTTTATTTTAAATGTAGATTATTTGTCAGCCCCATTATGATGGGGCTTTTTTAAAACGATATATTTATTCTTCATTTATAAACATAATAGCACTGCATATCCTTAATTTATTAAGAATATGCAGGCAACTATATATTTCTATTTTGCATTAATCACTGCAATAACAGTATTTTTTATATCTCATCACGTTAATACAATTTATATTTATCACGTAATTTTAAATAATCCTGATTTTGTTCACGCCACTTCTGTTCGATCAAGTCAATGGTTTGCTCTTGGCTTAATCCTTTTTCAATGGATTCATTTAGCATTGTAAGAAATTGCTGGTTACCCACTAATTTAGCTAACCAAAGTGGACGAATAACAAAATAATCATTTTGATACTTTAAGTATTGCGCTTCTTTATCTGCTTCAATGGCTAATGGATATCCATTTTCATGAAATTTAAACCACCATTTTGTAAAATGGCTAATTGTAGGTTTAACACTTTTTTCGTCGAGATGTGTTAATGATTCACCATAAACTTGTTTACCCGCTTGTGGCCAACCATATTTTTCTTGGTTTATATCTACGGTATAGCTAATGTTTTCGTAAAATTTATCCGATGAAAAACCTAACTGCTCAAAGGGTTGTGTCGACCCACGCCCCATATTGACACTCGTCGCTTCAAACAATGCCAATGATGGATAAAGTTTGATAGATAAATCTGTTCTTAAATTCGGTGAAGGTGCTCTTGGTAAATGATATGGCATCCCATGCTGATAATTCGCCATAGGGATCACATGCAGTTTATCTGCAGGAAATTGATATTCTGCTTGTCCATGTGCTTGCCAACTGGTGTCATTACCATTCGTTAACCACCCTTCATTCACAATCATTAATGCAAATTCACCAGATGTTAAACCATGTACCATTGGAATAGGATGCATACCAATACCCGATATAAACTTCTCTTCCAGTAATGGCCCATAAACTTGATCGCCTAAAGGATTTGGTCTATCAAATACCATAAATTCTTTATTGTATTTTTGTAGGCTTTCAAGCAAATGATGCATTGAAATAGTGTAAGTAAAAAAACGAACACCTACATCTTGTAAATCATAAATAACGATATCTACATCTTGCAATTGTTCTGCTGTTGGATGAGCACGTGAACGCCCTGCCTCATCTCTTCCATATAAAGAAATAATCGGTAATCCGCTTTGACTATCAACATGATCATTATCACCAAAGCCGGCATCTTCATCTCCTCGAATACCGTGCTCAACAGAAAATAACTTTGTTACTTTAAAGTTATAAGCTTCTTGTTCCGATAATAATTTATCTATCGTATGTCTTTCATCCTTATTAATGGAGCTTTGATTAACCATTAATGCCACTTTTTTACCTTTTAAAAGTGGCCCATAAATCGCTTCTCTATCTACTCCTAAAACAATTTCATGGTTTGGTTCATTCTTTTCTGCATTGGCTAATGAAGAAATACCAAATGAACTTAAAAGAAAAACGGCTAAAAAATATAAAAAGTTTTTCATAATAAAATTCTCTTTACTGGCTAATAGATAAACCTAATTATCAATTAGCCATCATTGTAAATTGCAGTCTATTTCTCCGCAATACATAATCAGCTTAATACGTATCTAATCATAAATAAAATGGGTGATGCCATAATATTAATATAAATAACATTATTATATTTAAAGTAGCATTTAAAATTTTAAGTGATTATTAACTAGAAAGTATGACGTAATTCAATTGCCCAAAAGAAGAAATTATTATTTTCTTTATTGCCTTTATTCCATGTTACCTCTGGACGATAATAAGCATCCCAAAAAATCGATGTTTTATTGGTAATTGGATAAAGTAATTGAAAACCATAACGACTTCGATCTTTCTCTTTATAAAGAAATTCTTGGTTATAAGAATCACGGAAACTTTGCTTACCCTTAGTTAAAGCATAACGCGTATAAGGCATTACCATGAAACCATTATCAAATCGATAACGATATACTGCCCATAAGAAATGTTCTTTGTTATGTAATGTATTTACTAAGTTTTCATCAATATAAAGATAATTTACCCATAATGAGTTTTTCTTATTAAATGTATATGTTCCACCAACAAAATGTTCATCTATCTGGCTCCAATTACGCTTGTAAACACCGTAATCACCTTTTGCTCTAGCATAATCAAGTTTTCGGTCTATAAAACGAAATGATAGACTACCATTAAAGCTCAAGTTATCTGAATATTTATAATTGAATTGAGGTCTAACCCAAATTTCATGGCGTTCTTCCCCTTTTCGAATATCTCCCTTATATTCAGGTGCTGCTAATGCAGGGTTACTAATTGATGGGTAATGCCAGTTATCGTTACGATAACCAAGACGTAATTTAAAATTCCCTGGCATGTCATATAAGGTAAATGGAAAGGTACGAGTAACTCCCGCTTGCCAACGTGTTCGGTCATATTCTGAGTTATTGTCTAAATATGTTTTTAATATTTGAACATCATACAACCATAGTGAATTATCTTGATAAATAAAAGCACCGAAATAAGGTGATGTCGCCATACTTCCTTTAAGGAATTTCCAATTATCATCACTGTCAATTTCTTGCTCAGTACCAATATATGATTCTACATTCCACTTTTTCTCGTTATTTCTCTTCTCTAATTCACTTTTCTTTTGTTCAAGTTCATTAATTCTTTTGTTGAGTTTAATGATCTGTTGGTCATAATCTATTTCAAACTCATCCACAGCACATAGAGAAGAAATACCCATCATTAATCCAATACATAAATGTTTTTTCTTAAACATAATGCTATCTCCAGCAATATAATATTAATAAGTTAAACCATGACCATAGGAATAAAGCGTTTCTTTACCATCTGGTGATTTTATATTGACTGGTAATTGACCTTTTGGAGAATTAATGATGCCTTTTTCTGATGTTTCAAATAAGGAGTTTAAACCACCACGAATATTCGTTTCCAAGCTATTTCTTACATTATTTGTCACATCAAACCCTGTAATTCCATAAATAGCGATATTAGCTTTTACATTATCTAGATAAGCAATATCATAAGGATTACGCGTTGAGATAACAATTAATGGAACATTATTCTTCTCTGCTAAATTAATAATCTTTTGTGCATTTTTAGGTTGATTAGCTAAGTTATAGGTAGCTAATAGAATGAGGTCTTGACCTTTAATCATCTTTTCTATTTCATCATTCGCTAAATCATCAGCCATCATTTTTACAACTTTATCTTGCATATCAATATTAATAGAAGAGTCATTAGCAATAGCTGAAAGATGTTTTTTGATTAAATCATTTCTTGGTTTTTCATCTGAAAATACAGTTATTTTATTATTATCGCTCAATGAGTAAGGTAAAACGCCTTCATTTTTAATTAAGGTAATTGCATTCTCTGTTACCATATCTTCAATTTTTTTATTGAACGGTGCAGCAACAATTTGTTTAGCTTGTGTTATATCTTTCTCATTAGCATCGATTCTATTTTTTAACTTAGCTAATACAACTCGCTTGGCTGAATCATTAATTCGTTTTTCTAGTTCTTTATCATTCTTAGCTTCTTTCTTCAAATAACTGTATAAACCATCCAGTTTATTGACCTCTTCTTTATTTGCAATTTCAAGAGGCATCAGAATAACATCATTACCCGCTATAATAGCTTGTTTGACAGCCCAATTATTATCAAAGTTTTTAGAAATAGCACCCATATCCATTGCATCAGTCATGATTAATTTGTCATAACCTAATTCATCACGCAAAATATCAGTCAAAATAGCTTTAGATAAAGTTGCTGGTGTTCCTATTTCTTCCCCATTCAACGCTGTCAGGGTCGTATTATCCAAAGATGGAACGACGATATGTGCCGTCATTACTGCATCACTATGATCAATTGTATTTTGGAATGGTACTAATTCAATTTCGCGCCAAGCTGAAGCATCAATGGATATTGTTGGTAATGAAAAATGAGTATCTGATGAAACGTTACCATGTCCAGGGAAGTGCTTCACTGCGGTAAGTACGGGATATTTATGTATTCCAGAGATATAACTATTGGCTAATTCACTAACCAATTGTGGATTATCTGAATAAGATCGCACTCCAATAACTGGATTATTTTGATTATTATTCACATCAACAACGGGACCAAAATTAAAATTAAAACCTAGGCTTGATAACTCATTTCCATGAACCATACCCGTTAACTCAGCCAAACCTTGAGAACGCGTTGCACCTAAGGCCATATTCCCCGGCATTTCTGTTCCTTCACGTAAACGTGTGACATATCCGCCTTCTTGGTCAGTACTAATAAATAAGGGAAGATTACTTCTCGATTTTTGTAAGGCATTAATTAAATTTATAGTTTGAGCAGTATCAATTAAATTTTCTCTAAACAGAATAACAGAGCCTAAATGATATTTTTTATAATATCTTCTATTTGTTCATTTGATTGAATTAAAGGTTGTTTGTTTCCTGCGTTATCAATTCCCCAATAGCGAAAATCTGGCATTAATAATTGCCCAATTTTTTCATCCATTGTCATGCCATTTACAATAGCACTAGCGGAATCTTCAGGGTTATCCCAATATGTTTTTAATTTTTCATCTGTAATAACTGATGCGTAGGATAGTGAGGTTGAAATCATTAAAGATAATGTAAATAGTATTTTTTTCATTTAGTTTTCCCATTCTTATTCACTTATTTCTCATTATAAATTAAGTTCTTTTAATCCTTTTATCTGTGATATAAATCTCACCTAGAACTATTCCAATTTGTACAAAACCAGAAATAATCAATATTAAAATAAATGTATTTACAATGTAATAATAAGTAAAACAGCACGTTAATCAGAGAATATAGAAAAAATAAAAGGAATAATGAATAATAAAAAATATAAACACCGGAATATTTTAAAATAAATTAAACACGTTTTAAGTTATATTTATCTTTATAAATAAAAAATATTAACAAATAAATATCTATTTTTGACGATCAAAATAAAGTAAATCTATTTTTATAATATTAACTAAGCCAAATAAGACGATTATCATTAACCTGTCACTTGCTGCTTTAGCCATTGAATAAAAATATCTGCTTTTGGATTACGTTTATCATCAAGCATAGCAAAATAGTACCGCTGCTCACATGTCAATGCGATATCCCCAAAAGGCATGACAAGTTCCTGAGATTTAATCCTTTTTTCGACAAGTTGTTTGCGCCCCATAGCAACACCAGCATGGTTCATCGCGGCAACAATCGCTAAATCTGAACGATCAAAGCTTAGGTTTCGGCGATGCGGAAATAGCATGAGCTGATTATGCTCACTCCAAGCTTTCCATTCATCATAATCGGAATTACTGCTCCACGCTTGGCGGTCATGCAATAAAGTACAATTTTTTAGTTGATAGATATTGTTATATAAATCATATTGCTGTGCATATTTTGGACTACACACTGGCACAATGGACTCAGACATTAAATCTTCACAATAAAGGTTAGTTCGAGTCATATCATCATAATAAATCGCCACATCAATACCATACCCACGAAAATTAACCTCATCATTCCCAGTTAACAAATTTAATTGAATAGAAGGATATTGATGAGCAAAATCAGCAATTTTCGGGATTAACCAACATTGCGCAATTGATGGACGTGAGTAAACGGTCAGTTCCCCTGAAATTTCCTGATTCTTAATATCAATAATTTCTTGGTTTATATCATCTAAATTTTTACGTAATGCCCAGTAAATACGTTCTCCATCCGCTGTTAACTCAATACGGCGGTGAAAACGTTCAAATAGCTTAAAACCCAGCTCGCCTTCCAATGTATTAATGCGATGGCTTACTGCACTTGGTGTTAACGAAAGTTCCTGAGCGGCTAATGCAAAAGAGCTATGCCGAGCTGCCGATTCAAAAGTATGCAAACGTGACAACTGGTAACTTGATAAACGTTTATTCCATTGAATAAATCCGGATTGCTCAAATTGATTTAGGTTTGATGACATCAATTTCTCTCCAATTGAAATAAACACAATCATAAAAATTTAGAATAACGGCTTTAAGATGAATTAATATGATGCAAATCATTATATAGCTCTTTTTTATGAAGCATATCACGCATTAGAGTTAATTCAATTCATCTAAAGATGGAGTTTCATCGTTTGTCAGCTAGGTGTATTTATTATCCAATATATGGACAACAACAATACAATTAGGGATAGGATATGGACTCTACAATGTGGATGATCGGTACTCTTGTTTTCAGTATCTTACTGATCATTGTCTCTATTATTAAATTTAAATTTCACCCTTTTTTATCACTTTTACTCGCCAGTTTCTTTGTCAGTATCGCCATGAAAATGAACCCATTACAGATGGTCAGCGCCATTGAAAGTGGGATTGGTGGTACACTCGGGTTTTTAGCCGCCATTATCGGGTTAGGCACCATACTTGGAAAAATGATGGAGATTTCCGGTGCTGCTGAGCGTATCGGGATCACCTTACAAAAATGCCGCTGGTTAACCCCTGATGTTACCATGGTACTGATTGGTTTAATTTGTGGTATTACACTCTTTGTTGAAGTTGGCGTGGTGCTCTTAATTCCACTCGCATTTTCAATAGCCAAAAAAACAAACACCTCTTTATTAAAACTTGCTATTCCATTATGTACCGCCCTAATGGCTGTGCACTGCATCGTTCCGCCTCACCCAGCAGCATTATTTGTGACCAATGAATTAGGGGCAGATATTGGTACAGTTATTGTTTCAGGATTGGCAGTTGGCTTAGTTGCCTCACTGATCGGCGGCCCACTATTTCTAAAATTCTTGGGGGATCGCTTACCTTTTAAATCCGTTCCAGAAGCTTTTGCTGATTTAGAAGTTCGAGAAGAGAAAGACTTACCTTCATTAGGTGCCACGCTATTTACTGTTTTACTGCCCATTATTCTCATGTTGATCAAAACAGCTGCTGATTTAAACATGAGCAAAGATAATCCTTTATTTACATTGTTACAGTTTATCGGCAATCCGATAACGGCAATGTTTATCGCTGCTTTTGTCGCCTATTACATGTTGGGTATCCGCCGCAACATGGGAATGAGTGCACTTCTCAGTAAAACCGAAGAAAGCTTTAGTTCAATTGCCAATATTTTATTAATTATTGGTGCAGGCGGAGCATTTAACGGCATTTTAAAAGGTAGTGGTTTAAGCGATTCATTAGCTTTGGTGCTTTCTGGTATTGATATGCACCCAATTTTGCTGGCTTGGTTAGTTGCCATTATTCTGCATGCTGCTGTCGGTTCTGCCACTGTCGCAATGATGGGAGCAACAGCGATTGTCGCGCCACTCATGCCGATGTATCCACATATTAGCCCCGAAATCATGACACTCGCGATTGGTTCTGGCGCAATTGGTTGCACCATCGTCACTGATTCCTTGTTTTGGCTAGTCAAACAATATTGTAATGCCACCTTAGCCGAAACATTCCGCTTTTACAGTGTAGCCACGCTAATTGCTTCATTAGTTGCATTAGCCGGTACATTTGCACTTTCATTTGTGATTTAAAAGAGAATAATTATGACTCAGATAAATATTGATAAGTTAATTACTGACTACCCTTTAGTTCAGGACTTAATCGATTTAAAACAAATTTCGTGGTTCAACCCTAAGTCAACCACCACACAAGCGGGTTTACCTTATGTGGGATTGTCGCAAGATGATGTAAAAGATGCTGAAGCTCGCTTAAATCGCTTTGCACCTTATTTAATGAAGGCATTTCCAGAAACTCAAGCCACACAAGGGATCATAGAATCTGACGTGGTTGCGATACCAATGATGCAAACCGCTCTTGGAGCGCGTTATCAAACACCAATTCCAGGGAAAATTTTACTCAAAAAAGATAGCCATCTCCCTATTTCAGGGTCAATAAAAGCACGAGGTGGGATCTATGAAGTTCTCACTCACGCTGAAAAACTCGCTTTAGAGGCAGGGTTACTCTCATTAGATGATAATTATGAAATCTTATATTCCGATAAATTTCGTGAATTTTTTAGTCAATACAGCATTGCGGTTGGATCAACCGGCAATTTAGGTATGTCGATTGGCATTATGAGTGCAAAACTAGGTTTTAGTGTTAGCGTGCATATGTCCGCTGATGCTCGGCAGTGGAAAAAAGATAAATTACGTTCACATGGTGTGAATGTTGTGGAATATGAGCAAGATTACAGTATCGCTGTTGAACAAGGCCGAAAAGAAGCCGAAAAAGATCCACGCTGTTTCTTTATTGATGATGAGAATTCAACCACACTCTTTCTGGGCTATGCCGTCGCAGGCCTACGTTTGAAAAAACAATTTGCAGAAAAAGGGATCACTGTTGATAACCAACATCCTTTATTTGTCTATTTACCTTGTGGCGTTGGTGGTGGTCCTGGTGGCGTAGCATTTGGCTTAAAATTAGCATTCGGTGATGCTGTTCACTGTTTATTTGCCGAGCCAACTCATTCACCTTGCATGTTGCTTGGTGTTCATACAGGTCTGCATGATGGTATTTCAGTACAAGAAATTGGTATTGATAACGTCACCGCGGCAGATGGCCTTGCTGTTGGGCGTGCTTCCGGGTTTGTAGGACGCGCAATGGAACGATTAATTGATGGCTATTACACAATTGATGATCAGGAAATGTATAACTTACTTGGTTTACTCAATCAAACTGAAGCAATTAAGTTAGAACCATCTGCATTAGCAGGCATGACTGGCAGTGTTCATGTCGCCGAAAATAGTGATTATTTACACGYTAAATCACTCAATTCAGAGCAAATGGCTAATGCAACTCACCTTGTTTGGGCAACGGGTGGTGGTATGGTGCCACAAGATGAAATGCAAAAATACTTATCAAAAGCTCAGTTAAGTTAATTCACTTAGGCTTATATTCAGATAAAACCATCTTTTAAATTATGAAAGATGGTTTCATTTATTTCCTTCTAATTAAYAGTAAAACTGAGTGAYATARTTTTATATTTCTTTGTTGTTATATAAATAAATACTAGAAATACAAATATAATTAACGAGGATAATATGTGGTACTATTATCAACCTCATTAAACATCAGAAAAGCAAATTATAATTGAAGTTTATTCCGTAAAAAACAGATAACCATTACTTTTAATAAAAAATAAAATTTATAATATTTTTAAAAGATTGACATTAGAATTTTCACATGTTTTCTCCTGTGAAAATTAGTGATATTAACAATTAAAAAAACAATAAATTATGTGCTAAAATTTAATTAATAATGATACTTAATTGAATTTTTCATGAGAGAAGTATTATATATTTCGCAACATATTTAATATTATGACCAAACAGCTTAATCTATTCAATGAATAATATTAGAAGATAATAATATCTCGCATACCATCCAATATATTGAAAATATAAGCAGTAAACTCACCAAGCAACTTTACTCTTTATTGAAACAGTCAAGATTAGAATAAAAATAATAACTCATTGATTTAAAACAGATTATTAACCTATTTTAGAGACAAAATAAAGCATTTTGTTGCGTTCAATCAACAATAATCAGTTTACAGACAACAAACACAAAATCAACCCCAGCAAGTACAGTAATCATGCTATATCACAGTGTATTTACATATTTTATGTTCATTAAAATTTGATTAAAACTAACTAAAAACAAGCCAATAACTAAATTACCTTAAATTGATGATACATTTTTATCAGTTATAAACTCTAAAAAAATCATTATTAGGTAAGTAAAATAATATAATAAACTAAAAATAATACCCATGTAAAAATTAAGAGTCAAATATCAAGAACGCAACAAAATGCTTTATTTTGTTGCATTTAGTCGAAAAATTGCACCTACATGGGAGGAGAAAATGCAAGGCAACAATGACATTAAAAATGATAATTTATCACTTAAAAATAATAACTCAATAATTATATCAAGTGATAACCAATTACAAAAGAATATATTTTCTAAAGCGATTGGGCGAGAAATTGCACGATTACGAAAAAGCAAGTCACTATCAGGAAGAGAGTTATCTCTTCTTTTAAATATATCACAACAACAAATTTCACGATATGAAAATGCAATATGTAATATCTCTATAGATAATTTAATGACTGTATTAGTTCTTTTAGACATATCATGGAATGATTTCTTTCAATGTGTTTTTACTCGAATACGTGAAAATGAAAATAAAGATATATTTAAACGCTATGCAAAAGTTATTACTCCCTCATTAGTACAGACCAACTACGATATAGCCATGAAGTAACTTTGGTATTAATTGGTACTAAATGTAACCAATAAGATATATAGGTAATAATAAAAATAATTAAATACACTTTAACCTACCTAAATATAAATCGAATAGTGACTTTGATGTTGGAATAAAAATGAAATACATGTTGGGTAAATCAGTTTTGGTTGCTTCTCAAGAACGAATTCAGTGGGTTTTTGATACTTTTAAACAAATTTGTTTATCTTTTTCTGGCGGTAAAGATTCAACCGTATTATTTCATTTGGTAGCACAAGAAGCACGCAAAAGAAAACGCTCATTTGACGTTATTTTTTTGGATTGGGAAGTGCAATATCAAGCAACAATCGACCATGTTTACAATATGAAAATCCGCTATGAGGATTGCATCAGACATTTTTATTGGGTCGCCCTACCAATAACAACAGAAAGTGGTGTATCCCAATATCAAACAAAATGGACAGCTTGGGAACCGGGGAAACAGTGGGTTAGAAACCCTCCCGATTGCGCAATCACAGATCCGCACTACTTCCCATTTTATGATGAAAATATGACATTTGAAGCCTTTATGCCGGCATTTAATCATTGGGTTGCTGCAAAAACTAGTGCCGTAACCTTACTCGGTATTCGGGCTGATGAATCATTAAATCGATTTATGTCACTAACCAATCAGCGCAAACTGCGTTATGCGGATGATAAACCTTGGACAACATCATCACTTGAGGGTTTTTATTATTTAGCTTATCCCATTTATGATTGGCGCGTGACTGATATTTGGACGTTTCTCTCAAAACAACAATTACCCTATAACCCAATCTATGACTTAATGTATCAAGCCGGTGTTCCCTTAAGTCATATGCGAATTTGTGAACCTTTTGGCCCCGAACAACGCAAGGGATTATGGCTATATCATATTCTTGAACCGGATACATGGGATAAAGCTTGCCAACGAGTGAGCGGCGCTCACAGCAGTGCAATTTATCTCAATCCAAAACAGAAAAAAGGGTACTTTGGCACCCATATTATCAGTAAGCCTGATACTCATACTTGGCAATCATATGCCCTCTTCTTGCTTGATAGCCTTCCTGAACATACCGCTGAACATTATAGAATAAAATTGCAGTATATCTTCGCTGGTATCAACAACGGAATTACCCTTCTAGTATTCCGGATGAACAAGATAATGACTGTGGCTATAAAGATATCCCATCATGGCGACGTATTTGTAAAACCATTTTGCGACATGATTATTGGTGTCGTTCATTGTCCTTTAGCCCAACTAAAAGCCATCACTATGAGCGCTATAAAAAAAATATGAAGCTAAAACGGGAAGAATGGAAATTGATGTTATAAATTTTATTATGTTATGGAGACAATATGAATTCTATTGAAGATATTTTTTCGGAATTAAAAACTTACCTTGCAACCTTATCTAGTGCCGATAAAATCTCAGCTATTAATCGATTAAAATACTTTTTACATACAGAAAGTCCCTTCCATCAAGAACCTGTTGATTGTGTTATTTGGATTAAGCGCAATAGCTTAGAAACAAATAACTACAATCCGAATGTAATGTCATCAAAAGAAAAAAAACTTCTTGAAGTTTCATTAGAAAGAGACGGATTTACTCAACCTATTGTTGTATTACCCGCAGGCGCTCATTCAGATGATAAAATAAAGTGGCAAATTATTGATGGTTATCATCGTTATATTTCCAGTGGTCATACAAAACTCAATGAAAGACTAAATGGCTATATTCCTATTTCCATTATGACATTTGATGATTTAAAAAAACAAATGGCTAGCACGATTAGGCATAACCGCGCTCGTGGGCAACATACTGTTGCCGCAATGTCCGAAATTGTTTGTGATCTTTATCAGCTCGGATGGGACGACAAAAAAATCGCACAAGAGTTAGGAATGCAGCCTGATGAAGTATTAAGACTAAAACAAATCAGTGGGTTATCTGCACTCTTTAAAGATTCCCGTTATACTGAAGCTTGGAGTGTAGAATAGAGGTCAATATATCACAAATACCCCATTCAACATACCTACGTATTGATTAACCACCTAGAATTCTGAGATGCCCTAAATGAGATTTCCCTTATTAAATGATTGGCGACATACCGTTAAGATAATTATTGTCGTGGCCACTAAACTTAGAGACTATTTAATTTAATCTTTTTTCATAAACACTCCATTTAATTGTGCCTAATCGTACCGCTAAATAAGTCCCCAACATTACAGCATGGACGAAAAACCTTTTTATGGTCAGTTCATTGATTTATCTGAGCAGTGAAAAATGAATTTTCTTTCACCGAGTAAAATAAAGAATACCTAGCCATTTATGATATTCAAAAAAAGAAACATATCGTTACAATTAAATTGAATATATATCGTACAGAATCATAAATAGAGTAATAGTATCGTGTATACTTCTCATTAAAGTGAATCAAAAGTAATAATGGTGGTGAAATGGTGAATATAAAAAATATGCGTTATATAATAGGGACTATATTATTATCTACCAGCTCCCTTTCTCCAATAACATATGCAGATAATTTACGCATAGCAGTAGGAAGTAGAGGATATTTAGGTGAGGTATCTCCGCCTGTACGGACTACCTCTGCCCAAGGCTACATAATGACCCCGCAACTTTTCGCTGAATTTCCTGTTATGGAGCTGATAACATGGGATACGCATCCAGCACTCGACTTTACATACTACGCACCAGAAAAGGCATATGGTATTACGCTCGTTAATGAAAATGACAGCAATAATAAAATAGTTTTATTAATTAATGGTACATTTAGTGGTACTTACTATAAACTTAAGAATCAACATTCAGTACTGACAACCTCATCGGTTACCCTTAAAAACTCCAAAGTTGTCTCTAAGACATCAGATATATATCTGGTACCTCAAAATAATGTTGACATAGGCCCGTTTTCCTTCGGACTAAAACCACGAGCTGGTGCTGATGGTTTTTTTGATTCACAAGAATTAGACTACACCGGTACCATTACCAGTTTTTCTGCATATGCACCTAGTAAATTAAAAAAAGGTCGATTTTTTGCAAAGGACCGATTAATTATGATTCACAGAGTCAATCCTTATTCTGGTGTTTCTTCGGACCTATATAAAAATACATTTATTGAAGAATATCAAGATTTAGGTGTTTTTGTCATCGATACCTGTCAGGTATCCTCCATTACGAATACAAACATTGATTTTGGTACTCAACTTGCAGGAACGTACCAAAAACCAACGAGTTTAGCGAATGCCCTCGCACAACTGAATGTCAGTTGTGTCAATAGAGGTAGTAATTACTTTATATCTATTAAACCTAATAACATGTTAGATCCAGGAAATCACATGGGGATGACATTGGCTCCCGTCAGTGGGAACGCTGAAGATTTGCCTTATATCGCAACATCTATTGGAACAGATGCCAAAGGCGATAAAGTTTGTGAGCCCAATTCATCAAAAGCTTTGGATTATACCGAAAGTAAACAATTGGTTAGCACAACAGGTAAAAATTTTGTACAAGGGTTAAACTTTGCGTTATGTGTCAATGGAAAAATAGCCCCTGGTGGATATCGAGGAAGCTTAGATGTCAGTTTTCTGGTTGAATAAACTCAAAAATAGATTCATATTAAAATCATATAATAAATGATTAATACTGCCACCACACCTTAATGCGATAAATATCAAAGTCACCCTCTTTAAATTCTGAAGCGGCCTTCTTTTTAAGGCCGCTTCAGGTCTTCCATCATTTTTTTGTCATCTATTTGATGGCGTTTTAGATTATGGTATGACACACAACAGAATTTCCCTTTGAGCATCACGGTAATATCTATTATCAAATAAACGTATCAATATATATTCTTTCGCCCTTATTTTACACGCCAGTTAACACAAGCACGATATCAATCATATTGTCAAAATAACAATACGATCTTTCATGATATTATAAAGAATAGTGAGACAATGAAATCAAAGAATAAATAACTTCTGTCACAGAGACTTAAATATAGCGATCACTTTATTGGTTGGTAAATTATTTAAACCAATATGCTAAAAGAATTCCGATTTTTAATTATCTCGTGGATATTAAGCGTCGATAAGACGCTAATTTTTAGTGGGCTTTCCTATCAATACGAGAATACATCACCCTTATTGACATTCGGCCGTTAGTGTCCGCACGGGTGAGTCAGCTGTTATTTCAATGCGTTCTAATGAGGCATAGTGAATTGTACATTGACCACCTTGATTGCCCCATTTGATATCCAGTTTTCCTGAGTCAGGTAATCCACTCATATATAACTGATTATTAGAGCCAACAATACCGGTATTAATCTCATCCTCTCTATCGCTTGAGATGAGTGTGGCAATAGCCCCAAATGGTGGTCGTTTACCTGCTGGACTTATATTAATGATGGCTTGATAACCCATTTTAGTTTTGAAATGGCGTTTGATGATAGCCCCTTCAGTTGGGTACACCATCATTGAAGTATCTTTAAAGGTAATATCATCTGGCAATGTATTGACGTTAACCGAAATCTGGTTAGCTGCATTACTCGTTAATTGTGGAATGATCGCATTCCCAAAGTAGTCAAACTTAGCGCCCGTTGTGAGTTGTGTGCCTCTAGCGCCATCCGCCGTGATAATAGCGATGGTGTCACCAATATTCGGGGATAATGTGATACCATCCGAGTGTGCGATTACCCCGCCACTCATACTGGCATTAATTGTTCTATTTGAATCAGAATAACTATAGCCCGCAGATAAAGTCGAGTTATCTGCAGAATATGTCCCGTTTACGCTACCACCATAATTACTGTTTTGGCTGTTATAGTTTTGGTATAAACCATAACTAAATTTATTTTCCAGCGCACTACCGCTCAAGCCGACTTGACTTCGGGTTTCGCCATGGTTATCAACATTGATGCCGTAACGTGCATTCATGGTTTGCGCCATATCACTATTGGTCAGTAATCTTAAAGGCACAGAAATGTTGAATGAAATTACCCGGTTTTCAGGCCATGAATTATTATAACTTTTTATTCTGTCAATGGTATAACTTAAGCTGTAAGACACACCTTTGTAGTTATTATTGTATGACATGCCAACCGAGGTATTTGAGCTTTGCCCGCCCCAATAGGTATTTTTTACCGCTCTGAGAGATAAAGAGCCATAAGAATCAAAGGACTGACTAATTGATGTTTGGAAACTATAACGCTGCCTTGAGCCTATCCAAGGCGCTAAACCATCTTTAATATCATAATCGGCAGTGTTATAGTCAGAGAATGAATAGAAATTCTCTGTCGTATAACGCAATGCAGTTAAGTCAAATGATGTTCCTGTTGAAAGTAAGCTTTTTGAATAACGAATACGATAAGATTGTCCTTTTAAGTGCTGATCCGAAAATTTCGCATCAGAATGAGTGACGTCGGTCGATAAAGCCCCCAGTATTCCTAATGAAAGCCCGACACCACCCACCATTGAGTGATACCCATTAGAAACTAACAAGCCACCATAGGTAGTTATGTTGTAAGGCAAACCAACACTGAAGGTGCCTAAGGCAAATGTGTCTCTCTTGGAATCAGTCGTGATCCCACCATCATAGCGGCCAGCAATAACCTCATAGTTATACGCTCCCTGCCTTTCCATCATAGGTAATGATGAATAAGCTTGGGTATAGACAGTTTGCTTACCATTTTCTTCTTCAATGGTGACTTCCATATCTCCCGCTAAGCCACTAGCCGGAATATCTCTGATCGCAAATCTGCCGGGGGCAACGAATGTTTGGTAAACAACATTACCATTTTGGCGTACAGTCACTGTCGCATTCGAGTTTGCGAATCCCTCAACAATAGGTGCATAGCCTTGCATGTTGTTGGGATTTAGGTTTTGGTTTGATTTTAGACTGACACCTTTCATTGGAATAGAATCAAAAATCGCACCATCTGATGAAATTTCACCGGCTTTTAAGGTCGATTTAATCGCATTAATCGTTCTGTATACATAAGTATTAGAGAAATCAGAATTACTGATGCTGGATGAGCCACTATTTTTACTGTAGTTGTATAAGTAACTTGTTCTTAAGCGCCATGCACCAACGTTAATACCCGCATTAATATTCGTAAAAATGGAATCAAAATGACTTGATTTTTGATGGTATTTAGAAAGCTGACGGTTGTTATTGTAGTTAAATATATAATTCATCATCAATGCCGTCACCCCATCATCACGAGCCTCTGGCGGAACATAACCGGCGAAATCGGGCATCATCGCAATTTGTGGAATAGACAAATTGACCGTCAGTGTTTGCACATCAAAGCTTACTGAAGCATCAGTGATATAATCAGATAATGTTGCGATTTCAACATCACCGGCTAAGTCTCTTAAGCGAGGAACCGCAGAAATATTAATACCAAATGTCTTCAATTGCTCGACAGTAAAAATGGGGGAAACTTGATCCTCTCCATTTTTGGCAAAGGTAAGGTTGTGCTCTCCCGAAGGGATCAAATTCACGTTAACGGCGACATCATAATTACCAGGCGTTAATGTATTATTTTTAGTAAAACTGTTTAAATCAATTTGATTGATATCAATACCACTACCATGCATTAATAAGCCAGGATCGAAGTAAGATTCAGCGTGAGCAAGAGCATTAGAGGTAATTACATAACAACATGCAATTACCTCTAATGCTATTATTTGAATTTTTTTCATAAAATCACCCTTCATCATCAATGGTTATTGTTAATAATATTTTATTTAATTTAATTTAATTTAATGAATTTTTATTTAATTCAATCAGATATTCATCCGTAAAACGCCACTCAATTACCCCTGCTTTCTGACTTGGCAGCGTTATTTTCTTTGTTGAAAACGGTATTAATGTTATTTGTCGTTCACCATTTTTAATGGCATTTCCTGCTACCGTTAAATAATCAAATGTTAAATAAAAGGGCGTCGGATTTTCTATAGTTAGCGTCTGATTCTCTCGTGTTAATTTCACTTGTTTCGTTAAATCTCTTGTTTTTAAACCTTCAATTTTTTTAGGGCGATACAATAATTTAAAGTAGAAATTAGGGATAATATTAAGTTGAACCCGATTTTCTTCTTTTATTTTTTCTTCACTCGGGATCCCTCTAATACCAATCCAAAAGAGGCTCTCTCTGTCTTGTGGCATATTAATACCATTAATTTGAGCGCCAATGCGTCGTACATTCCAAGATACTTGAGAGCCAACCATCATTTGTTTTAATGGTGGTAAAATAATAAAAGGAACAATGTCAGTTTCTTTCTTTTCTATGGGTAGCAATGTTTCATTATCAGCATTTGCTATCCAAGCTTCCATTAAATAATCATTATCATTATTATTTTTCATATCAACACTGATGCCGCCAGTATCGCTTTCATTATAAACATATCGTTTGAGTGGAAAGTCAAAGCCTGTCGATGAGTTTGCTAATCCCAATATTGGGAAGCAAATACAAAAAAGAAATAGCCCAACTAATTGATTCTTTGTCATTATTGAGTTCCTCCGAATATCACCGGATTTAAGGCAGTTTCCCCACCATAATCATTAATTATGCTCCACTCTAACTTCGATAATTTTTTGTTTATGGGTATCTCAAAGGTAGAAAAAGGAGAGACCATTGGTGCTCTATCACTGCGATAAAGCGCACCGTCCATTTTTATATTAATCAATGTATAATGGTAAGGAGAAGGGTTATTAATAATAATTTTATTCCCAGACTGCTTAACCGTCAGTTTATTTATATCGTCTTTTATATTTCCTTGAATGCCTTTTGGGCGATAAAACATTTTTATGACAATCTTTGTCGATAAATTAAATTTTGTATTAACTTGACTATTTTCATCATTATTTCGCTGTTTTGTCTCTGGAATAAAATTAACCATCAAATAAAATAAAGATTCTCTATCTGATGGAAGCACATTTAATCCTTTTGGAATAATTTTTAATGCATTATGAGAATTTTCGTCCAATTTTACGATAGGTGGAATAACCGTAAAATAGTGACTTGATTCATTTTCAGCATTTAAGTCAGAAAAAACCAAACTCTGAATAAGGTATTTTTTATTCGCTGAGTTATAAGCACTAATACTTTGACTTTTATCACCTTGAGTAAATATCACTCTTGAGTGATCTAGAGAAACAGCCGCAAATGAACATTGGGAAATAAATACCCATCCGAGTAAAACGTTAGCCATTTTCTTCATATTAATTCCGCTATATTATTAATCGGCATAATAACCAATAGTTAATGTTGCAGAGAAATCGCCTTCATTAGGATCACAATTATCTATTGCACAACGCAATTTCGCATTGATGGTTTTAGTAGCGCCCGTGCTTTCAATATTATCCCAGATAATTGATTCTGGGCTGGGTTTCCCTAAAGGGTTATTATTGATATCAATGACACGGCTACCATCTAATAATTGTACCCCTATAACGCCATTTGGATCATCATTGAAAAAATTATTACTGCCATTCAATGTATTCCCTGATGACAAATAGACCATGGCTGTGCTTTGCGATTCGGTACTGCAATTTTTCAACCGAATGAGCACGTCTGCGACTACACTGTCATTTTTAATTTCGTTTGCTGTGGTGATACCTAATTGATTACCCAATAATATTTCGGATGGAACATCAATATCACAAGTTTTTGCTAAAAATAAAACAGAGAATTCATATCTAACCGAGCTATCACCTGCCACTATTGTAGGGAACCACATGAAAAGTATTAAAAAAGTGATTGATACTTGTTTTATTTTTTTCATGGTATTTAATCCTGATAAAATTCAAAAGTCACAGCAGCGCTAGAATTACCTGGCATTACACCATTTTCACGTTTGACTAAACTGACTCGGTAATTAACTTCGACTGAATCACTCTTTGTGGATACAAAAGAAGAAATACCGTCTTCATTCACTTCCTGACAAATTTGATTAGATTTATCACAGGATTCAAGTAAAAAACCGGTGTTGGTAATATCGTTTACCCCATAAAATATTCCATTGCTAAATTGTGTTGAAGACGTTGGTTTTGATTTTATTTTTTTCTCCGTATTTTCAGCAAAATCTTTACATATAATAGTGTAGGAAAAATTTTCAGTTAAAATGGGTTTTTTAATTGGTTGTCCGTCGACTTCTGATGCAATAAGCATCCCCTTTTGATTAAAGTCAATAGTTTTATTTAAATCACTGTTATCATCGAATTCGCAAGTCCCTTTTGTGATCCGGGTTTTAAATTGTATTTTCCCATCTAGTGCAATAATTTGATTCGAAAACAGCATAACACTTAAGATCAATACTATTTTACTGGACCGTCCCATGGTATTCATCATATCCTCCAAGGTCATTGATAACAGCCCATTTAACCGTTCCATTCTTCATTTCACTTGGATAGCTCATTTCAGAGAATGGTGCTAACACATTATTTTTCTTGTTTAATTTGACTCGTTTGCTGTTAACAAATAACCCGGCTAAATTGACATAATAAGGGGAGTCATTCAGCAATTTAATTCCGCTTTCTGTGCTTTTAATTTTTATATTTTTAAACGCAGTTTCTTGTTGCATCGGTAAATTTTCAGGGCGATAGAAAACTTTAATGATATTTTCTAAGCCAACTTTCATTCCATCATTTTCATTTAACTCCGGTATGTTACGAGAATGAAAGTAGTACATGGATTCCCTGTCTTTTGGAAATTTACTGCTAATTGCCTTAATTTTAATAATGTTTCTTTGTTTAGGTGTTAATTTAAAAATGGAAGGCGTAATAACAAATAAACCTTCTGTAGGTGTTTTGCTATCTAATTGTTGTGTAATAAAATTAGCAACTAAATAAGGTTTATCATCTTCATTTCGTGCTGAAATAGAAGCCGAATGACTAGCTCCCTCAATGATAATACGCGTTTGACTTAAGCCAACACCCGCTTGAGTGACAAAGGGAAACGCCAATAAGAAAAAAAATAAGAATTTTAATTTTATCATTTTTTATTACCTTTATTGCAGGCAGTAAACAAATACTGCCTGCTCAACGGGCTAATTAACCAAAATCATAATTAGTCATATGCAACGCTGAAAGTTACAGGAACATTTAAATTTTGAGCAACAGCATTTTTAGTCGTTGCATATAAACCTGCGGTAACTTCAACAATGTAGTCGTTATTACTAACAATTTTCAAATTATTGATAGTCGTTTCTGTATTAGGTAATAAATCAGTTGTCCCTGCTTTTAATTTAACACCAACTTGTGATGCATCCGCATCGGCAAATAGATCTGAGTGACCAGTTAAAACTTCACCCGCTGCAAGAATTGAAACTTCTTTTGCGGTGGCTGCGGAGGCTTCATCAGAATAAATTTTAGTGCAATTGTTTAATACCAAATTAAATTTAGATTCAGCTAATGCACTGTTTATATCTGCAATTTTTTCGATTGAATGTGTACCTAAACTGACTAAAGATTTAGAGGCACTGACATCACAAGTTGCCGCGACTAAACGCGCATTAAAATTAACAGTAGCATTTTCTGCCGCAAAGACTTGTGAAGAAAGTGCAGCAATAGTTAAAGTGCTGATGAAAGCAAGTTTATTTAATTTCATAATAATATTTTCCAATTAGTAGAATAAGCTAATTTAAGATTTAAAATTTAATATTTAAGATTTATCCGTACCCATTTTCCCTGTGCTATTTATTAAGCTCTAATGTTAGCTTTAATATTTTGAATTCATTAAAGTTCAATTAAAAAAATAAACTATTGCTCTAATAAAACAATAGTTATTTTGATAATTTAAAAGCCGTTACGTAATTAGCACTATTTAAAATACTAAACACTCACAAATAGCTTGTCAAATATAGACATGATATATTCTCGTTCCAATTTCAATAATTTTCAAAATGTTATTTTTGTTTAATTTCAATTTGTTATATAGCTTGATTTTTATTTTTCACTAATAAAAAGCCATATATGTAAAATATAATACTGTTTTGTTGTTATTTTTAGCGTAAAAAAACAAACTTATAATCTACAGTCACCAAAATACAACAAGAAAGTTACAACAAGACACATTTATTACAAAACAAAACAAAAAAATAATAGTAAATACTTAATGAAAATGAGAACTGCTAACCGTGAGAAGCTTTTTGGAAAAAATCTATAGCGAATAGAAATATACGATATAGTAGATTAGGTTGAATGAAAATAATATTAAGCACAGATTTTTTGGTAATATTTTGATGTTTATACTTTTTTAGTATTTACAATAATATTTTTAACCTTCATTCTATTCAACCAATTAAATGATAATTTCGGCAAGGTATTATTTTTATATTAGGTCTAAGATTGTTGTAAATACTATACGTAGGCGTTTTTTCTGAACGATTGAGAAATATCATTATAGTCATTCAACATAAACACACAGACTTAATTTTGAAAGTACGAGAATTTAAAATGAATACTATTTAACTTAACTGTGTTTTTTTAATTGAGCTTTTTATCACTTCAACCAAATTGAGAAGATCCGCTAAAAATAAAAATTTATGGGATAAAAATTAATTTATCTTTTTCCATCCTTGATAAAACGCTTAATAAAATGAAATATGCCCGCATTTTCTCTTTAAATTCCAAACGACATATCCCTCCAAAATATTGAACGACAAATATATATGTATCTAAGTGTTCAATGATATATGTATTAAAAGCGTTTAGCTTAGATGAACAATAATTTTCCCATCGATAACAAAAGAGTTTGACTCAATTGAAATATATAGATGAATGGACTACATACCAGCAAGAATAAAAAACTCTTATATTGAATTTAATGTCTGGAAACCTAAAGAATGCAATTTTATTGAAACAAAAGGCAATCATAGTTTCTTTAACAGTAAATTGTGAATAGCTATCCATAGCATCCCTTTTCGTACCCCTTTCGCATAATGGTGTATACTTGCCGATAAGAAACTTATTCAAGGTTAATTAATAATGAAAGAAATCGAAAAAGCACAAATTAAACTTCTTAGCGATCGTTTAGACCTTATTCGTCACCAAATGGCAAGTATGCAGTTGGCGAATGAAGCGGAAAAGTATGTAGCGCTTGATAAAGAAAAAGCAGAGCTGGAAATTGAAATTGCTCGCCTAAAGGCACTACGCACCAAGAAACTAAGCAAAGAAGCACAAAAGTTGGTAGATATGCCATTCAAACGCCCTATCACAAAAAAGGAACAAGCAGATCTTGGCAAGCTAAAGAAAACTGTACGTGGTTTAGTGATTGTCCATCCAATGACCGCATTAGGTCGCGAAATGGGATTGGATGATATGACCGGTTTTTCTAAGACCGATTTCTAGTTAGAAAATCAATTCAACTAAAACCTATCATGATCGACTAATACTGAAAGGTTCTTAATATACTTTTTGTTATTCTGAACCGCTAATCAGTATTAGCCTCCAATGTTTGTTACATCACTTCAATCATAAATATCACAGATGCGTTCAAGCATTCCATCAAAGTAATCTGGCACGACTGACTGACCGATAGTCGGATTCTTCAGCCGTTCACCTTCCATCACAAACTTTTTGATCAGGTACTATTCTAGCGTTTTACCCATTGACGAAACTATATTGCACGCACAGATCGGACGCGATAGCCAACTGCAAGAATGGCGATTAAACTCTAGTGGCCTAACCTGACGATTTTCCTCTAATCGAACTATCCGGAATTTCCGGATAGTTACATTTTGAGCAAATTATCCTTCAGAGGAAATATTAACAAGATGCTCATTAATCGTATGGACATCCTTACCATACAACTCAGCAATTGATGATTGAGATAACCACAACATATCAGACTCAAACCGGTATTCAACACAAATTTGTCAGTCTTAACTCCAGAACAGAATACATTCGCCTAGTGACAGCTTCAGGAAGGTTATCACTCATAACATCAGTAATAAAAAGTATACAAACAGGTTGGTTGACTTTAATAAAGACATACTTCAGTCGGACTAGCTTGCAAAGTACACCGCGTTTTTTAATATATCCCACTCTTCAGTGACTCTTTGTAACTCCTTTTTAAGTCGGCAAATTTCATTACTTTTATTAGATATAATTTGATATTGCGAAGAGTCTGGCCATATTTTTTAATCTATACATAAAGACTATGCGTTGTTGTGCCCAGTCGGTTAGCCACGCTGGCTACACTACGTCCATTTTCCGTGACCTGTTTTACGGCTTCAATTTTGAATTCTTCTGGATATCGTTTGCTGCTTATAAACACCTCTCTTTTCGCCATTTTGCCTAACTAAAAGGTCTCTATCAAGTCAGTGGCTATTCAAAGAGAATAAACTTAAGTGCACATTTAAACTCCCAAAATGGGATAAATATCAGCACAAACCTGCACATAGCAACGCCCACAACAGCACTATTCGAATGATAGAAAATGTATGCTTTTTTTCAGAATGTCTTACTATACTTAATAAGATTTTTTCTTATATGCACCGATATCCAGGTAGAATAAATACAAAAATTTGGCTTATGTGAGATACTGACTTTAGTTAAATTATACTGGGTAAAGTTAGCTTATGGATAATTCAGAATCAGATTACTCTTTTAGTGATGGATATAAAAGTGCGCTAACAAATAACTCGAATGAGTTAAGGCGGTTAGCTGAAAAACTAGCTTATGTGTATATAAATAATCCTAAATCAAGAATGAATTTTCTAAGGGATATAAACGAATTTATCACTAGGAACGAATTAGAGGTAAAAAACTATTGCTTAAGTTTGTCTGCTGGCATGGACAATATAACAGAAGCTAGAGATAAACTAGAACTGCAACATAACCTTTTAAGATCAAACCAAGTTATGCAATACGCAATAGCAGAAGTTAAATATAATGAAAAAAATAACGTTAAAACTATCTTGTTAAAAGAAGTTGGTTATTTTGGTGGGGGCCTGCAAATTTTAGCTGGTTTTGGCTCATGTTCAGTCTCCGCTGGCGCATTATATGCATCTTTTGGAGCCGCTCTCATTGCCCAAGGAACTAACAATGTATATGAAAATGGGTATTATTTATTGTACAGAGAAGATAATACAGGATATTTAAGAGATGGTTATAGATTCCTATCAAATGAATTAGGTTATGGAAATAAAGAAGCAGATATAGCTTATGCATCAATTGATTTATTTCTTTCAGGGTATTCTATGCTTAAACCAACAATTAAGCCTGATGGGTGGAAACTATTTTATTACAAGGAAGATAGCTTAATACAGTCATGGCAAAACATGGGAAAAATAGGACTAGGTACAGAAATATTTTTTGATGTATTTACAATCTATACAACATACGATGCAATAAAAGAACATGAAAGAAAGGTTAACAAATGAAGGATTTTAATGTTTTTGAGCCTTGTAATTTTGGATGGATAGAGTTGTTTTTATTTTTTATTATTTCATTTTTATTATTTATTTTTACTTATAAAATAAATCGTCTTATTGCAAAAAAAGGTGGATATTTATTAGAGGTTTTTGGTGTAATAATCGCCCTCTCAATAGGTGTAGTTTATTTTTTAACATTTAGCGTAGGGAAAGATTTCTTTATTGGTCGGTTTTTCATACGATGTGGAAACGAAAATATAATTTGTTATAGTAGTTTTGTTTTTTCATTCGCTTATTTATTTTTATTTCCAATTAAAAAGAATAAAAAAAACAAGTATTAGCATTTTATTTATCAATGTAAGTATATTTTAAAAAATTAAAATTAAATACTAAAAAATAAATAAGGTTAATATATATCATTAACCTCCTAACGTTATAAATTAAATAGTATTTGATATACTATATCCTGACGTTCCCGCTATTAGATGATTACAAGTAATGCTTTCATAACGAAGTGTTATCACTTCACTTGGTAAAGCATCGCTTTGAGTTAGTGTATTAGCATGGATTTGAGAATAATTAACTATAGATGCATTAGTTAGTATTATGGTCATATATTTTTCTTGGATACCAGCGTTTGATGTTCGGTAATAATCAATTTCACAACTTAAAACTTCATTATTTGTAATTGCAGTTAGTAGGAGAGGAGTTGATTTATCGACATGCTTAGTGATTGATATTGGAGCGTGACTCAAATTTTGTATTCTTGATATATCAAAAGATACAGAGACAACAAGAATTTCATCTCTATGCATACTTTGATATTTATTACCTATAGAATCATAAGAAGAACATCCAGCAGATATATTTCCTTGAGTTTTACCTCTGATTCTAAGATAGATGTTATTTGCCATAGTTTTACTCCTTTAATCGAAATCAGCTATATTATAGTCATGGTATTCCTTCAGATTCTCTATGTGACTTAGCGTTAATACCCATTCTTGTTATGAATACTCTATTTATTTTAATTTGCTTTCTAATTTCAGGATTTTAATAAATCTCGAAATTAAACTCCAGTTCTTCATTATCCATAATGACTTTATGAAGCAATAAAGATACTTTATCGATAAGCTTTTTAAAATTTATTATCATTTCGTGATCATTAAACGTGCTGTAATTCAATTCGGTTGCATAAATTTTATCTTCATAATCTTTTGAACAATTTTCAGAGAGTAAGCCTTGATTTAGTCCCTTAATATTGATGTAAATATAAGCCATACACCATCAATGTGTAATTTGGTATGCTAAGAGTGGCATAAATTGGAGAGTAGTTAGCCATTAAATTTAAGGTAAGGCAAATAAAATTTAATTTATCAACTAGGCACTTGTTTTATGTAAAAATAAGCATGTGATATAAAACAAATTTTCATAAAATATAAATTTTAGTATAGAATCTAGTTTACTCATAACATGATGAGCCCCAACATTAAATCCAGTAGTTTCAATTTCTTTTCGTTAATTTTCTGTATTTTGTTCCAATGTCGATACCCGACAATAAGCAAAAACTCATGACGTTATGTAACTATCTGTCCGAAATAGATGTACTAATATAAGAATATGTACGAAATTAATTCACCGCACTTTAGTACATAATTTAGCTACGGCGTACTAAACCGAACATTTTCGTACACAAAGAGATTATCTTGACCTTCTAGTGCCTATATTTAATTCTGTACATAAAACCAGGTGAAAAAAGGCAATGCTCCAAAGTGATTAATACTGATAAAGCTGCACCCTATGGTCGCGCTATCATGTTACTTAAAAAGAGGGGAAGTGCCCAACTGACGTTGAACACCGGCAGATAAAATATCGCAATAATGTCATTGAATGCGATCACGGTAAATTGAAGCGTGTGATTAATCCAACCTTAGGATTTAAATCCCTCAAAATTGCTCATGCCACAAAATTAAGGAAATTGAGGCAATGCGGGCATTGAGGAAAGGTCAGGCTGAGCATTTTTATTACGGATAACCATTAGGTGAAGTGCGCCTAGTGAATAGAGCTTTTGGTCTGTAATATAACTAAGAGCCAAAACTCAGTCTCACCATTTTATTTGCAACAGTGCTTGCCGTTGAGGCATTCCACATAGGAAACTATGCCCAATTTTGGTCAAATGTGGTTATTGCTTTAGGTTATGTACCCTTAATTAGTGTCGCTGGTAGGTGGGCTTTAGTTGCTTGATTGCTTGTATTGGGGGGATTTGTAACGAGCCAACTGACCAATTGGAGCCATCTAGAAACGTTACTAAGACACAGTCTTTGGGGAAATGAACTACGTTCTAATTTTTGGGATAATGATAGGCCTGTAACAATAGTGAGAATATTTAATGAGTATTTTTTTATCCTGCCAAATATCCTCATCGACTAAAGCCACAGCCCTTGGGGGAACAAGGCGAGCATTATACCGAAGATTGGCCAATGTCAGAATTGGATTTTCTAGAAACAGTCGATAAGCAGAAATGCGTTTTGGTTAACAAAGACATTCGACGCCGTGATGCGTTCGCCTTTCCGGGGTTTATTACTGGACTTATTGTATTTGTTATGGTTTTTCATTTTGTATTTATGGAGCATAACAAAAAATATACAAATTTTAATASTGAAATTAGCMGTACTAAAAATAAATATAGTGACTTGTATAAAATAAATCCTGAAGATAAAAGAATACCTTCTTTTGTTAAAGAAGATTACGCTCCATTTTTTAATCAAGAAAAATTATCTTTACTAGATTATTTTCATGTTTACTTTAATAGTCAAATTACCTCTACCCCTTATCATGATACGTTAGCTTTTTTGGCGATGTTTTTTATTGCTTTTTACTTAATTGGTGTGGGGGGCTATCAATCCTTTTTCAAAAAGCCGCGTACTTTGGTTTTTGATCGCGACAAGAATTTAGTGTACACGTGGCATGGTAGCAAGGTTTTTGTCGCACGCTATCCGGAGGTTGGTGTTGGTAAAATCGGTAAAATGATTGCCATCCAATTATTTGGTTTTGATAAACACCTATAGAAAGCATTTTTTCTTTACCTGCAAAGCGGTACTTCATTCTCCAATATTTAGAACCATTGCGATTAACGATCAGATATAACCCACCTGAATCAGAAAGTTTGTAGGGCTTATCTAGCGGCTTTGCCGTTTTTATTTTTATATCACTCAGAGCCATAACAAAACCTCCGTAAGCCCTATCTGTTACAAAGAAAATGAGAATTTGGGGGTGCATGATATACCATACCTAAATGCACCCCCGATTAACACCCCCAGCTGGGGGTTGATATGGAGTAACCCCAGTTGAACTGAGTTGACTATGATTTACTTTTATAGGTTGAATTTAAAGGATTTAATTGACTTCAGTGGAGGTGTGTTGAACTTGAGTGGCGGAAGATCACAGGAGTCGAACCTGCCCGGGACTGCTGGCAGCCCCAACTGGATTTGAAATCCAGCCGCCTCACCGGAGACGACGATCTTCCTTTTCTATAATTTTGGATTATAACTCGTCTCCCCTACTTTCAAAAGCCTAGCGTCTCACATTCACCACATTTATTGATAAAAATTGCCAACAAAAAGCATTATCTTGTATTGAGGTTTATTTTTTCGCCCCCATATATCTTACATATTTACAGTGGCGTGCTACTTTTATTCATTCAAAATTAGCCGTTTTACTGATTGTCTTCAATACAGCAAGCCTTATCCTACATGGCGAACTGTTATTACAGGATATTTTTATGACAAACCCATTATTAACCGATTCCGTTTTACCCCGTTTTTCTTCTATTGAACCTGCTCATGTTTTCCCTGCGGTTCAACAAGCACTTACTGAATATCGTCAAACAGTTGAAAATATCCTATCTGCAACGAATCAATACACATGGGATAATCTGTGCCAACCATTGGAAGAAGCCAGCAACAAATTATCTCGCGTTTGGTCGCCTGTTGGGCACCTTCACTCAGTTAAAAATAGCCCTGAATTACGTGAAGCTTACGAACAATGCTTACCGCTTCTTTCTGAATTCAGCACATGGATGGGTCAACATGAGCCTTTATATCAAGCTTATAAAGCACTAAAGGATAGCCCTGAATATGCAATGCTAAACCAATCACAACGTAAATCGATTGAAAACACATTGCGTGATTTTGAATTGTCTGGAATTGGTTTGCCAGCTGAAAAACAACAGCGCTATGGTGAAATTGTCGCGAGAATGTCTGAGATCGCCTCAAAATTTAGCAATAATGTTCTTGATGCAACAATGGGCTGGAGCAAACTCATTAAAGAGGAAAGTGAGCTTGCCGGTATGCCGGAAAGTGCGATTGCTGCTGCAAAGGCAATGGCAGAAGCAAAAGGCGAAGAAGGCTTTTTATTAACTTTAGATATGCCAAGCTATCTCCCAGTCATGACTTATGCTGATAATGCAGAACTGCGCCGTGAGATGAGTCATGCTTTTAGCACTCGAGCATCAGACCAAGGTCCAAATGCGGGCAAATGGGATAATAGCGAGCTCATCGAAGAATTGATGGCACTACGCCACGAATTAGCACAATTACTCGGTTTCAAAAATTTTGCTGAAAAATCGCTTGCAACTAAGATGGCCGAATCCCCTGAACAGGTACTTGATTTCTTAAATAATTTGGCTGATAGAGCCCACCAGCAAGGTAAAGAAGAATTAGCTGAACTTACCGCTTTTGCTAAAGAGCATTATGGTGTAGATAAGCTCGAATCATGGGATTTAGCTTATTACAGTGAAAAACAAAAACAGCATAAATTCTCCCTGAGTGATGAACAACTGCGTCCTTACTTCCCTGAACAACGTGTGGTTGAAGGGCTGTTTGAAGTTGTTCATCGTATTTATGGCCTAACAGCTAAAGAACGTAAAGATGTAGAAACATGGCATCCAGACGTGCGCTTCTTTGAGCTTTATGATGATAGCAATACATTGCGCGGCAGCTTCTATCTCGACCTTTATGCACGTGAACATAAACGTGGTGGAGCTTGGATGGATGATTGTGCGGGTCGTATGGTTCATCAAAATGGTTCCCTACAAAATCCAGTTGCCTACTTAACTTGTAATTTCAATAAACCTCTAGGCGATAAACCTGCTCTATTTACTCATGATGAAGTCATCACCCTGTTCCATGAATTTGGTCATGGTTTACATCACATGATGACTAAAATTGATGTTGCAGATGTTGCAGGTATAAACGGTGTACCATGGGATGCAGTGGAATTGCCAAGTCAGTTCATGGAAAACTGGTGCTGGGAACCTGAAGCTCTTGAATTTATTTCTGGCCATTATGAAACGGGTGAACCATTACCTCGCGAAATGCTCGATGCAATGCTTGCAGCCAAAAACTACCAATCAGCGATGTTTGTATTACGTCAGCTTGAGTTTGGTCTGTTTGATTTCCGCCTACATGCAGAGTATGACCCAGCAAAAGGGGCGCAAGTTATGCCAACATTGCACTCTGTGAAAGATAAAGTTGCGGTTGTGCCGTCACCAGAATGGAGTCGCTTCCCACATGCATTTAGTCATATTTTTGCGGGTGGTTATGCAGCGGGTTATTACAGCTATTTATGGGCAGATGTACTTGCCGCAGATGCTTATTCACGTTTTGAAGATGAAGGTATTTTTAACCGTCAAACAGGACAATCTTTCCTTGATAACATCTTAAGCCGTGGTGGTTCTGAAGAACCAATGGTACTGTTCGAGCGTTTCCGTGGCCGTAAACCAGAATTGGATGCAATGTTGAAGAGCTACGGCATCCATGGCTGATCACCCTAAGATCCAATTGATCTGTGAAGAAGGTGCCGATCAAGGCACCTTATCGCAATTAGCTGAAAAATGGCAACTTCAGCATACACCTGATGCTGTGATGGCGCTCGTTCTCACACCAGAAAACCTGCAATTACGCAAAATGGATGAACCCAAACTTGGCGGCATTTTTGTTGATTTTGTCTCAGGTGCTATGGCTCATCGACGTAAATTTGGTGGGGGAAGAGGCGAAGCTGTCGCAAAAGCAGTGGGTATAAAGAAAGATTATTTGCCTGATGTGATTGATGCTACTGCAGGTTTAGGACGTGATGCTTTTGTTCTCGCAGCATTAGGCTGTCGAGTCAGAATGTTAGAGCGCCACCCTGTTGTAGCGGCTTTATTGGATGATGGTTTACGACGTGGTTATCAAGACACAGAAATTGGTGATTGGCTTAAAGAACGCATGTCATTAATTCACGCATCAAGCATCACTGCTTTAGCTGATATTGATACACCGCCTGATGTGATTTATTTGGACCCAATGTATCCTCATCGCCAAAAAAGTGCCTTAGTGAAAAAAGAGATGCGAGTTTTTCAATCTTTGGTTGGCTCTGATGATGATGCAGATGCTTTACTTGCACCAGCATTGGCATTAGCAAAACGTCGGGTAGTTGTGAAAAGGCCTGACTATGCTGAGCCCCTAGCAGGACAAAAAGCCCCTGCTGCTGTTACAACAAAAAGCCATCGATTCGATATTTACCCGTGCATCAAACCATAATGGCGAAGGGCGATATGATGTCGCCCTCCCGCTTTCTTTATATTACAAAATACCTTGAGCAAACATGGCATCAGCGACTTTAACGAAGCCCGCGATATTTGCACCTTGTACATAGTTTACTTGTTTAGCTTCACCACCATATTCAACACAATGGTTATGAATATCTAACATGATGTGATGTAAACGAGCATCGACTTTCTCTGCTTTCCAGCTCATACGAGCTGCATTCTGAGCCATTTCAAGCCCTGATGTTGCCACACCACCAGCATTAGCTGCTTTGCCTGGAGCAAATAACACGCCAGCTTCAAGGAATAGTTCTGTCGCAGGAATAGTTGTAGGCATATTTGCCCCTTCTGCTACCGCTTTAACACCATTTTTAATCAATATTTCCGCAGCTTCTGTATCTAACTCATTTTGAGTTGCACATGGCAGCGCAATATCAACAGGCACACACCACGGCTGTTTGCCTGCTAAATAGGTTAAACCTAACTCTTTTGCGTAAGTTTCTACGCGACCATAATTATTTTTAATTGACTCTAACAGGGCTAATTTTTCTGGTGTGAAACCATCTTCATCAACAACAGTACCATTAGAATCAGAAGCAGTGACAACTTTAGCGCCCAACTCCATACATTTTTCAATGGTATATTGTGCAACATTACCCGATCCGGAAACAGCCACTCGCATGCCTTCAAAACCTAAACCATGGCGTTTGAGCATTGCATCTGTAAAATAAACTAATCCGTAACCGGTTGCTTCTGGACGAATTAAGCTTCCACCGAAAGACAGACCTTTACCTGTGAAAACACAAGATGTGTCATTGGACAATTTTTTCATCATACCAGCCATGAAACCAACTTCGCGCCCACCAACACCAATATCACCCGCAGGTACATCAGTATCAGAACCTAAATGACGATAAAGTTCTGTCATCAGTGCTTGGCAAAAACGCATGACTTCACCATAACTTTTTCCTTTAGGATCAAAGTCAGAGCCACCTTTACCACCGCCCATTGGTAATGTGGTTAATGCATTTTTTAATGTTTGTTCAAAACCTAGGAATTTTAGGATAGAAAGGTTAACTGATGGGTGAAAACGCATACCGCCTTTAAATGGCCCGATTGCTGAGCTGTATTGAACACGCCATGCCCTATTTACTTGAACTTTACCTTGATCATCAACCCAACAAACTCGAAATTGAATGACACGTTCAGGTTCGACAAAACGTTCAAGTAATGCTTGTTCACGATACTTAGGATTTTTTTCTAGGAAAGGCCAAAGTGAGGTAAATACTTCGCGTACAGCTTGCAGAAATTCAGGTTGTAGTGGGTCTCTTTTTTGTACAGACTCCAAAAATGATGACAATGAATTCATCGGCTTCTTCCTTTTTTAAATTTTTGGCTGTGATGTATCTCACGCTTTCTTGTCATTATTATTAGGAAATGTGAGATTAATGTGTTTTTGCCTCTTGAATATATCACTAGTTTGTATTCATGTTTCAAGGTTTTTTTTTACTCTATTGCAAAAAAAATTTCTTGACCTGACAATAACTCAGTAAATAGAAGCACTTTGGGCGAAAAAAAACGCTTGCATAAGCAAGCGTTTTTAGCGAATAACTTTTCGTTTTTAGTTGAGTAGATTATTCATCTTCATCATTCAACGGAACAATTAACATATCAACATGAACAGTGTTAATCAGTTGACGTGCAGATGACATCAATTTACTCCAAAAGTCTTGATGATGCCCACAAACAACCAAATCCATATCATATTTTTTGATAGCATCAACCAAAACTTGGCCTAAATCACCACTACCACTCAGCGTCTCTTGAATATCATAGCCTGCACCCGCAGAAAGGTCTCTTAGCGAGTTACGCGTTTCATCAGTGATCCGTTGCTGCATATCCCCAAGATTCACATCGATAAGACCCGTATACAGATCTGAGTAATTCACATCAACATGGATCATGGATACTTTCGCCCCGTACGGTTTTGCCATAGAGACAGCTTTATCCAGTAATACTTTACTTTCAGGTGATAAATCTACCGCAACGAGAATATGTTTGTATGCCATAAAATAAACTCCTTCCGAATGTTGATTACCGGTGATTAACTGATTCACCAATAGATTATGAATACTATACCTGCAAATTACGACGGATAGTTGTCGTTTTGATCACATCTGTGCAGATTAGCCTTATTAATCTTAATGTACATAATATTTTATAAAACAATAACATCATCTTTATCATAATAATATATATACACTAAATAATTTGAGTTATGTGTCAGTAACTCACAAAATAATTTATCAGAAAGACTAAATTAGCAGCGAATTTTATCTATTAACCAGATAATGCGTGTTTATCGAACAATGTAGATACATAGATTATAGTGAAGGATTATCCAAAAATGTGCTGCTTTGTACTTTTTTAAAGCAATTTATTGTCCTACAATGAGATTGAACACATTTTACAATGTATTTGGCTGTATTTCCTTTATTACAAGAGCTTAGACGGCTTTCTAAGGAGGGGAGTATGTTCAGTATGATGGCATTGTTCTGGGCTGTATGCATTTTATGTATCATCAATATGATACGTTATTTTTCTTCGGTTCGCGTTTTACTCACAATCCTAAGAGAAACCGACCCGCTGCTTTATCACTCCGTTGGTGGTAATGGTTTTTTTACCACTCACGCTCAATTCAATAAACAGATAAAGCTCATTCGTTATATCAATAACAAACAGTACCTCGACCATTTTGATCCTGAAGTCATACAACGTTGTGAGCGCATCCGTAAGCAATTTTTACAAATTAGCCAGCTAAGTATCTTTGTCGTTGTCTGCTTAATTTGTTTTATGATTACATCATGAAAAGGTTATTTATCTATAACTATTCCACTTTGATGACAACCATTAACAAAAAAATAGTGATGAACTGTAAAGCTCATCACTATTTAAATTTTTTCTAGTTATACCTTGCGCAATACTATATAAATTTCAATGCAATCCAGTATAAACCACCTGACAGGACAATAGAGATTGGCAGTGTCAAGAGCCACGCTAACGCAATGCTCTTAATCGTTTTACTCTGTACACCACCGCCATCAACAACAGCAGTTCCGGCTACAGCAGATGAGAGCACTTGAGTTGTAGAAACTGGCATACCAGTATAACTTGCAACCCCGATAGAAACCGCTGCAGTTACCTGAGCAGAAACACCTTGAGCATAAGTCATGCCTTTCTTACCAATTTTCTCACCGATCGTTACTGCAACACGTTTCCAGCCAAACATTGTGCCAAGAGACAGTGCTAAAGCTACCGCAACAATAATCCATAACGGTGCATATTCAACCGTGTACAGAAGGTCATTACTCAGTTTTTTCAGTAAGCTAGCATCTTGTGAACTCGTTTCTGGCAACTTAGCAACAGCATTCGCGGTATCAGAGATACACATCAGCAAGCGACGCATATGATTACGCTGTTCAGGCGTCAATTCATCATAACTTTGAATACCGTTTAACAGTGTTTGAGTTTGATGAAGGACAGATGAAGTTCGTGAACTGTCACAATGAAATTCTTCAGTGACATCATTCGTATCGTATGGCGCTGGTGCATTTTCAATTGCATGGTTTAATGCTGGTTTATGTGTTTCGTAGTAGTCTTGCAGGTGAACAACCGCATCATGAGTTCTCGCAATGTCATAACCGCTTGAATTCATATTGACGACAAAGCCCGCTGGTGCAACACCAATCAGCACAAGCATGATAAGACCAATACCTTTTTGCCCATCATTTGCGCCATGGGAAAAACTTACCCCCACAGCAGAAAGGATCAGTGCAGTACGAGTCCAGAATGGTGGCTTACGCTTACCATCTTTTTTCTCACGCTCAGCAGGTGTTAAGTGAATACGACGACGTTTTTTTGTTCCGCTCCAGTAACGACGCAAGACAAAAATCATCAAGCCAGCAATCACAAAGCCAATTGCAGGTGAAAGAATGAGGGATAAGAAGATGCTGATCATCTTCGGAATATTCAATGCATCAACAATAGATGAATCTGTTACTATTGCATTGGTTAATCCAACCCCAATGATAGCACCAATCAACGTATGCGAACTTGATGCAGGAATACCAAAGTACCAAGTACCTAAATTCCAGATAATTGCCGCCAAAAGCAATGAGAAAACCATTGCCAAGCCGTGAGCTGAACTCACATTCAGCAGCAAGTCTGTCGGCAAGAGATGAACAATTGCGTAAGCAACACTCAACCCTCCGAGTAGAACACCTAAAAAGTTAAATACACCCGCCATAACGACAGCGAATTGTGCTCGCATCGCTCGGGTATAAATAACAGTAGCTACCGCATTCGCAGTATCGTGGAAACCGTTTATAGCTTCATACATCAGCACAAACAAGAGTGCCAATACTAACAATAGTCCGGTGTGAAATTCCAAACCTGTAAAAAGATGTAACATAGATGTTAAGCCGTTTTAATGTTGGTCATGAACGCGGCGCATTATCTGTGACAAACGCTAGCGGTGGAAGTAAAATCTAACCTTTTTTTGATTTAACTACCGATAAAAAAAGTGCAGCATAATAAATACCTCTTTAATATCAATTAATTAACCCAAGTATAAGTATTCATGTTTTTTCAGGCTGTTCATGATGAATTTTTATTAAAATATAAATAAGATTATCTTTTCTCAGCAATATTATAAGTTTGTATGGATAGCAATCCACCCGTTTTTTCTAAAAACCTTACTTTTGTGCTCACAAAGAGCAAAAAAGCTTAATAACATACCTAATTTGTGGATAAATACAGGCAAACCTTCAAATTAATACTGATAATTATAATTCGTGATTTTATAAATCATACAATACTTATTAATTTGATTTTTAATAAAAAATCAAAAAATTTTTTATTTTATATCGTTATTTGATGTAAATTCTTCGGAATTCGTCTTTTAGCCACTAAAACAAAAGCCTGTACAAATCACGACGGTTTGAATTTAATTATAATCGCGATCAGTGATATTTCATTAATTGTTAACCTATATAACCAATAATAATCAAAAAATGTTCAATCTATGATCTCTAATCATCTATCTATCAGCTAAAAAATCAATAACTAGCTGGCTGTTTTGCTAAAAAGGTAGCACTTACTAACATAGCAATACCGCCATACTTATAAACATAATATAATTATACAAATTAAGTTACTTTGTTGCTTTCATTTAGCCTAACTCGAACACCGATCACCAAAATTGGGTAGTGTGATTTTAACCTTAAAAGAATAATTAGGTTATTTTATTAATATAATCAATTTAGTAGAGACTTTTTATTGTGAAAAAATATGACGTTATTATTATTGGTGCAGGTGCTGCCGGCCTATTCTGTGCATCACTAGCAGGTAAACGTGGCTTAAATACACTGATATTAGATAACGGAAAGAAGCTCGGTAGAAAAATTCTCATGTCTGGTGGTGGGCGCTGTAATTTTACCAATATTTATGCAGACCATACTAACTACCTATCGACCAATCCTCATTTTTGTAAGTCAGCACTTGCTCGCTATACACAATGGGATTTCATTGCATTAGTTAATAAATACAATATTCCTTATCATGAAAAAACATTAGGGCAGCTATTTTGTGATAATAGCGCACAAGATATCGTCGACTTATTACAAGAAGAGTGCCGTACCGCTAATGTCACGATAAAATTGCGCAGTGAAGTCTCTGATGTTGAAAAGATAGATAATGAATTTATTATCACTTTCAACGAAAATAAAGTTAGTACTCACTCACTCGTTATTGCTACCGGCGGGTTATCGATGCCGGGTTTAGGAGCCACCCCGTTTGGTTATCGACTTGCAGAACAATTCGGACATACTGTACTGCCAACCCGTGCTGCATTAGTTCCTTTCACCCTGCATAAACCTCTCCTTGAAAAACTACAGGCGTTATCTGGTATTTCAGTCGCGGCAACAGTGACAGCTGCTGATGGTACACTTTTTAAAGAAAATATTTTATTTACACATCGCGGCTTATCAGGCCCTGCAATCTTACAAATATCGAGTTATTGGCAACCGGGTGAGTTTGTAAGTATTAACTTACTTCCAGAGATCTCACTTGAGGATTATTTAACAGAAGAAAAGCTCGCCCATCCTAACCAATCCTTAAAAACAACATTAGCTAAGTTATTACCAAAACGTTTAGTTGAAGTGCTGCAAGAGTTAGGACAGCTCCCGGATTGCCCTTTAAAGCAACTTAATCACCCACAGATTAAAGAGCTACACACCACACTGCACCAATGGCAAGTTCAACCAAATGGCACAGAAGGCTACCGAACCGCAGAAGTCACGTTAGGTGGTGTTGATACGCATGAAATTTCATCAAAAACAATGGCATCATTAAAAACCAAAGGATTATATTTTATTGGAGAAGTGGTTGATGTGACGGGTTGGCTTGGGGGTTATAATTTCCAATGGGCATGGAGCTCTGCATCAGCTTGTGCACAAAATCTACCATTTGCAGAAATATAACCCTATTGGCATACGGTTATTCAAAAAAATCGTAAACTGTTGTATTTCTTTAATCCATTGAAAATAAATGGATATTATCAAAATACAATAGAAATCATATAATTGAAAAATATATTATAACTTATGCTATTTTGACTAAAAAAAATGCTTTACAAACGCTACTGATAACTATTATCATTATCATCACTACTTAGATGTGCTCACTCAGCAACTATCTTGGTAGTACGACATTGCTCACATTGCTTCCAGTGTTTAGTTTAGCCAGCCTAGTGCTGGCTATTTTTTTATTCCTTTCTCTTATTCAAATTTTTTGATTTATACGAACAATTCTAACACCTTCTCTCTAATCTAAATTTAGTTAAACTGACCTTAACAAATTTAAGCGATGCCAAAATCACATAAAGCATCCGCCTTTAGGAGGTAATTCCATGATCTATCTACGTAAAGCACATGAACGCGGTCATGCTAATCATGGTTGGCTAGACAGCTGGCACACCTTTTCATTTGCCAATTACTATGATGACCAATTTATGGGTTTTTCAGCTCTGCGCGTGATAAATGAAGATATTATCAATGCAGGAAAAGGATTTGGCACTCATCCACACAAAAATATGGAAATTCTCACTTATGTTCTTGAAGGTACAGTGGAACATAAAGATAGCATGGGTAATTTAGAGCAAATCCCAGCAGGTGAATTTCAAATCATGAGTGCAGGGACAGGCATACAGCATTCAGAATATAATCCTGATAATGAAAACCCACTTCATTTGTACCAAATTTGGATTTTACCAGAACAGGATAATATTGAGCCTCGTTATGAGCAAAAACGCTTTAGTGACGAAAACGGCAAGCAGCTAGTTTTATCGCCTGATGCAAGGGAAGGGTCACTCAAAGTTTATCAAGACATGACGTTATGGCGCTGGACACTTTCTCAAGGTCAAACACAACATTTTGATATTGAAAAGGGTCGTGTTGTATGGATCCAAATCGTCAAAGGCGCTGTTAGTGTTAATGGGCAAGCAGCAAGCACAAGTGATGGATTCGCTATTTGGCAAGAAAGCCACCTCACTATCAATGCTGAAAAAGAGAGTGAAATATTAATCTTTGATTTACCTGCGACTGAATAAGTCATCCGTTTTCTACCAAGTGCCACCGTTTTCATCGTGGCACTTTGATTTTTTTAATCATGATGTAAATAATCAAAACTTAAATTGTTATTAGTTTAAATAAATTATCTGATATTTTATGAAATAAACATGATCAATATAAGTATCATTTTATTTCATAAAAATTCATTATGAGAACGCCTAGTTAATAACTAAAATAAATGCCAATAGCTGTTATAGCACTATCTTTTTATATTATTCATTGCCAGACAAACACAGTCATATCTTTATGATAATAAAAAAGAGAAATGAATTAATTAACATCGTCACTAATAATAACTTGAAAATTTTTCATAAAAAAAACAATAAATAAGGTGATTAAATGGATGAAAAGCAATTTATTAAACTATTAACTGAATTTTCTAATGAGCTAAAACTGAGCGGTTTTGCTGTTTTTGGTTGTAATGATGAGCAAATCCGGTTGTTAGAAGCAAAACACGGGAATTTACCTCAGTTTTATAAAATCTTTTTAAAGTTTATTGGAATAGATGCTGGTGATTTCCAAACTGGAACAACAATATCCTATATTGATCTCAACAATATAAATAGAAAAACATTAGAGCGTATGCATAAGAATAATATTATTCCAGCAGGGAATATATTTACTTTCTCAATGTATCAAAACCATACATCACTATTTTTTAGCGATCATTATCAAGATGATCCTGATGTGTATTGTTATGACAATGCTCATAAAACAACAAAAACAGGTAAAACATTCAGCCAATATCTTGCAGCTGAATTCAATAAATACAGAAATGCCAATGCCTTCCTGTATAGTTACATCGCTAAAATAGCACCACCTTCAACAACTGCTTTTGTCAGGTAATTGAAGTTTAATATTGTTGTGCTGCAAAATAGCTAACTTATTGTTTCATCAAATCCTATAAAAAAGAGCCGTTCAAGCATCTTGCTGAAAGGCTCTTAATTTTACTGCGTTAATTAAACTGATTTTTTACGCCACAATCCGGGCTTGAAATCAACTTAAAATACAGATTACAGTTTAGGACCTGCTTTAACTAAAGCCGCACCTGCTGGCGTATCTGTATACTTATCAAAGTTTTTCGCAAAACGCTCCGCCAAGTCTTTCGCTTTCTCTTCCCACACGGCTTTATCTGCATAAGTATTGCGCGGGTCAAGGATGTTTGTATCCACACCTGGTAATGCTGTTGGGATTTGCAAATCAAAGATAGGCAGAGTGATTGTATCCGCTTTTTCAATAGCGCCAGATAAGATTGCATCAATAATGGCACGCGTATCTTTAATAGAAATACGTTTACCAGTACCATTCCAACCCGTATTCACTAAGTATGCTTTAGCGCCAGCCGCTTCCATACGTTTAACTAATACTTCTGCATATTGTGTTGGGTGTAATGATAGGAATGCTGCACCAAAACATGCTGAGAATGTTGGAGTCGGTTCTGTTACACCGCGCTCTGTCCCTGCTAATTTCGCAGTAAAACCAGATAAGAAGTGGTATTGAGTTTGTTCAGGCGTTAAGCATGAAACAGGTGGTAACACACCAAATGCATCCGCGGTTAAGAAAATAACTTTTGTTGCATGACCCGCTTTCGAAATTGGCTTAACAATATTTTCGATATGATAAATTGGGTAAGAAACACGTGTATTCTCAGTTTTTGAACCATTATCAAAATCAACTGAACCATCAGCCAGCACCATCACGTTTTCTAACAGTGCATCACGTTTAATTGCACCATAAATGTCAGGCTCAGCTTCTTTTGAAAGGTGAATAGTTTTTGCATAACAACCACCTTCAAAGTTGAACACGCCGTCATCATCCCAACCATGTTCATCATCACCAATTAATTTACGTTTTGGATCTGTTGAAAGTGTTGTTTTACCTGTTCCTGACAAGCCAAAGAAAATAGCAACATCATTATCTTCACCAACGTTTGCAGAACAGTGCATTGAAGCAATACCTTTTAGAGGTAGTAGGTAGTTCATCATAGAGAACATACCTTTCTTCATTTCACCGCCGTACCAAGAGCCACCAATGAGCTGCATACGTTCAGTTAAATTGAAAGCGATAAAGTTTTCTGAATTCAACCCTTGTTCTTGCCAGTTAGGGTTAGTACATTTTGCACCATTCATCACCACAAAGTCTGGTTCAAAGCCAACCAGCTCTTCCTCTGTAGGACGAATGAACATGTTTTTCACGAAATGCGCTTGCCATGCAACTTCAGTGATAAAACGAACTTTTAAGCGAGTATCCGCATTTGCACCACAGAATGCATCAATAACAAATAAACGTTTGTCAGACAATTGTTCGGTAACGATGTGCTTTAAATCGCTCCAAATTTCTTGTGTCATTGGTTTATTGTCGTTTTTACCTTTACCTTGGTCAGCCCACCAAACTGTGTCACGCGTTATATCATCACGGACAATGTACTTATCTTTTGGTGAACGACCGGTAAAAATACCAGTATCTACAGCAACAGCACCTAATGTTGTTACTGTGCCACGCTCATAGCCTTCTAATCCAGGTTTTGTTTCTTCCTTAAAAAGCAGCTCATAACTTGGGTTATAAATGACTTCTTTTACATCGTGAATGCCATACTGCTCAAGTTCCTTAGGGGTAATACTTTTAGCGCTCATTTTAATGCTCCTGGTAAACTAATTAATCTGTAGATGATCATAATTCTTTACGACTAATTAACAGCGATAGCTATCAAAGAATTGAAAATGTATAATTTTTTTTAATCTAGAATGAGAGCTAGAGCACGTTATAATTCTTTAAAATCATAAAAAAAGGGTGCAGAATCGCACCCTCGTCACATAATTAGGTTGCTAAATCGTATCAGTGAAGTTGTTGATTCTGCTCTTTTTTTAACCCTTGAATATCAGATTCAACAAATACATAGTGGGAACCACAAAATTCACATTCCATATCAATTTTTCCATCTTTTTGCAATATCTCCATAACTTCTTCCTCTGGTAATGTCACCAAAGTATTCTCACAACGTTCACGAGAACAAGAGCAACGGAACTCGACAGATTGAGGGTCATATAAAGTGACATCTTCTTCATGATATAAACGATGTAAAACCTCTTTGACATCCAGTGTGCTTAACTCTGAACCTTTAATTGTCGCAGTAAGCTGCACTAAATGATCAAAAATATCATGACTGTCTTCTTTCGCCGCAGGTAAAACCTGTAGCAACATCCCGCCAGCAATTGCTTTGCCATCTGTGACATCAACACGGATAAATAAGCGCGTTGCCAGCTGCTCTGATTGGCGGAAATAGCTATCAATGCATTCTTCAATAGTTTCACCTTCAAGCGCAACGATACCTTGATAACGCTCCCCTTGATTTGGCGTAATGGTGATAACAATAAACCCGTTACCAACCATTTGCTTCAAAGAGCTTCCAGCAACCACAGGGCCATCAACGCGTGCCACACCACGCATTTGTTGAAGGTTATTACCATTAATAACAGCAAGCTTCACAGGCCCATCACCTTGAATTTGTACGGTAATATCACCGTCAAATTTTAATGTGGCTGTCAGTAAACTTGTTGCTACCAATAATTCGCCCAATAATGTTTTTACAGCCTCTGGATAATCATGATTCTCAAGTATCTGTGCGAATGTATTATCAACGGTAATCATTTCTCCACGTACAGCATGCTGTTCAAATAAAAAACGATGGAGTTGGTCTTGTTTAGCCATAATTTCTCTCTATTGACTTAGCGCCCTAGACATTATTTAGGACGGCTATTGGAAAGTGGATATTTGAATGTTGTTGATATTTCATAAAGTTAAATTATTTATTGAAATAATAATTCAATATGAATTGATATGCATATAACGACTACCAATTTCATTAATAACGTCTTTATTTTTACTATCTTAAGTAAAAATAATACTGAAAAATCAACACGCTTTATTTTCTTTAAATTTCAGTAAAGCACGGCGCTCTTTTTTATCAGGACGGCGCTCTGGATGAGGCATTGTTAGTGCATTCATTTTCCTAGCTTGGGCAATTTTTTCACGCTGCTCAATACTTGCTTCTGTCTCACGATAAAGTTGTTGTGCTTCCGGTGCGCCCTTACGTTGACCACTAATGGCTAAGACTTCCACAATGCGCTCATCATTGCCTTGCCGTAGTTTCACTAACGCATTGAGCTCAACAACCTTACTGGGTTTAGCTCTTTGCCCATTATAATGAACTTTGCCACCATCAATCATATCGCGAGCTATCGCGCGTGTTTTATAAAAACGAGCGGCCCATAACCATTTATCAAGGCGAATTTGGTCTGTTGGAGTTTGTTTCATGATGTCATCCTCAATGTTTACATTTTAAATGAGGCGTCCACCATTTCAGACTATTTTTGGTCGGAAGGATTATCTACCTCAAAACACTTATCATAGTATTGCGTAATATTCCGTAAGCGCTTTTTATTGCTAGCAATACGAAATATAACTAATGCACCATTCCATAGCACATTTAGGACAAGGAACAATACAAAACAAGAACTCACGATATACAATAAAAGCACTTGCTCACTGGGCGAACGATGCAGAGTTATTTGCAATGTGCCATTTGCATCCGTTGATAAGTTTGTAATTATGCCTTCTATATCAAAAGGCGTGTGTACAAGAAAATTAGAAGCACGTTTAAGCTCTAACCAACGTTGTACAGGCATCATTTCATTGAATGAACCATTTCCGGTGAAATCCACTAGCGTTTTATTTTCATCGCTGATAAATAACACGCCACCCGGTGGTGGGCTATTCAATTTTACAGCCTCTTTCTCAATTTCACTCTCGATAAAACTATATGTGGTGGCTTCAACTAACTTTTCCAAGACCTCAGCACTACCTGCACGTAATAAAACATGCGCACCTTTTAATTTTCCTGTTTCTGCTTTGGTGACTAAAGTCTCCCAATCGTTAGTATTACCAAGGTTGATTAACGCACTTTTAAGCTTTGGACATGCCTGTTTCTCATAACATAATGCATTGGTTTTTAATATAATTTCTGAAAAATCAAAAATAACATTCATGCCTGATTTCATAATATCGCTCTGTAATCTTGGGTTAACCCCAACGCTATTATTATCAGGATGTAATTGTCGTTGAACTTCATTTAATAATTGAATAGAACGTTCCACTATTTCAGATTCAAGGTCGGGAACAGCATTCATTTGATTCCAATAGATTCCAGAGCAATCAAAAGGGACAAATTGAGCTTGATTGGACTCAGACAGTTTTGGCGGTCGATAACACATACCAACCCCCTTAGCCACTAAATTATCCCCTACTTTTAACTTACGCGTTTCAAGTTCATGCACATTTGCAACAACGACTTTCTCTGAATTTACAAACCAAGAGCATCCCAATTTTAACGGCAAACTCACTGGCCGATAAAAGAACAACAACGCTAATGTTAGAAGCCCTACCACCGCTATTAATATATTTTTTTTATACCGCTTAACAGGGTAGTAACGTTCTTCCTTATGTAAGGAAAGAAACCGTCCATAGCGCAAAACTTGGCCTGAGGGATAAAAATCAATATTTGTTTCTTTATCCCATTCACGCTGAATATAAGGTTCCCAATGTGGCGGATAATAAAGGTCCGTTCCATTAATTGAGACTGATGATGATTGCTTCTTTTCAATTTCACCATATAATTCCCAACGTTTGGGTTTGCCAAAAATACAATGGACATCTTGTAACTGCTTTGGAAAAATTCGAGCACCTACCAATGATAGTAACCCAACCCCATAAATCGCCAGTGCACCAATTAACCCCCAAGGTTGTAAAAAAGGGACTGCGATCAGTACAAAATAACCTAATAAAAAACTTAAACAGACTAATACCGTACCAAACCAACCTGATGAGTGGTTCATCCGATATTCTTCAAGTGTTTCTTTGCGTTCTCGTAGCTGCTGGATTTTTGATTTGCCACGTTCATGGATCGCGGTTTCTGACGGTGGAACATCAATTAATTTCTCAACACTCCATTCATCGCCCAAATCTTTTAATGAGACACTATTCACTGAAATAATGAGTGGTAGATGATTCGTTTCTATCACTTCCATCACATTCTGTTGCTGTAAGTAAGGCTCTAACTCTGAAGGCAACTCAACTTCAATTTTATCAATAAAATGTCGCCATGAATTCGTCTGTTCTTGGCGTAAATTAAACTGTGTTACTGAATTACAAACTGTCGCGATCACCGCATTCTTCTTCACAAGCCAAGGTGTTTTATCTTTATCTTGTGAAGGTGATAATTTATTGCGTAGGTATTGGGAGATACTCTGGAAGTCTGAATCAATCATCTTCCGGTAAGATGGTTCAGCTCGAGAAGCGATCTGATAGATACCAGCATTCTGCCTCCGCCTGAAATACAGAATGGAAGCCATTATAGAGAGGCTAATTATTAATATAGCCATTATAATGACAAAATTAAGCATTTTTCCCCAATGAGATAATTGAAATAAAAGCATAGCAATCAAGGAGCAATCACCCTATAAGGTAATTCCTATTCTCTTTTTAATTTTTATGTTAATTTACAGCATGTTGTAATTATGTTTATTTATTAAATAATACTTTTTATCACACCTTTATATTTCACATCAATTATACATAATTTTTGAGTATAGATGAGCGTATAAATAAAGCTAAAAAATACGGTAAGTTAGGTGATTTGGTTTAGATAAAAAATAATTTTGGCAATAAATATATAGAGTAACAATATAAATCTAGATAAAAAGAGTATTTCAATTTTGTTTTATATGCGTCATAGTTAAACCAATCATGTAAAAAATTTATTTACCTATTATTAATACTTTTAACAAAAGATTTTCATTTACCCTGTTCTGGAATTATTATGACAGAGCTTAAAAAGCCACAAATATTAAATATTCAGGATGTTGCTCAATCCAAATTATTCGGTATCCAATCTGTTGATCTCAAATTCAGTAATGGTGAAAAACGGACTTATGAAAGAATGCGCCCAGCAAAACGGGAAGCTGTTCTCATTGTTCCGATCATTGATGACAGTTTAATTCTTATTCAAGAATATGCTGTTGGTATTGAAGACTACGAGTTAGGTTTTCCAAAAGGCGCCATTGATCCTGGAGAAACGCCCATTGAAGCCGCTCAGAGAGAATTAAAAGAAGAGATTGGTTTCGGTGCTAATAAAATCACGCAAATTGCTAAACTGACTATGTCACCTTCTTACTTTTCTAGCAAGATGAACATTCTCATTGCGTCTGAGCTTTATAGTGAAAAACTAGAAGGTGATGAACCTGAGCCATTACAGCAGGTCAGATGGCCAATTTCTCGCATGATGGAACTGCTTGAACATCCAGATTTTAATGAAGCACGTAATATTAGCGCACTATTTTATCTAGAACGTTTTTTGAAGGATCGAGAGAAAAAGTAGTTTATCTATAATAATTCCTGATTAATATAATCACTGGCCACACCAATTGGTGCAGCCAGCAATTATTCATCAGGTGACTAGAATAGCTCTTGGCTTCCGCCGCCCTCTTCAAATATGGTTGTCCCAACCTCTTGGACTGCGCGCTCTTTAGGCTCTGTCCCTTCAATAAAATACTCTTTACGAGAACTGCCGCCGCTACCCGCTAATTTTCCTGTTTTGCTATCTATCGCGACAGAAATAACCCCTTTTGGTGGCGGCATCATTTTAACAGGAACACCTTCTAAGATAATTTTCATAAAATCATCCCATATTGGTTGAGCGCTTTTTGCTCCAGCTTCACCACCACTTGCCGCAGTTCGACCCAGTGTTCGTCGGTTATCATCAAAGCCAATCCAAGCAGAAGCAACAACATCTGGGCCGTAACCTGAGAACCAAGCATCTTTTGAGCTATTAGTTGTTCCTGTTTTACCACCAATGTCACGGCGCCCGCCTAAATCTCGTGCAGCTCTCCAGCCCGTACCAGACCAACCCGGCTCACCATAAATATTGGTTGTCATTGCATCTCTGATCAAAAAGGCTAATGGCGTACTAATTACATGAGGTGCATATTTGTCTTCTGAATCAGCATCATCAGGCGTTGCCGTTACCACATCCATTATTGGCTCCTGAACAGCATCTAGACTAGAAGATTCAGTCACCTCTTCCGTTGATTCGTCATCAACACCTTTAAGCTCAATTGTCCGCTGGGTATTACCATAAATAACCGGAATATCTGTACATTCAGGACAGGCAATTTTCGGATGCGCTTCAAAGATCACTTCATCACTATGATCTTCAATTTTTTGAATATAGTAAGGGTCAATTAAATATCCACCATTGACCATGACAGCATAGCCGCGAACCATCTGCATTGGCGTAAATGATGGTGCGCCAAGCGCCAGCGCTTCTGTACGATTAATATTCTCAGCAGGGAAACCAAAACGCGTCAAATAATCAGCAGCATAATCAACACCCATAGCACGCATTGCTCGTACCATAACGACGTTTTTCGATTGCCCTAAACCTTGTCTTAAGCGAATTGGACCATCATAACGAGGTGGTGAGTTCTTAGGACGCCAATCAGAACCAGCCCCTGCATCCCAGCGGCTAATAGGCACATCATTAAGTAATGATGATAATGTCAGCCCTTTATCCATTGCTGCGGTGTATAAGAACGGCTTAATATTTGAACCAACTTGGCGCAATGATTGAGTGACACGGTTAAACTCGCTCATATTAAAATCAAACCCACCAACTAAAGCGATAATAGCGCCATCATTAGGGTTTAATGCAACGAAAGCGCCATTAACATCAGGAACCTGCCCTAACCACCAAATATCTTTAACTTTACGAACCCAAATTTGCTCACCCGGTTGAATAACAGATTTAACTGAACGCGGTGTAGCACCTTGTTGAGTATCTGAAATAAATTTACGCGCCCAGCGCACTCCCGCCACCGGAATTTGCTCTATCGAACCATCTGCTAGCTGAACAGTTCCTTCATTTTCTGTTGCAGTAAGTACTACAGCTGGTAATAAAGGCCCGTAAACAGGCGATTTTTTGAGTTTTTCTGTAATTTTTTCTGTTGTCCAAGCAGGCTCAGGAGGTGTCCATAACACTTCTGTAGGGCCTCGATAACCATGTCGGATATCATAATCTATGAGGTTATTACGGACAGCCTCAGTTGCAGCCAATTGGTCTTTACGAACAACTGTTGTATAAACTTTATAGCCGTCGGTATAAGCATCTTCACCATATTTCTCATACAGTGTTTGACGAGCCATTTCCGCTAGATATGGCGCAGAAAAGTCAATTTTCGGTGCATGATAAGAGGCAACTATCTTCTCACTTTTAGCTTTCTCATATTCTTCTTGTGTAATGTATTTTTCTTCATACATACGGCTAAGCACAACATTACGGCGATTAATTGCTCGGTCATAAGAATAAAGAGGATTAAATGTTGAAGGCGCTTTTGGCAGCCCTGCAATCATCGCAATTTCACTCAGCGTCAACTGATCAACTGTTTTACCAAAATAAACATAAGCCGCAGCACCTACCCCATAAGCTCTGTTACCGAGGTAAATTTTATTGAGGTACAGCTCCATGATTTCATCTTTAGTGAAAAGCTGCTCAATACGGATGGCAAGGAAGGCTTCTTTCGCTTTACGCATCAGCGTTTTTTCTGGACTTAAATAGAAATTTCTCGCTAGCTGTTGAGTAATTGTACTCGCGCCTTGAGATGCATGCCCCGATGATGCCATTACACTCACAGCACGGAAAATACCAATAGGATCAATACCATGATGCTCATAGAAACGGCTATCTTCAGTAGCGATAAATGCCTTCACCATGATAGGAGGGATTTCATTCAAACTTAATGGAATACGGCGCTTTTCACCATATTGAGCAATTAACTCTCCATCAGCACTGAATACTTGCATCGGCGTTTGTAAGCGGATGTCTTTCATTGTTGCAACATCAGGTAGCTCACCTTCGACATATTTATACATGCCAAAAATAGAGGCGGCTCCCAAAAAAATGCAACAAATAACTAAAATGAAAAAATATTTTACGAACTTCACCGGATAATTCCCATACTCAACAGACAGGAGGGTTTAAATACCTATACAACGTCATCCAAAATATATCGAAGTAGCAGACAAAACGACACAAGTCACAGTCGAATACAAAAAAATGCTACCTATTTTAGGTATAACGGACGCGTAGTATAAAGCTTATACAAACCAATAGAAAATGTAATTTATTCATTGATGATAAGGAGATCATCTATGTATTCACGCAGATGGAATATTGGGATCAACCTATCCCAAACCACCATTCAACTTGTCGCAGTACGTAAACACCGTAAATACTGGCATCTTTGCGAATGTTGGCAACACAATTTGCCTGATAATTTTGCTAGCGATACTGAAATTGAACAGCAATCAATTTTACTCGACATTTTAAATCAGTGGCGTAAAAAGTTACCAAGAAATTGCCACGTTTCGACTTCATTACCTTCGTTACGAACATTAAAACAACAAATTACACTTCCTGAGCACCTTCCTTTACAGCAACCTGAGCTGGATTGGTACTTACAAGCCAGAGCAGAAAAATACTTTCCATTAAATGCCGAAGAAAGAATTATTGATTACCGTATCATCAATAATCAAGCCTACCTAAATGGCGCACGCAAGACAGATATTCTCTTTTGGCAAGACCTCTTTTCTAAAAGCGGATTCACCCTAAAAGCCATTGATGTGGCACCTTGTGCTTTACGCTACCTAGCAAGGAGCGCAGGCTTGCCAGATGAAAGTTGGCTTGTTCATTATCGTCAAGGTGAATGGCTATGGGTAGGCCCAATAAGCCAACCAACAAGCTATAACCAGATTCAGGAAAACGCAATAACATCGTTATCCCAGCTTATTCCATTACTGACAGAACAGCTTAATCAGCCGATTTATTATATCAGTGATCATCATGAACCTGATGCAGAGCATTCTTGGAATTTATTGCAAGCATTTCACTCTCACACCATAAAAATCCCTCACCAACTTGGCGATTTTGTGATTGCTGCGGGTTTAGCATTACGAGGAAAGGATAACGAATATGTATCAAGTTAACTTTTTACCTTGGCGACAACAAAGTATTTCACAAAAAAAGCAGGTGTTTTGTATTTTATTGTTGATGAAAATCATCATGTTAATCATAACAGCATGTATCATTCATAATCTACAACAAGCGGAACTCCAGAAATTACAACTTTCTTACCAACAAAACCAACATCAATACCAACAGAGCAAAAAATTAATTTACACAATTAATCATAAACAAAAGCAACTCAATAAATTAATTACACAAAAACAAGCTATTGAGCAAAAAACAGCAAATAATTTATCACGGCTTAAGTTACTGCATAGTATGCCAACTATTGTTCCTCAAAAATGCTGGTTATCTCATTTTTCATTCTTGGGGGAAAAAATTGAAATAAAAGCAAATAGCTATGATTTTCATGATATTAGCCAATTCATCACTCAATTAGATAAAAATCCATCAATACAGACTATCCAGTTAGCCAATATGGGCAGAAGCAAAGATATTCATTACTTACATTTGGGTGCGCATCACTCAGGAGGGCGACATGAATGATGCTTCCTCTACCTTTTGGTATCGACCCGTTTGGCTGCAAAGTTTACCTATACTTGTTCTGGCTATTTTATTTTCAGTCACCTATTACCAAGTTTACTGGCAAGAAAAGCACCAACAAATAACAGCGTTAAAATCCAAGAGCAATGAAATTAATATTCAGTTGCAGCAAAATAGATCAACTATTCATGATCTCCCGTCATTAAATAGCTTAGAACAAGAAATAACTCAGTTAAATCAACAAATCGCTATCCCCAATCAAAATCAACAACAATTTATCATTCATATTCAACATGTTATAGATAAGAGTTATGTCAAACTTAATCGCCTACAACCTTCTATCAATTCAGATACACAAGAAAAAATTTACACCATTGAAATTCAAGGAACTTATCCTGATATTTATAAATGTATTCAAGCAATTATATTATCATCACCAAATCCAAAAGGGCTACTATCCAGTGCTAATTTTCAGCCTCAACATGGGTATTTAACTGCAACACTCACTATTTCATTTATCAAGGATGATATTACCCATGAAAAATAAACTTATTTTAGCGATATCCCTTATATTAATAGCAATACCCCAAGGATTGGCTCAAGAGATGAGAGATCCTTTTATTCCTATTTATCCACCCGATCAAACTGGCATCCCAGCTTCAATAACACAAACCCAAACCACAACTAATATTCAAGAGCCTATTTTTAATCAAAAAATCATAAAACTGGCCTCTATTGATGCAAAAGAGGCAATGCAACAATTACAGCAAGTAGGTTCATCCTTGCTTTCCCCAAAAGGCACCGTTAATTATCACCAACTCACAAATAGTCTTTTAGTCAAAGACATAGAGTCAAGGCTGCCATTAATAGAAGAGTGGGTAAAGCAGTTGGATACACCAAAACAACAAGTCCAAATTACGGCTCACATAATCAGTAGTAGCCGCATGGCATTACAAGAGCTTGGACTGGAATGGGGAATGTTATCAGGCAGCCCAAATAATAGTCGTTATCAGCACTATAACCGCTACAGTTCGCGCTCTGGTGAGTTCAACTTCAATTTACTGAACATTGGGGAGGGCATATTAGAGCTAAAACTAAATGCGTTAGAAAAAGAGAATTTATTATCAATTATTGCCAGTCCTCGCCTTATTGCATCCCATGAAAACCCAGCAAGCATTCAGCAAGGAACTGAAATTCCTTATGTTACAAGTAGCGAAAAGAAAACACAGGTACAATTTAAAGACGCCGTACTTGGCATGGAAGTCACGCCAACAATTACCCGAGATGAACACGTTAAATTATTACTTAAGATCAGTCATAACTCACCAGATACCGCATTGACCACCAGCGAAAATCATCATTTAGCCATCAATAAACAAGAAATCGCCACCTCTGTCACTATTAAAAATAATGAAACATTGATTCTCGGTGGAATTTTTCAACAAAAGCAAGAAAAAACAAAATCAGGCTTACCTTTTTTATCCAATATTCCACTATTAGGAGAATTGTTTACAAACACGGGGGAACATATCGATCGCAGAGTTCTCGTGATATTTATTACACCTAAGTTAGTGAATATTTAACGAAAAAAATAATGCCTATACTTCAATTAGTTGAATGAAAACAAGGCTAAATAGAGTCGATAACGCCTATTTTTATGCCATAAACCTACAGGATAAATTTGACGCTGGCGTCGTTTTAGCATACAAGGTTACCCATTGAGTGTTCTAAGTATCAATAGATGAAAGAACAAGCTATCAGCCGCCTATAAAATAGTCGCCATCAATTTGATCTATAAATTAGCGAGTACTTCACATTTTTGTTGTTGTCGAATTATCGTTAAAACTCATATTGAACAAAACGTTAGGCAACATAGACGGCTCAACAAAAGAAACCAGTAACACCAAATATGGCACTTTGTTCGCTCAGTGCCACATTTATATAGTTGCAATTCAGGTTGATGTATTGAGATAATTTTATTATCTGATCTCACTTATCACTCATGAGGTTTCAGTTTAGGTCCCGTCGCTAATTCAATTGGCGGGGCGGGTTATCATTAACGAATAATCGTAGTAATACCAAAAAACATGGCAGAGAAACGCAATATCTTTCTGGTTGGACCTATGGGTGCCGGAAAAAGCACTATTGGTCGTCAATTGGCTCAACAGCTTAATATGGAGTTTTTCGACTCTGATCACGAGATTGAAAAACGCACTGGCGCAGATGTAGGCTGGGTCTTTGACCTAGAAGGCGAGGAAGGCTTCCGCGATCGCGAAGAGAAAATCATCAATGAACTTACCGAAAAACAAGGTATTGTACTTGCTACTGGTGGTGGTTCAGTAAAATCGAAAGAAACTCGTAATCGTCTTTCCGCTCGAGGTGTTGTTGTGTATCTTGAAACCACTATCGAGAAACAACTCTCTCGGACTCAGCGCGATAAAAAACGTCCTTTATTGCAAGTCGATGAGCCAGCACGTGAAGTTCTTGAAAAATTAGCATCTGAACGCAATCCGATGTATGAGGAAATTGCGGACATCACTATTCATACCGATGAGCAAAGCGCTAAAGTTGTTGCCAACCAAATCATCGAAATGTTAGAAAAAAACTAAGTCATACTGTTAATTTTTCAGGGTTAATATTGTTCAAGGTGAAACATAATGGAAAAAGTGACCGTTACTCTGGATGAACGCAGTTATCCAATCACAATTGCGCCAGGTCTTTATAACCAACCGGATGCATTTTGGCCACTCGAATCAGGCCAAAGAGCAATGGTAGTAACCAATGAAACACTTGCACCTATTTATCTTGATAAATTAACACAAGTACTTACAGCACAAGGCGTAAAAGTAGACTCCATTATTCTTCCCGATGGTGAACAATATAAATCGTTATTCATCATGAATGATGTATTTACCGCGCTACTAGAAAAACATCACAGCCGTGATACAACCCTCATTGCTCTTGGTGGGGGGGTTATCGGTGATTTAACTGGGTTTGCAGCAGCAAGTTACCAACGTGGTGTGCGTTTTATTCAAGTTCCAACCACATTGTTATCCCAAGTGGATTCCTCCGTTGGAGGAAAAACGGCTGTAAACCATCCTTTAGGTAAAAATATGATAGGTGCTTTCTATCAACCCGCTTCTGTGGTTGTTGATCTTGATAGCCTAAAAACTTTACCTAAACGTGAGTTATCTTCAGGCCTTGCTGAGGTGATCAAATATGGCGTTATTCTTGATGGCGAATTTTTTACTTGGCTAGAAGATAACATTGACGCATTGATAGCCTTAGATAATCAAGCAATGGCATACTGCATCCGCCGCTGTTGTGAATTAAAAGCACAAGTTGTCGCCGCCGATGAAAAAGAGACAAGCGGTTTACGCGCACTGCTTAATCTTGGTCATACCTTTGGTCATGCAATTGAAACTCATATGGGCTATGGAGTTTGGCTGCATGGAGAAGCCGTTGCAGTAGGCATGGTGATGGCGGCAAAAACAGCTGAGCTAGCTGGTACATTCTCAGCAGAGCAAACTGAACGACTCATTGCGTTATTGAAACGTGCACAATTACCTGTTGTCGGTCCAATTCAAATGCAACCTGACGATTACTTACCTCACATGATGCGAGATAAAAAAGTGGTCGGCGGTAAGTTACATCTGATATTACCAACTGACATTGGTCATGCTGAACTACGTTCAGATGTGGAAATGCCAATAGTCAAAAAGGCAATTTCAGCCTGTTTACCGTAATTGAGCAATAATTAGCCGCTAGAAAGTAACAATTATCGATAGATAGTCCTATGATTTAAAATGTTACTGGCAGATATAGCATAAAATCGTTAGATTATGATGTATGCTTTAAGCTATAGCATCTACTCTTGGTTAGGTTTTACTGTAGATAATAGGCATATCATTCTCAATTCATGTAAAATGAGTGAATTGCATTATTGATGACAATCATGACTTTTATAAACAAGTTAATTTATTGATTGTTATAAGGCCGAAATGAAAAGAGCGATATTGCCTCTATCATTAGGCGATATTTATTCGGGAGGGGAAAGTGGACGAATTCAAACCAGATAATCAGCCTCAAGCACAGAATGACTTACGGCCGGACACATCAGATAGACCTGCGGGTCGCAATCGTGCTTCAGTTTCATCTGTAAAATCCAAAATTACCCTTTCTCGCCAACATATTATGATTGGTGTAGGTGTACTTGTATTATTACTTTTGATTATTGCGATTAGCTCTGCGTTAAAAGCGCCAACAGAGCATGAGAAACAACAGACAAATACGTCAAATGAACGTAATATTGACCTGTCTGGTTCCTCCTCTCTCAGTAATAATCAGTCTACGCAAGATATTAATATGCCACCAATCAATCCGTTGCCAACCCAAGCCGAATCGCTGCAAGGGCAAAATTATGGTGAGCGAATTGAAATTCCAGGTGATGTTGCTGATGCTTTGAGCCAAGGCCAATCATCAAATACCGGTACGCAAAATATTGCACCACCACCAATTACTCAGACGGAGCCTGTGACTAAACCACAAACTCCACCGCCTGTGAAAACAGAAAAAGTACAACCAAAACCGGTAGTAAATACTCAGCCAGTGCAAACTAAACAGCCGACAAAAACGACGACTGCAAGTAACAAACAAAGCGGTAATCTGATGTCTGCTCCGGCAAGTAATTATACATTACAACTAAGCAGTGCAAGCCGCTCTGACACACTAGAAGCTTTCGCTAAACAAAATAAACTGACTAATTACAAAGTTTATAAAACAATCCGTAATGGACAAACTTGGTATGTTTTAATTCATGGTAATTATCGTTCTGTCAATGAAGCTAAAAGTGCCATAGCAACTTTACCAGCTGAAATTCAAGCGAAAAAACCTTGGGTTAGAAATATGAAGCAAGTTCAACAGGATCAAAAATAACAACGTTTTATCGAGGGCGCATTATGCTGTCCAGAAAGAGTGCTTAATTATCACTCTAAACGTTTGTAACAATAAGACGGCATGAAAAAAACACGCGCTTTTTTGAAATGGGCTGGCGGAAAATACCCAATTGTGGAAGATATCAAAAAACATCTTCCACAGGGTGATTGCTTAATCGAGCCTTTTGTTGGAGCTGGTTCTGTTTTTTTAAACACCAGCTATGATTCTTACATCTTAGCTGATATCAACAGTGACCTTATTAACCTCTACAACACAGTAAAAAATCAAACAGACTCCTTCATTGAAGAAGTCCGTCAAGTTTTTACACCTGAATTTAATACCTCGGAACAATACTATCTTAAACGAGAAGCCTTTAATCAATCGACTGATCCGTTTATCCGCAGTGTGTTATTCCTCTACCTAAACCGCCATTGTTACAATGGGTTATGTCGTTATAATTCTCGCGGAGAGTTTAATGTGCCTTTTGGGCGCTATAAAAAACCTTATTTCCCTAAAGAAGAATTATTGTGGTTTGCCGATAAAGCGCAAAGAGCAATCTTCCTCACACAGAATTATGAAACAACGCTGTTATCCGCTAAGTCAGGTATGGTTGTTTACTGTGATCCCCCTTATGCGCCTTTATCTGAAACCGCTAATTTCACGGCATATCACACCAATGCGTTTAGTGCACAAGAACAAATGAACCTTGCCAAGTTAGCTCGCCATTTGTCGTCAGATCGCAAAATTCCTGTTCTGATCTCAAATCATGACACACCATTGACGAGGGAGTGGTATGATCAAGCGACATTACATATAGTCAAAGTTCGTCGGACTATCAGCCGGAATATACTTAATCGTAATAAGGTCAATGAATTATTGGCATTATATAGCGTGAAAGAGGCTACCAAAAAGACGAGTAATGTCGCACTTAGCCACATAATACACCTTCCGTCAGGCACGGAATGATCTTCAGGTAGTGTTTAAATAATCGGAGATAATAATGAAAGATTTTCTCATTGCCCCATCTATTTTATCTGCAGATTTTGCTCGTTTAGGCGAAGATACCGCCAAAGTCCTCGAAGCAGGAGCAGATATCATACATTTTGATGTTATGGATAATCACTATGTTCCTAACCTCACATTTGGAGCACCGATTTGTAAAGCTTTACGTGATTACGGCATCACTGCACCTATTGATGTTCATTTGATGGTCAAACCGGTAGATCGAATTATTCCTGATTTTGCTAAAGCGGGTGCAAACCACATTAGCTTCCATGTTGAAGCCAGCGAACATGTTGATAGAACAATACAAATCATTAAAGAACATGGTTGTACTGCGGGCGTTGTTTTAAATCCAGCCACACCACTTTCTTATCTTGATTATGTGATGGATAAAGTTGATATGATCTTACTGATGTCTGTCAATCCAGGATTTGGTGGGCAATCATTTATTCCTCATACACTGACAAAATTACGTCAGGTTCGCAAAATGATTGATGAAAGTGGTTACGACATTCGTTTAGAAATTGATGGCGGTGTTAAAGTAGATAATATCGCAGAAATTGCCGCTGCGGGGGCAGACACTTTTGTTGCCGGTTCAGCCATTTTTGGTCACCACGATTATAAAACCGTCATTGATGCAATGCGTAAAGAGCTAGAGAAGGTATCTCAATGACACAACAAAGCTTAGAAAATATCAAAGCCATTGCTTTTGATTTAGATGGCACACTTGTTGACAGTGCGGGTGGCTTAGCTGAAGCATTAGATAATGCATTAGAAGAACATGGTTTTCCACCAGCAGGTAAAGAGCGCATCTCAATTTGGGTTGGCAATGGTGCAGATATCATGGTTGATCGCGCACTAACTTGGGCTGGCGCAACCATCACACCAGAATTACATCAAGCAGTTCGTCAAAGTTTTGATAAATTTTATGCCACATCCGTGACAACTGGGAGTAAGCTATTCCTTGAGGTTAAAGAAACCCTGGCTGAACTTGCTAAACATGCAATACCAATGGCAATTGTCACGAATAAACCAACACCTTTTATTGCACCATTACTGAAAAAATTAGGCATTGATGGCTACTTTTCTCTTGTTCTGGGTGGCGATGATGTAAAAGAAAAAAAACCACACCCTGCGCCTTTATATCTTACATTAGGTACATTTGGCTTACGGAAAGAAGAATTGCTGTTTGTTGGTGATTCTCGCAATGACATTATTGCAGCGAAAAATGCACAATGCCCTTGTGTTGGTCTAACTTATGGTTATAACTATGGTGAATCTATCGCATTAAGCGAGCCTGATTGTGTTTTAACACACTTTTCAGATATTCTGCCAACTATCGGTTTATCTGATCCAAAATAATTAAAGGACATAAATAAAAATGAGTGAACCCACTGAAAAAACAAAGCAATCCCMAAAACCTATCGTATTCAGCGGCGCACAGCCTTCCGGTGAATTAACCATCGGTAACTATATGGGTGCGCTACGTCAGTGGGTACAGATGCAAGATGATTATGATTGCATCTATTGTATCGTTGACCAACATGCAATTACCGTGCGCCAAGATCCGGTTGAGTTACATAAAAGAACACTAGATACACTCGCCCTGTACCTTGCTTGCGGTATTGATCACGAGAAAAGCACCATTTTTGTACAATCACATGTTCCACAACATGCGCAATTGAGCTGGGTATTAAACTGTTACACCTATTTTGGCGAATTGAGTCGTATGACTCAATTTAAAGATAAATCAGCACGCCATTCTGAAAACATTAATGCTGGCTTGTTTGATTACCCCGTTTTAATGGTTGCCGATATTCTGCTATATCAAACTAATAAAGTACCTGTTGGTATTGACCAAAAGCAGCATCTCGAATTAAGCCGTGATGTTGCTCAGCGCTTTAATACGCTATATGGTGATATTTTCACTGTTCCTGATCCATTCATTCCTACTGGCGGTGGTGCGCGTGTTATGGCGCTTCAAGACCCGACCAAGAAAATGTCTAAATCAGATGAAAATCGCAATAACCTCATAGCGCTGTTAGAAGATCCAAAAGGTGCTGCGAAAAAAATTAAACGCGCAATGACTGACTCAGAAGAGCCGCCTCGTGTTATTTATGACATTGAAAATAAACCCGGTGTATCAAACTTACTTGATATTCTATCAGGCGTAACAGGTAAAAGTATTTCTGAACTTGAAGCGCAATTTGAAGGGCAGATGTACGGTCACCTAAAAGGTGCTGTTGCCGATGCCGTTTCTGACATGCTAACCACATTACAGGAGCGCTATCACCACTTCCGTGATAATGAAGCATTATTGAATAAAATCATGAGTGAAGGGGCACAAAGAGCGTCTGCGAGAGCGCAAGTCACCTTAGATAAAGTTTATGATGCAATTGGCTTTGTAAAACGCCCATAATCAAGACTAAAGCAGAGGTTAAACACCTCTGCTTTCCAATCTTCAACCTCGTTTTTCTCTATCTATCAACTTTTCTTATGCCGTACGTTTACCAAATAAACGGTGGCTAAAATCTTCAATCCGATGAAACTCGAGCCTATTTTGCATCGTTAAGCTCCAACTTGCTGACAACCCTGCCGCAGCTAATAATCGCTGATATAGTTCTTCATCAAAAGGTGCATGAAACGCAATCATAATGGCCTCTTGAACTGACACATCACTATTACGACTTAATAGTTTAATTGGCATCTGTGCGCTCACAGAGCCTGTTTTTATTACGCGATACAACCAACCACAACGACCATTCTCTTGCATCACTTGAGAAAAATTTTCAATTCCTGTTAACCCATTAAGTTTATAGCAGGGGGAACGAGGTTGTGTTACCTGAATGCGGGCATCCCCCCATGCATAGATATCACCAATGAAAACGTTATCTTCCGTCATTCCTAGGGTTGAAATATTTTCGCCAAAAGCAGGCGGTGTAAATAGTGATTCTAATTCAGGATAAGCATTGATCCAAAATTGATAATGCTCCGCTGGATAGTGACACAATGCGCGATCAGGCCCACCGTGGAACCGTTTTTCCGCTTGTTCATCTCCGACTAGGCCGAGCTGCTCTAATGACAACAACCCATCAACTTGGCGCTTATAAATAGCACTATTTCCACAGGCTTGTGTCGCTTGAACTTCACCAATATAAACTTGAAGATGATTTTTCATGAAAATAGTACCTTCATTATTATGCTTTAAATTCAGCCAATTAATCTGCTAACACTAAGCAAGTATCATAACCTTATATTGATTATTTTCGGCAATAATTTAACAGTTTATATCGTGCACAATGAAAATGGGGGAAATAGGAAAGTTGTGTGGCAGAAAAATCTGGTAAATATCGGTAATTTAAGGAAGCTAACAAACCAAATCAGTGTTGAAAATATAACAGGAAATCAGTTAATTCATTTTTGGCTGATAAGACAAGTGGGAAAACTATTTTGATCCCACTTTGTCTATAACTACAGGTGCTTTAAAAAAGCACCTGTTTATAATCAATAATCACATTAGATGATTATTTGTTTTTTGCAGCAAAACGTTTTGCAGCTTCATCCCAGTTCACAACTGACCAGAAAGCTTTGATGTAGTCAGGGCGACGGTTTTGATATTTCAAGTAATAAGCATGTTCCCAAACATCCAGACCAATAATTGGGTAACCAGATGTACCAGAAATTGCTTCACCCATCAGCGGGCTATCTTGGTTTGCTGTCGATACCACAGCAAGTTTGCCATCATCTTTTAGAACTAACCATGCCCAGCCAGAACCAAAACGTGAAGCAGCTGCTTTTTCAAACAGATCTTTGAAAGCGTCAACACTTCCGAAATCGCGCTCGATTGCCGCTTTCAGTTCACCGCTCAGCTCAGTATCCAGTTTTAGGTTTTTCCAGAAGAAGCTGTGGTTTGAATGGCCACCCGCATTGTTACGAACAAAAGTGCGTTGATCAGCAGGAACTTTATCCAATTGTTGGATTAATACATCAATATCAAGATTTGCGAGTTCAGGTAATTTTTCTAATGCTGCATTGGTGTTATTAACATACGTTTGGTGATGCTTAGTATGGTGGATTTCCATGGTTTGCTTGTCGAAATGAGGTTCCAGTGCATCATAAGCATAAGGTAAAGCAGGTAATGTATAGCTCATTATATTGTCTCCAGTGACGATTACTCTATTTCTCATTTGAAATGCGAAACCCATAGGGCATACACTTCAGTAACTTCACACCTTGTGAAAAGATCTTCATTATAGTTATTTTACTGTTAATGAAAATCATTATAAACCTGACACTATTTGTGTGGTTTTTTGCATTAACTATCATTACTAATTTATTTAGCAACTAATCCCAATATTAACACGCTTTTATTTTCTTTAATCTTTTATTTATCCATATCATCAGATGATTATTTCAATTGTGTATTTCGCATCAAATGATAATCCTGCTAAAAACACCACTATTAATACGTGATCTTCCGCTCAAAAGAAAAACAAATTCTATTTTTCAGCTTTAGTTAACGATTTTTTGACATAGTATTAACATCTGCAAGGAGATAATAATATGACTCAAATAACAAAGCATCCCGTTCCTGCTGAAATTGCAGAAAATGCCCTGATAAACGAACAACAGTACAACGACGACTATCAACTCTCTATTCAGAACCCAGAAAAGTACTGGGGTGAAAAAGGGAAAATTATTGATTGGATCAAGCCTTATACTCGAGTAAAAAATACTTCCTTCGATCCAGGCCATATTAGTATTCGCTGGTTTGAAGATGGAACCCTTAACTTAAGCGCTAACTGCTTAGATCGCCATCTCGCCGAGAAAGCAGATCAAACAGCTATCATTTGGGAAGGTGATGATCCTTCTCAATCCAAAAATGTGACTTATCGTGAATTACATCACGATGTATGCCAATTTGCCAATGTGTTAAAACAGCAAGGTATCCGTAAAGGTGATGTCGTTGCTATTTACATGCCAATGGTTGTTGAGGCCGCTGTGGCGATGTTAGCATGCGCTCGTATTGGTGCTATTCATACTGTTATTTTCGCTGGCTTCTCACCTGAAGCGGTTTCTGGTCGTGTCATCGACTGTAAAGCCAAGTTAATCATCACCGCAGATGAAGGTTTACGTGCTGGCCGCGCAATCCCATTAAAGAAAAATGTGGATGATGCCCTCGCAAACCCTAATGTCACCACTGTTTCAAACGTGATTGTTTACCAACGTACTGGGCAGGTTCCAAGTTGGGTTAAAGGGCGCGATTTGTGGTGGCACGACCTTATCAGCGGTGTCAGTGCTGATTGCCCACCAGAGGAGATGAATGCGGAAGACCCACTATTTATTCTGTACACCTCAGGCTCAACAGGAAAACCTAAAGGGGTTTTACATACAACTGGCGGCTACTTGGTTTATGCAACCCTCACCTTTAAGTATACGTTTGATTACCACCCTGAAGAAGTTTATTGGTGTACCGCCGATGTTGGTTGGGTTACAGGTCACAGCTACTTATTGTATGGCCCATTATCTAATGGCGCAAAAACTCTCATGTTTGAAGGCGTCCCAAATTACCCAGCAGTGAATCGAATGAGCCAAGTTGTTGACAAACATCAGGTCAATATTCTTTATACCGCGCCAACGGCAATCCGTGCCCTAATGGCTGAAGGTGATAAAGCCATTGAAGGCACTTCTCGAAAATCATTGCGTATTCTTGGCTCTGTAGGGGAACCCATCAACCCAGAAGCTTGGGAATGGTTTTATAAAAAGATTGGCGATAGCCGTTGTCCTATTGTGGATACATGGTGGCAAACAGAAACGGGTGGATTTATGATCACACCGCTTCCTGGTGCAACGATGCTGAAGCCAGGATCAGCGACACGCCCATTCTTTGGTGTTCGCCCTGCGCTAGTTGATAATCTTGGAGAACCTTTAGACGGCACTTGTGAAGGCAACCTTGTCATTGTTGACTCATGGCCTGGCCAAGCGCGTACTTTATATGGCGACCATGATCGCTTCGAGCAAACCTACTTTTCTACCTTCAAAGGTATGTACTTCAGTGGAGATGGCGCACGTAGAGATGAAGATGGTTATTTTTGGATAACAGGTCGTGTTGATGACGTTTTAAATATTTCAGGGCACCGTTTAGGGACAGCTGAAATTGAATCAGCACTCGTTTCACATCCAAAGATTGCAGAAGCTGCTGTTGTGGGGATCCCTCACAATATTAAAGGACAAGCTATCTACGCTTATGTCACATTAATATCTGGAGAAGAGCCTTCACCTGAATTATACACAGATGTCCGAAATTGGGTGCGTAAAGAAATAGGCCCAATTGCCACACCTGATGTTCTACACTGGACGGATTCCCTTCCTAAAACCCGCTCCGGTAAAATCATGCGCCGTATCTTACGCAAAATTGCATCTGGTGATACCAGTAATTTAGGAGATACTTCCACATTAGCCGATCCAAGTGTTGTCGAGAAACTACTCGAAGAAAAACAGTCAATTAATATTCCATAGTTTCAAAGGTCGCCTTGATTGGCGACCTTGCAAACACATCAATAAAACGATAACAGAGGGGAACTCTGATGAATGCTACTGCTTATGAAAAGGTAGAGAATAATCCTCGCTTTAAAGAACTCGTTAAGAAACGTAGTCGATTTTCATGGTTGTTGTCTGGGATCACATTAGTACTGTATGTCGGTTTTATTTTTCTGATTGCTTTCGACCCTGAATGGCTAGGCACACCAATTAGTGAAGGGTCCTATATCACTAGAGGGATACCTGTTGGCGTTGGGCTGATTGTTATTTCCTTTATCCTAACGGGTTTGTATGTCATTCGTGCAAACGGCGAATATGACCGCCTGACAGCTGAAATTTTAGAGGAGGTAGAAAAATGATAAAATTCTTACCTATTATTCTATTTTTTATCTCCCAAAGCGCTTTTTCAGATGCTTTGACGGGTGATGTAGAGCGGCAACCAGTAAATATTCAAGCCATCGTGATGTTCTTATTATTTGTTGGGTTCACACTCTATATCACTTACTGGGCTTCTAAACGCACACGTTCTCGCTCTGATTACTACACCGCTGGTGGTAAAATTACAGGTTTTCAAAATGGAATGGCGATAGCCGGTGATTTTATGTCTGCCGCATCATTCTTAGGAATTTCGGCGCTCGTTTATACTTCGGGCTATGATGGGCTGATTTATTCCATCGGGTTTCTTATTGGTTGGCCAATTATTTTATTTCTTATCGCTGAAAGATTACGCAACCTTGGGCGCTATACTTTCGCCGATGTTGCATCTTATCGTTTAAAACAAAGACCCATACGGATTTTGTCTGCTGTTGGCTCGCTCGTGGTCGTCGCACTATACCTTATTGCCCAAATGGTCGGAGCAGGAAAACTCATCGAGTTACTCTTTGGATTAAATTACCATGTTGCTGTGGTTATTGTTGGTATCCTTATGGTGCTATATGTCTTATTTGGAGGGATGCTGGCAACAACATGGGTACAAATTATCAAGGCAATATTGCTCCTAGCGGGTGCAACATTCATGGCTGTCATGGTAATGAAGCATGTCGGTTTTAATTTCAACACATTATTTAAAGAAGCCGTTGAAATTCATAAAAATGGGATTGCGATAATGAGCCCTGGTGGATTAGTTTCTGATCCAATATCAGCGCTATCATTAGGACTTGCACTTATGTTTGGTACAGCAGGGCTTCCTCATATTATTATGCGTTTCTTCACGGTCAGTGATGCAAAAGAAGCACGTAAAAGCGTATTCTATGCCACCGGATTTATTGGTTATTTCTATATTTTAACCTTTATCATTGGCTTTGGTGCAATCGTCCTTGTCAGCGCAAATCCAGAATTTAAAGATGCAGCAGGTAAGTTAATTGGTGGAACCAATATGGCTGCGGTGCACCTAGCAGATGCTGTTGGCGGTAATTTCTTCCTTGGTTTTATCTCCGCTGTCGCATTTGCCACCATCCTCGCAGTTGTTGCAGGATTAACATTAGCAGGTGCTTCTGCCGTTTCACATGACCTATATGCTATGGCGATGAAAAACGGAAATGCAAATGAAAAAGATGAATTACGGGTCTCTAAAATTACTGTTGTTATTTTAGGATTTGTTGCCATCGGATTAGGTATTTTATTTGAAAATCAAAATATTGCCTTCATGGTTGGCTTAGCATTCTCTATCGCAGCAAGTTGTAACTTCCCGATAATTTTATTATCTATGTACTGGAAAAAGCTGACAACTCGAGGCGCATTAGCAGGAGGCTGGTTAGGGCTAATCACCGCCGTCATGTTGATGATTTTAGGTCCTACTATTTGGGTCAGTATTCTACACCATGAAAAACCTATCTATCCTTATGAATACCCTGCCTTATTTTCCATGATAGTTGCTTTTGTGGCTGCTTGGTTCTTTTCTATCACAGATAATTCAGAGCAAGGAAAAATGGAAAGAGAACGCTTTAAAGAACAGTTTATTCGTTCACAAATTGGATTAGGTATTGAACAAGGAAAATCACACTAATCCACACAATCATCTAATCAAAAAGGCAACTCAACTTAGCTACTGAGTTGCCTTTTATTATGTAATGTATTTACGTAATATTTTTTAGCTATTTTATTGTTTTGTATTCTTACTTTTACAAATAAAGAATAAAAAAAGCAGCTATTCTGTATCGACAAAATAGCTGCTTAATAAATAGGTTTATAATTATCTAAATTCATTCAAGCGTAAGTCGCTTTCTCAGCATTGACCCATTCGTCAACAAGTTCGAAACGATTACTTGGATTATTTTTCAAAGCCGATTGTAATGTTATAAATTCAGCAGAATTATTAGGGATATAGTCAGAAAACAATCTTGTCAATGAAGCAGTTTTATCCGCAAATTTCTCACTAATATTAAATGCTCTATAGAGAATAAATGTCAGCACTGCGCTAATAGCAAACATACCGAAAACAGAAACAAGATTGTAATCAACCTGTAGCCACTGGCGTACAGCATTTAACAATAAAAATGGGACAAAAAATGCGACCAGTAAAAACAAAATTGTTGCACCTGTTTGTCCATTATTAAATTCTTCTTCTTGCTGTTTGCTGACACAAATAATTTTTTGGAATACTTGACTATTTTTCATTTTACCCACCTTAATCAACAAGATTATATTATTGGTAAGATAACAATTTAGGTAATTGTTTTTACTTACTAATTTTATCTATAACACGATTAAATAGAGAGAATTCGCTTGTGTTAATTTTTGGTAGTATAGTGTTAATTTAATGCAACATCAAATTAACATTAATTAACTGTTTTAGTTAGCAAGTAATTTACTGTTTGGTAATAAAAAGAAAAAATAATCATAGAGATTGAGGTGTAAAAAAGAAGTTGTAATTAACAGATTAATATTAATGATTATTTTTTATAACTGATAAATATTAGTTTCAATATTCATTCAGAAAAATAATCAAAGAATAAAAAATATTTGTTAAAATATATCAAGTTTACTCATTGATAGTGATAATTAATTATTATCATTCAATGTGTTATCATGCCATCTTCATTAAAAAGGCAAAATATTAAAAAAGATAAAAATGCTAAAATAGGGAAAATTTTTCTGCTCCCCAAATAATAAACAACTGCATAATGCCTATAAACATCTTTTCTTATTTAGGTTACAAATATTAGCTTGAACATCTATATCGTAGCGGAGAGGTGTTTTTCTTGGTATACCCCTTTGACTCCACCTGCAAAGCCGGGGTTTTATGTTTAAGGCGCTTACGTGACTTAAATCAGCTAAAGCCCAAACGCAAAAAAGCCACCCAATGGRWGGCTTTTTCACTAATTGAATGTCTGGCAGTTCCCTACTCTCACATGGGGAGACCCCACACTACCATCGGCGCTACGGCGTTTCACTGCTGAGTTCGGCATGGGGTCAGGTGGGACCACCGCGCTATTGCCGCCAGACAAATTCTGTTTATTCCCGTTAAGCMACTTTCVTGCCTCAACCAGAATCATTAATCTCGAACAAGCTGCTGTGTCCTTCACCTTTCGGCTTCTCACGTTTATTGAAC